>JAAVHM010000105.1 GCA_014799675.1 Ruminococcus sp. | reverse complement strand
TGAGTGGGAACCCTCCCGCCACGTTATAATCGGCAGGAAGCTCCGCAGCGGCGAAACTGTGGAAAATCTGGACTTGTCGGGATTTGAAGTAAACTCCAACCCGAAATGGCCCGCGGTATACTATAAGTATAACGGCGGCACGTACGTTGAGCAGGCAGAGCCTGCCGCATAAGGTCAATTGATAATTCATTGATCTAATGTGCAGTTTTTACCGCATATTAGTATAAGATGTCAAAAACAGGAAGAGGGGTTCTGATGAACTTAAAAACAAAACTCGGAGGCGCAGCGGGAATTTTATTTATCGGCGTGTTCTATATATTTGCGTTCTGCATGGTGGACGACGTTGAGGAAAAAACTATCCCTATCGAATATTACTATTCCGCCGAATATTCCGAAACGCAGGCTTTTGAGAAAGACTTTGTTTCGGGCGGCGCAGAGGAAGAAAAGTCCGAGACCAAGACGGCAAACAGCGGGGAAGTCCGCGAAAATCTGGATTTCGACGATATGTCAGACGACGAGGACAATCCCGAGCATATTGAGGCTGTCCCCGCAATGGTGACAGTTACGGAAGCGGATAAAAACGCGGAAAGCAATGAAGCTCCCGCAGAGACGGAAAAGCCCGTGGACGAGTTTGATGAAAACCTGCCCGAGGACTTTGACGTTGACGAGCTTTCGGAAAAGGGTACGGAAGCGCAGCAGCAGGAAATATATGCCAAGGACAGCGAGGAAAACGATACTCTTTATTCCGAGGACGACCCGGAGGAAACCGAATTATATGTGGAAACAGAGCAGACGACCGAGCCGCAGGAGACCGAGCCGGTCTGGGAAACGGAAGCTCCTCCCGAGACAACGGAGGATAACTTTGTCCAGACGATCTTCTCTGATGAGNANATTTCNGAAGATACNGGCGTTACNGTAACTCCCGAGGCGGCNGGAAGCGTTTCCTCAAACGAGACNTTTACNGCAAAATNTGAGGGNTCTGTACATACCGTGAACGCTTACGACCTTATTTGCTGGATAGTGAACAACGAGATCTCCGANAGCTTCAGCGACGAGGCTATCAAGGCGCAGGCTGTTGCGGCTTATTCATACGTCAAGTANCACAACGTAAACGGCTTGACCCCNACGGTTCTGATAAAGANAAACCCCTCNCAGCGNATTCAGAATNTAGTNTCNTCGGTTTGGGGANTTTGCTGCTACTACAACGGCGAGGTGGCGCAGACGGTTTATATGGCTTCCTCTTCGGGCTACACAGCCGACGCGCGGAACGTCTGGGGCGGNTATGTTCCATATCTTGTAAGCGTCCGCTGCCCCCTTGACGCGGAGTACGACCCGAATTACGGCTCAACAATGACCGTAAGCGAAAGCAGTATGCGCTCAAATCTTGAAAGCTGTCTCGGNATNACGCTTTCAAACAACCCATACAACTGGCTGACGGTGACGGGATATGTTGACGGCAACTATGTTTCCGACATAAGCGTTGACGGTCAGAAAACAATTTCGGGAAGAAAGCTCCGTGAGAATGTTCTCGGCTACAGGCTGAAAAGCGCGGCTTTCGACGTGTACTTTGACGGCACGAACTTTGTGTTTACTACATACGGCTACGGTCACGGCGTCGGCATGAGCCAGAACGGCGCGAATATTCTCGGAAAACAGGGTTATTCTTATGTTGAAATATTGAAATTTTATTTTACGGGAATTGAAGTTTTATGACAATTTATGAAATAATTACCAAAAAAAAGCATAACGTCGAATTGAGNACNGCNGAGATAAATTGGGTCGTCGAGGGTTATACCCTCGGCAAAATACCCGATTATCAGATGTCCGCGCTCCTTATGGCGGTATGCTTTAATTCTTTGTCNGACAGGGAAACTGTTGACCTNACNATGGCNATGGCTCGGTCGGGAGATATGCTNAAGCCCGACACNGGGGGCTTTAACGTGGATAAGCACAGCACAGGCGGCGTTGGGGACAAAACTACCCTTATCGTTGCCCCAATCGTGGCTTCCTGCGGNGTTTTTGTTCCGAAAATGTCGGGGCGGGGTCTTGGTCACACAGGGGGAACTATCGACAANTTNGANGCTATNCCNGGCTTTAACACGGCTTTGCCTTATGAAAAATTTCTTGAAATCGTNCGTACCGCAGGGCTTGCTGTTGCGGGGCAAACAGGTTCGCTTGTTCCTGCCGACAAAAAAATTTACGCCCTTAGGAACGCCACCGCCACGGTGGACAGCATACCCCTNATTTGTTCCTCGATAATGAGCAAGAAGCTTGCNACNGGCGCGGACGGAATTATACTCGATGTAAAAGTCGGCAGCGGCGCGTTTATGAAAAACGAGGCTGACGCGGAAAAGCTTGCGGAACAAATGGTAAGAGTTGGAAAGCTTGCGGGNCGAAAGGTCACGGCTGTCCTCACCGACATGGATAAGCCCTTGGGACGGACGGTGGGAAACTCCCTTGAAGTCATGGAAGCCATTGACGCGTTGAAAGGNAACGCCCCCGCNGACCTTATGGAGGTGTCCCTGACNCTTGCGGCGGAGATGATTTTCACGGCGGGAAAGGGTGACGAAACNGCTTGCCGAAAAATGGCNGAGGAAGCNGTTGCAAGCGGTTCTGCCCTTAAAAAGCTTCGGCAGATGATAGAGCTTCAAGGGGGAGATCCCGACGTTACCGNGGATCACGGCTTGTTTGANAANTCCAAANGGCAAAAGGAAATTTTTGCCGCNGAGGAGGGTTACATCTGCGGNATNTCCTGCGAGGAAACGGGNATGNCTTCCCTTAAGCTTGGCGCGGGACGNGAGACAAAGGAGNCGGACATNGACCCNACGGCAGGAATTGTTTTCCANAAAACTGTGGGNGAATTTGTCAGAAAAGGGGAGANNATAGCCGTCCTGCACACNTCNACGGACTGCNATATTGATGAAATTGNNGAGGAATTTTCCAAAGTTTTCCGATACGGAAGNGAAAAGGAAGTTCCCCCGAAAAAAAATATAATAAAAATTATAAAAGGGTATTGACATTTAATATTATATTTGATATAATATTATTGTCAAGCAAAAACCTATGGCAATACCGCACAAAAATTGTGTGCGGATTGCGCAGTCAGATTTTTCGCCAGATTGTGCAAAAATTTCGCAGGCATACTCGCGTATGTCAAGAAATTTTGGTGCAATATGGCGGAAAATATGCAAGCAGGACGTGCGCAATTTTTGTGCGGTGTTGCCATATAACTTTTTAGGAGGAAATAATTATGAGCGATATTTTTAAGAAAATCGGCGACACCATTACCGAGACGGGCAAAACCGTCGGCGAAAAGACAAAGCAGGTGAGCAGCGTTGCTAAATTCAACGCTAAGATCATCTCGTCGGAGCATTCTATCAGCGACAATTATACAATTCTTGGAAAGTACTACTACGATACTTACAAGGATAACCCTGCCGAGGAAGTGGCAGAAACTGTAAACTCTATCACCGCTTCTCTGGAGACCATTGCCGATATGAAGAGCCAGATTTTGGCAATCAAGGGCATGGTAAAGTGTCAGGACTGCGGCGCGGAGTGTCCCTTTGATGATACTTTCTGCGGCAAGTGCGGCGCAAAGCTTGAAAAGCCCGAACCTCCTGTTGAGGAAGAAGCTCCTGCCGAGGAAGAAGTTATCGAGGCTATCGAGGAAGCTGACCAAGACGTTACAGAGGAATAATTTAAAACAAAAAGCCTCCCGAGCTGCAAATCGGGAGGCCTTTTTATATTACCGAGTATTCCAAGTTTTCCCATATGAGACGTGTACCCTCGTCCGTCTCATCGGGGAGCAGGGCGCGGGCAACCAAAACCGTGTCCTCGGTCTGAATGTCCGTGCGGTGCAGTACCGCATAGTCGCCGTCAATTTTTTCCACAATATATTCGTAAGGACCCATATCAGCCCTCCAAAATCGTGTAATTGTCCGCGGCGTTTTCCTTTGTGGCGTATTCGGTAACGTTCAGGACTTTGACTTTAAGGGGCTTTGTGCCGAGATTTATCTCGATAACGTCCCCAACCTTAACGTCGTAGGAAGCCCGCGCGACTGTGCCGTTTACAGAAACCTTTCCCGCGTCGCAGGCTTCGTTTGCAACGGTGCGCCGCTTGATGAGCCGTGTTATTTTCAAATATTTGTCAAGACGCATAATGCACCAACCTTTCTTAAATAAAAAACGGACGGAAACAGTTGCCCGTTCCGTCCGCGTTTTAATTTATAGCTTACTTAGCGTCAACAGCGTCCTTGAGAGACTTGCCTGCCTTGAAAGCGGGAACCTTCTTTGCGGGAACCTTTGTCTTTTCCTTTGTTCTGGGGTTGATAGCTTCTCTTGCGCTTCTCTCGCGTACTTCAAATGTACCGAAACCAACGATCTGAACCTTGTCGCCCTTTACGAGAGCGTCCTGGATAGAACCTGTTACAGCGTTAAGAGCCTTTTCTGCGTCCTTCTTTGTAAGACCGCTGTTATCTGCGATTGCCGTGATCAATTCTGCTTTTGTCATTTTAACTACCTCCATAAATTTAATGGGTAAATTTAACAATCCCATTTTTTATTTTGTTTTCGCTTTCTGCCAATAGGCGTCCAGCTCGTCTATGTTCAGGGACCTCATGTCGATCCCGTCGCATCTGATAAGTTCCTCGGCGGCTTTGAAGCGTTTGGTAAACTTTACCGCCGACAATGTAAGCGCTTCCTCCGCGTCGCAGTCAAGATGTCTTGCAAGGTTTGTGCATGAGAAAAGCACGTCGCCAAGCTCGTCCTTTATACTGTCAGTATTTCCGTCCTTTATCGCCTCTTTAAGCTCGGCAATTTCACCCTCAAGGCAGGTCAGCACATCATTTACGTCCGCAAAATCCATACCCGCCCTTTTGGCGCGCTGTCCTATCTTCTGCGCCCGCATTAACGCAGGCAGAGCCGTGCAGACGCTTTCCAAGGTCTCGGAGTAAGTCTCCTGCCCTTTGGTTTCCTGCTTGATGTTGTTCCAGTTTTTCAGCACCTCGTCGCTTGTTTCCGCAGTAACGTCCCCGAAAACGTGGGGGTGACGGATAACCAGCTTTTGGCAGACCTCGTTTACAACGTCCCCGAAATCGAAGCTGTTCTTTTCCTCCTCGATGCGGGAGTGGAAAACCACCTGCAAAAGCACGTCCCCCAGCTCTTCACGCAGGAGAGCCGTGTCCTCTAAGTCAATAGCTTCCACGACCTCGTAAACTTCTTCAAGAAAATCCTTGCGGATAGACTTGTGGGTCTGCTCCCTGTCCCAAGGGCAGCCGTTTTCGGAGCGCAGAATACGCATTATTTCAAGCATATCGCCGATATCGTATCTTTCCTTGAAAGTAAAATCCATAAAAACCTCCGAAATATTTCCGCCATAGGAAACAAAACCTCTGAAAAAACACTACCTTAATATATTAACCTATAAATCAAATAATTTCAAGGGTTTTTTCAAAATTTTTATGAAATCAGCGATTTTAACGTACTTTTTGTAATTATGCCCAATAAAATCGTACTTATTATGTAAAAAATTACACCGAAAATTATGGAAATTAATAGCAAAATTATCCCGTCAAAGGTTTGGGCGAATGAATTTTTTGCCAGTAACGCCCCTCCGCCGCACATTGCCGAGCAGTATATTATTTTCCAAAAAAGTCCTTTTATGTATGTTTTATCCAATTTTGTGCAATTAGCCGCCATTGCAGCGGCGGGGACGCATATCACAGCATAGCACAAAAGCGTGGAAATTGCCGCCCCCGAAATGTTAAGCTCGGGAATTGGCACAAGCAGGATATTTCCTGCAAATTTTACCAACACCCCCGGTATCATAAGCTTTACGGGGAGGTCGGGACGTCCCGCCGCCTGCAAAATCGCAAAGGCTGTGGAGGAAATGCACAAAAACGCCACGGCAATCCCAAGAATTGTCAGAGAAGCGGTGCAGGCGGCGGTCTCAACGGGCTTTGAGGGGAACAGAGTTTTAAGGATTTCCCCCGCAAGTACGGAAATTCCCGCCGCCGAGGGGAAAGACACCAAAGCCGTGACGAAAAGTGCCTTTTCCGCGGAAAGCTTTATCTTGTCCCTGTCGCGGGCGGCAAAAGCCTCGGAAAGGGCGGGCAGGATACCCTTGCCGAACATATTTGTAAAGGACGGCACAAGGTTGAAAACAGTCACGGCAAGTCCCGTGAAGCTTCCGAAAAGGAAGTTGGGAAGCTCTGCGGCAGAAACATTTCCCGAAAGCCTTGCGAAAAAATCGGGGGCTTTTTCCGCCGCGGAACGGAGGGAACGCATTATCGTCACAAGGTCGATCAGGGACGTGAGGTTTGTCACCAACGCTCCCAAAGCAATGGGGACGGCGGTTTTCATCAGTTCGGAAACTATTTTGCGGCGGCTGTCCGTTTGATTTGCGCCGCTTGCCGCAAGTATTTCTTCCTCGGAAATGCCGTCTCCACGAAGCTTGTCGCGGAGAATAAGGTAAAAAGTCCCTGCCGCCGAGGAAAGGCTTATTCCGAAAACAGCGGCTGCGGCGGCAAGGGAAAGCTGCGTGCAGTTAAAAAATCCGCAAAGAGATTGAACCTTGTCGGGATTTTTCAGCACCCAAAGGCAAAGGGCAAGTCCCGCGCAAAGCTTGACAATTCCCTCCAGAATCTGGGAGACCGCCGTGGGGAACATATTACGCAAGCCCTCGTAGTAACCACGATACACCGACGTTACACAGCCGAAAAAGATTGAGGGGGCAATTGCCAAAACCGAGGGGACGGTCTCGGGACTGTCGTTGACGTAAACGCAGAAAGGGTAGGCGAGGAGGAGCATTGCGGCGGTAAAGGCAAGTCCCGTGAGAGAGAAAAATATGATCGCCGAGGACTTGACCCTGCGGAGGTTGCCGTATCTTTCAAGGGCGGAATTTTCGGCGGTAAGCTTTGCCACGGCGGCGGGGAGACCCGTTACCGACACCGCGTACACCGTCATAAAAATGCCGTAAGCACCCGAAAAATAGCCCATGCCCGTTCCGCCCAGCATATTTGCAAGGGGTATTCGGAACAAAGCCCCTGCCAGCTTTGCAAGCACTGCCGAAAAAATCAGTATCGCCGAGCTTAGTAAAAAACCTTGTTTTTTCATTTTGTCATATCCTTCCAATAATTTTTATTAACGATTTTGTAGGGGACGGGTTTCCCGTCCCGCTGTTCCGCAAAATCGGGCGGGGAAACCCCGCCCCTACAAATTAAAATTTATAATTATTTCCTTGATTTTTCTAAATTTTATGTTGCCATTGGGAAAATTATGTGCTATAATAAAATCAGATTTGTAAATTTATCGGAGGAATTTTATGGAATATTCATTTTCAAACAAGGTCACGGGGCTGAAAGCTTCCGCGATACGTGAAATACTTAAATTTACGGCGTTCCCCGACGTTATTTCCTTTGCGGCGGGAAATCCTGCTCCCGAAGCCTTTCCCGTTAAGGCTGTGGAGGAAATCACAAGGAAAATTCTGGCTGAAAACCCTGTTGCCGCTTTGCAGTACAGCATTACCGAGGGTCACACGCCTTTGCGTGAAACTCTTAAAAAGCGTCTGGCGGCTCAGAATTGCTATAATGCCGACATTGACGACGTTATAATCACTTCGGGCGGTCAGCAGGGCAACGAGCTTTCCTGCAAAATTTTCCTCAACGAGGGAGATACGCTTATCTGCGAGTCGCCGTCATTTATCGGAAGTATCAATTCTTTCAAGTCCTACAACGTAAATCTTGTGGGCGTTGAAATGGACAACGAGGGCATTAACGCCGAGAAGCTTGAGGAGGCTCTCAAGGCAAATAAGAACACGAAAATTATTTACCTTATCCCGAATTTTCAGAACCCAACGGGGAATTGTATGTCATATGAGCGCCGCAAGACGGTCTACGAACTGGCAAAAAAATACAATGTCATGATATTGGAGGACAACCCTTACGGCGAAATTCGCTTCGAGGGAGAAAATATACCCTCTGTAAAGTCTCTCGACACCGACGGCAGGGTAATTTACTGCGGAAGCTTCTCAAAGGTGCTTGCCCCCGGAATACGCGTGGGCTTTGTTTCCGCGCCTAAAGAAGCGGCGCAGAAAATCGTGGTCTGCAAACAGGTCGCGGACGTTCACACAAATATCCTTGCACAGATGATCGCCGATGAATTTGTAAATAATTACAATTTTGAGGAACATCTGGTAAAAATACGTGAGATATACCGCAAAAAGTGCGGGCTTATGCTTTCGGAAATCGACAGGAATTTTTCCGACAAGATAACGGTGACCCGTCCCCAAGGCGGATTGTTCATCTGGGCGACTTTGCCGCAGGGCTGTAATATGACGGAATTCTGCAAAAAGGCTGTTGAAGCCAAGGTTGCGGTAGTTCCCGGCAACGCCTTTACCATTCATGAGGACGACCCTACAAGCAGCTTCCGAATGAATTTTTCCACGCCTACAGACGAGCAGCTTGTAAGGGGCTGTGAGATACTTGGAAAGCTTTCCAAAGAAATGTTTGNNTAGANGCTAGAGGNTNGAGGTTAGAGGTTAGAGGATGTTTCCTAAGCAAGTCTCTTGCCACNTANATCCAGCCTNTGTCAGCTTGTTTTGCTATGTTTGTAAATTTTTTATTAACATTGGAGGATTTTTTATGTTCGACAAGGATAAAAAGGTGATTTTCAGCGGTATACAGCCTACGGGTACGTTNACTTTAGGCAACTACATCGGCGCGGTNTCNCGCTGGGGAAAGCTTCAGGACGAATATAACTGCATATACTCNATNGTGGATATGCACGCTATTACCGTGTTCCAAGACCCTGCACAGCTCCGCAGAAGGACTTTGGAGTCCTATGCGCTTCTGCTTGCCTGCGGCATTGACCCCGAACGCTCCGTGGCGTTTATTCAGAGCCATGCCCCNACCCACCCCGAATTGAACTGGATACTGGCTTGCTCCACACAGTACGGCGAGCTTACCAGAATGACCCAGTTTAAGGATAAATCTGCCAAGCACCCCGACGATATAAACGCGGGACTGTTCACATACCCTGTGCTTATGGCGGCGGATATTCTTGCGTACAACGCGGATTTAGTCCCCGTGGGAATTGACCAGAAGCAGCACGTTGAGCTTGCGAGAAATATCGCGCAGCGTTTCAACGGCAAGTACGGCGACTTTTTCACCGTCCCCGAGCCGTTTATTTCCGAGACGGGGGCAAAGGTAATGTCACTCCAAGAGCCTACTAAAAAAATGTCTAAGTCGGACGAAAATCCTAACGCCTGCATTTTGATTTTGGACGAACCCGACGTGATAATCCGCAAGTTCAAGAGGGCGGTGACGGACAGCGGCTCGGAGGTGCGTTACGCCGAGGATAAGCCCGGTGTGAGCAACCTTATGACGATTTACTCCTGCGCCACGGGCAAGGATAACGCCGCGATCGAAAGGGAATTCGAGGGCAAGGGCTACGGCGACTTCAAGCTTGCGGTTGGCGAGGCTGTTGCGGACTGGTTAAAGCCTGTCAGGGAGGAATTCGCGCGGCTCATGGCTGACAAGGCGTATCTGAAAGAATGTTACACAAACGGCGCAAAGGCGGCGCTTTCCATAAGCGGAAAAATAGTTTCAAAGGCGTACCATAAGGTGGGATTTGTGGACGCAAAATAGGAAATTTTTGCACATTTAACAAAAAAGCAGCCAAAATACTGAAACATTTGCAGTAATTTGACGTATGGGTGGAAAATCGTGGTTTTACGTTCATATTTTGGTCTTATTTGATTGGGCAAAAAGACTAAATTTTTTAGGATATGTTATGCAAAAAGACTATTTTTCACCCGTAATTTGCGAAAACCATTGACAGAATTGAAAAACAGTTGTATATTTAAGTAACAAGCGAAAACGTTTAAAGATATTCCGAATGTTTAGCTGAAACTTTTTTAGCGGGAGAAATGGTATGGTTTCAATCAAGGACATAGCTTCTGCCTGCGGTGTTTCAATTGCCACGGTCAGCAAGGCGCTGAATAATCATAAGGATGTCAGCGAGTCTACAAAAGCTATGATTCGGGAAACTGCCAAGAAAATGGGTTATCTGCCCAATTCCCAGGCAAGAGCGCTGAAAACGAATCGTACATATAATCTCGGCGTCCTTTTTGCGGAACGCGCTCAAAGCGGACTTACCCACAGCCACTTTGCGGCGGTTCTGAACGGTTTCAAGAACGAAGCCGAGGCTAACGGTTATGATATTACTTTTATCAGCCACCGTATCGGCGATAATAAAATGACATATTACGAACACTGCGTATGCAGAAATGTCGACGGGGCAGCGGTTGTCTGCGTTGACGATTTTGAGGACGACAGCATTGCGGAGCTTCTCAACAGCTCTGTGCCTGCCGTTACTATAGATTACAAATTCAAGGGAAAGCCCGCCGTGATGTCCAACAACGCTTTGGGTATGAAGAAGATAGTTGAGTACGTTTACGGAATGGGACACCGAAAAATTGCATATATTTACGGCGAAGAGTCAAGAGTAACGACGGAAAGGGTAAACAGCTACCGCGACACCTTGAAAAGCCTGAATATAGATTTAAGGAGCGATTATCTGCTTCACGGCATCTATCACGACGCCGAGACCACGGAGAAGCTTGCTACGGAGCTTGTCAGGCTTGACGACCCGCCCACCTGTATAATCCTGCCCGACGATTTTTCGGCGGTGGGAGCTATGACGGCGTTTGAAAAGCTTGGAATGAGCGTCCCCGACGATATTTCGATAGTTGGGTATGACGGCATACTTCTTTCAAAAGTCCTGAACCCGCGGCTCACCACATTTGAGCAGGACACGAACCGCATAGGGGCGGAGGCTGCAAGACAGCTTATCGCTCTGATAAGAAAGGAAATCTCCGACGACGCGCCTACGGTGATCGTTGACGGTTGTTTCATAGAAGGCTCATCGGTGAAGAAAATCAGCCGATGAAAAACAACTTTGGTTTATTATATTAAGTTATTAATATAATATTATTTTAAGGAGGAAAAACCAAATGAAGAATTTTAAGAAGAACATTGCTCTTCTCGCAGCTCTTGCATGTGCTGGAACCATGCTCGCAGGCTGCAGCACAGGAGAGTCAGANAGNNNNAACANACGCTCNCTNATAACGNCGGAGACACAACANCAGCTNCTGCCGGCGACAACGGCGNCNAGGCTACACCTGCTGATGACNGCGGTGACGCACCTGCAGCATCTACTGCAGAGCTTTCCGATGACGGCGACAAGCTGACTATCCTCTGCTGGACAGGTTCAGACCTTAACAACATGATCCCTCTCTTCTGCCAGGAAAAGGGCTACACAGAAGATCAGGTAACATGGGTACAGGTCGGTGAGAACGGTGAAGGCGCAAGAGACCAGTACGAGCAGTACCTCAAGGGTGATGAGGACGCAGATATCCTTATCCTCGAGGCTGACTGGATCCTCAAGTACCTCAACGATCAGTACACAGCTCCTCTTTCTGCTCTCGGAATCAGCGAGTCTGATTACTCAAACGCTTACCCCTACACAGTAGCTATCGGTACTGACGAGAACGGCGTTCTCAGAGGCGCTTCATGGCAGGCTGCAGCAGGCGGTTACGTTTACAGAACTGACCTTGCTGAGCAGTATCTCGGAGTTACAACTCCCGATGAGATGCAGGCTAAGATCGGCAACTGGTCTGACTTTGAGTCTGCGGCTGCAACAGTTCAGGAAGCTTCCGGCGGAAAGACTTCTATGGCTGCTACTCTCGGCGGTATGTGGCAGGTATATCAGTACAACAGAACTCAGCCTTGGGTTAAGGACAACAAGCTTGAGCTTGATAACTGTGCTGATTACATGGATATCGCTAAGAACTTCCGTGACAACAACTATGTAACAAACGTTACACAGTGGTCTGACGCTTGGTTCGCACTTGGTCAGGATGACTCTACAATGGGTTACTTCTTCTCCACATGGTGTCTTACAGCAGGCGCTCAGCTTGAGCAGGCTTCCGGCGGCACAAGCGGTGCAACTTACGGCAAGTACAACATCTGTGTAGGTCCTTCCAACTATGCTTGGGGCGGTTCTTGGCTCGCACCTTCCGTTAAGTGCGACAACAAGACAATGGCTGCTGAGTTCATCAACTTCTTCACAACAGACTCTGCTACAATGCAGAAGTATGCTGAAACAAGCGGTGACTTCGTAAACAACAAGGTTTCCATGCAGGCTGTTGTTGACGCAGGAACAAACCAGAATGCTGCTCTCGGCGGTCAGGATCAGTTCGCTGTTCTTATCAGCGCTGCTAATGGTATCGACATGGACGGCAAGATCACAAGATATGACTCCGATATCAAGAACAGCTTCAACAACGCTGTACAGGGTTACGTTGACGGCACATACGCTACTAAGGACGAGGCTCTCGACGCATTCCAGAACGACGTTGCTGCTAAGTTCCCTGATCTCAACTGGGACTAATCCTACAGTTAATTTCAGATCAAACTTAAGTTAAATATGGTATACTGCTTACGGGGATTTCCCCGTAAGCGTATATTATACCTTACGAATGTGTATTTTCAATGAAAAGATTACACATTGCTACCACAAATTTGTTAAAACTAAATGAAAAGGGTGTGTTTTATGCAGTCGCTTAAACCCCAGCGCAGAAGATCAATAAGTTACGCCAAATACGGCTACTTTTTCATTCTGCCTTTCTTTATTACATATGTGTTCTTTATGCTTTACCCTTTGATCAACACTATTCTCCTTAGCTTTAAGGGTAACGGCACAAGTGCAGATGCTTCGGTAGGTTTCCAGAATTACCAGTACTTGTTGGTTGGCGGTTCGCGTCCTGCACAGGCCATCCATGAGGAGTTTGTCCGTTCTTTCAAGAACACGATCATTCTTTGGTTCGGAAACTTCATTCCCCAGATCATTCTCTCACTGCTTCTTGCAGTATGGTTCACCGATACAAAGGTGAAAATCAAAGGCACAGGCGCATTTAAGGTAATCATGTATATGCCTAACATCATTACCGCAACCTCTGTCTGCGCGCTGTTCTTTATCCTTTTCGCAAATAACAAATACGGCGCTGTAAACTCTATGCTCCTTGATATGGGCAGCATTGCGGAACCTATCAGATTTGTAAACGACGTTACTTCTTCGAGAGTCCTTGTAATGTTTATTCAGACCTGGATGTGGTTCGGAAATACCATGATCTTGCTTATGTCGGGTATCATGGGTATTGATCTGTCGTTGTTTGAAGCAGCTTCAATCGACGGCGCAAGCAGCGGTCAGGTATTTTTCAGAATAACTCTCCCTCTGCTCAAGCCTATCTTCATTTACGTTCTTATCACGTCTATGATAGGCGGTTTGCAGATGTTCGATATTCCTTACCTCTTCCACGAGGGCACTGCAATTCAGAAACAGCTTGAAACTGTGGCAGTATTCGTATACTCGCACTTCCACCTCCAGAATCCGAACTACGGTTATTCTGCTGCTGCTTCTGTTGTACTGTTCATTATCACCGGTGTTCTTGGTATCATCATTTACAGATTCAACACCACCGGCGAGGACAGGGCTGCTGCAAAACGTGACCGCAAGAGGTCAAAGAATTCTAAGCTTTTGGGAGGTCTTTGATAATGGCTAATGCTAATGTAAGTAGGGCGGCGGGTGAGTATAACGCCAATTATACCAGAAACATTAAAATCAAATCGGGCATTTTAATGGCTATCTGTATACTTATTTCGATTGTTTGTCTGCTCCCGATCTGGTTGCTTTTGGTAAACGCAACCAAGTCAACTGCGGAAATTACGGGAAGCGCTTCCAATGCGCTGTCACGTTTTATCCCAGGCACAAACATAATCACAAACATCAAATCTCTTGTTGCAAGCACTGAAAACGGCGGTAATCCCGAGTTCACAAGAGCGTTCAACGTATTCTACGGTTTCAGAAACAGCCTTGTTATCGCTGTATGCTCAGCAGGTTTGTCTGTATTCTTCTCAGGCTTGACCGCTTACGGTCTTACCGTTTACGATTTCAGACTTAAAAAGGGCGCAACAACCTTTATCCTCATGGTTATGATGATCCCTACACAGGTTATTTCAACAGGTTTCTTGCAGTTTATGGTAAGCATCAAGCTGTACGATAACTACCTGCCGATCATTCTTCCCGCAATTGCAGCTCCGCAGGTCGTATTCTTCATGCTCCAGTACATGAAATCCGTTTTCCCGCTGGACATTGTTGAAGCGGCGAGAATTGACGGCTGCGGCGAATTCAGAACCTTCCTTCAGATAGGTCTCCCGATTCTGAAGCCCGCATTTGCGGTACAGGCGATATTCGCTTTCGTAACCAACTGGAACAACTACTACACACCTTCAATGCTGCTTCTTTCCAACAAGATCGAGCAGAGAACCATGCCTATGATGGTTGCTTCCGTTCTCGGCAACGACAAGATCGCCGACTTCGGTGCAAAATATATGGCGGTTGCAATTTCTATCCTCCCGGTTGTTGTTGTATACCT
>JAAVHM010000104.1 GCA_014799675.1 Ruminococcus sp. | reverse complement strand
GTTTTTCTGCGGGCTGACGGTGCTTTGCCTGCTGCGCGGAACGGGCTTGCCAATAAGTTCAAGCTTTGACCGAACTACGGCAGGACGGACTTTGTTTTTTGGTATAATGCTCCTTACGCCGCTTATGTGCGGCTTTGTATGGTCAATGCGGTGCAAAGGCTTCGGCGGGTTTGTTATCTCCTGCATTGTATTGGTGATACCCGCCGCATTTATGGCATTGTGCATACCCTGCTTATCGGCGGCGATACTTGTGGGAATTTCCGCGCTAACAATTATGACCTATGCGGTGAAAAATAATTTCTTCCGTGTAAAAAAAGGTCTTGCGTACCGCTTTATGTATATTCCTGCGGGAATTGCAGCATTTCTTCTGGCGGGTTTAAAAATTTTTATTGACCCCGGCTTCATTAATTATATGCTGAATATGCTGAGAGATCACAGCGGTCATAAATACAATTTCGGCTTTATAAGCTACGGCGGAAGTTGGGAATTCCTTAGTATATTGAAAGACGCCCATTGGTTCGGCTCATGCATTGATATTGACCTCAATTCATATCTTCCCGACCCACATGATCGTTATCTTATAATGGCAATAGTGATACGTCTCGGCTGGGCGGCGGGTATTGCAGTATCCATTTTGCTTCTTGCGCTTCCCGTGCTTATGCTTGTAAAGTCCGCAAAAATTAAAAATGTTTTCGGCAGAATGACGGCTTTATCGGCAGGTATTGTTTTCCTTTTTGTTACGGTAAGCTACGTTCTTGCAAACCTCGGCATAACCACCGAAATAGCCTCCGTCTGCGTACCGCCCTTTATGACGGCAAGCCCGCTGAACGCGATTGCCTGCGGAGCTTTGCTGGGAATTTTCATGTCGGCATACGGCAAAAAGGATATTTTCCCCGAAAAAGCGGAGGACGACCGCCCTCGGCTTGCTGTGTAAAAATCCGGAAAAACAAAAAAGCCGCTTCCTGAAACGGAAGCGGCTTTCAAACTCTTAGTCTGAAACGTAGGGAAGCAAAGCAATATATCTTGCACGCTTGATAGCGACTGTAAGTTCTCTCTGGTGGTAAGCACAAGTGCCTGTCACACGTCTGGGGAGAATCTTTGCTCTCTCGGTCATGCACTTTTTAAGCCTTGCAACGTCCTTGTAGTCGATCTTCTCAACCCTGTCAGCGCAGAACATACAAACCTTTTTGCGGGTTCTCTTTGCGCCGCGGGGAGCTCTTTCTCTATCCTTTTCCATTATGAAACCTCCTTTAATAACTTTTTCCAGCCTCTCTAGCCTCTAGCCTCTTGCTTCTGGCTTCTAGAATGGTAGATCGCCGTCGCCGATAATTCCCTCGAAGTCGTTGAAGTCCCCGAAAGAAACGGCGGGAGCAGCTTCCTGCTGTGGCGCAGGGGCTGCCTGTGCGGGCACGGGCGCGGGCTGGCTGTACTGGGGCTGTGCAAACTGCTGGGGAGCGTAATTTCCGCCGCCCTGATACGAACCCTGCGACGAGGATTTTGTCTCGCCGAAGGAAACGCTTTCCGCAGTTACCTCACAGGTATAATGAGTTACATCGGAATGATTGCGGTCGGTGTACGAACCTGTTCTCAAGCTGCCCTCAACAAGGATAAGCCTGCCCTTGGTAAAATACTTGCAGACAAATTCAGCAGTCTGCCGCCATGCGTTTACCGTAATAAAATCGCTGCGGCGTTCGTTGGTGTTCTGATTTACACCGCCGTCAACAGCTACCGTAAAACGGCAGGTGGATATTCCGTTGGGAGTTTGTCTTAACTCCGGGTCGGAAGTCAGTCTTCCCATAAGGATCACCTTATTGATAGAACAAGCATTCAGCATTTTTTACAGCCTCCTTTTCGGTTTTGTCTGAACGGTAATTACTAAAAATAATAAAATTATTTTACAGTAATAAGTGAACGCATAACGCCGTCCGTGATCTTGAACACACGGTCAAGCTCCGCGGGGAAATCGGGCTTGCAGGAATATGTGTAAAGCACATAATAGCCCTCGGTCTGGTCGTCGATCTCGTAAGCAAGCTTTCTCTTGCCCCACTCGTTTACTGACTCCATAGTACCGTTTGCCTCGATAAGCGCAGTGAACTTCTCGTTAAGAGCCTTAACGCCCTCTTCGCCGTTCTTGAGACTATAAACCGCCATGGTCTCATAATTCTCGGTTACCTTTGCCATTTTAAAACACCTCCTCTTGGATTACGTCCGTCACTGTATACGGACGAGGATACTTTAATATTATACCATTTTAAAAACCTATTGTCAAGAACAATTTTTCCTTTTTTCGGGGCAATTTTTTGTACAATTTGTACTTATATTATCGAATTATCATCTTTACAATTACCAACACCAAAGCCGCGCAGGAGCAAACTGCCGAAATAATATACAGAATACGGTTGTCCGCGTAGGACGTTTTCAGACTTTCGGCATAGCTTTCCTGTTGGTAGTCCTCCTGTGCAGTAAGCCTAATGATGCGGACACTTTTTATTATCATTGCGATCCAAATTAACAAAAACGGCATGGTGGGGTGGCTTTCCGCAAGAAAAAGATTAATGATAGCCCATACTGCGGCAATTGTACTGCCCGCAAGTTCAATAATAACGTTTGCGCGGTGAAATTTTTTGTAGTCCATAATTTCTCTCCATTTAACTTTTTGCATTGTTTATTTGATTTCAGGAACATTACAGCCGCATATATCAAAAAACTCCTTGTCCAAAAGACCTGCTCCGTTAGCCTTGACCGACATAACAGCGGTTTTATCATAATACTCCATTCCGTGAATTACGACAGGCAGTTCCTTTCCAAAATGATTTTTGATTACACTCGATTTGTGGAGTTCTGTTACCGCAAGCACGAGTATATCATAAGCAAGGTCTTCAATGGTGTCCTCGTCCGCATATTCGTCAAAAGTCCAGTTGTTGCCCGCAAGCCACCTTTTTACTGCCGCATTGTCAAGTCCGCCGATATATTCCTCTTTCCAGTTTATGAAATTCCACCGCGCCTGCAATCCGGGATTGCTTTTCATACGCTCAAAATACTGCTCTGTATTATAAGCAAAGGAAAAATCCGGACCCCATTCGTCATTTTCATCTCCGCCAAGCTGATACGAAACGGCAAGAGCATAAACGCCGTCGTCGTTGATTTTTTCAATAACTGACGACAGCCACTCTGTAATTTCCGAAACGAACCGCTTGTCATAGTCGCTTTGCACCTTTGGGTCATATTCCTTTATATCATTGGAAATATCTCTTTTTGAAATTCCGAACAAGCCGCCAAAATCAAACATATCAAAAACGCCTTTCTTTATAATATTAGGGGACGGGAGACCCGTCCCCTACAAAAACTGTCAACTATCAACTGTAAACTGTCAACTGTCAATATGCTTTTCCCCAGTAAACCATTTGTTTTGCAGGCTTGCCGCAGCAAACGCACTTGTCGGAAAGCTCCTCCTGCTCAAAGGGAATACAGCGTGAACCAACGCCTGTGATTTCCTTGACCTTGTCCTCGCACTCCTCGTCGCCGCACCACATAGCCTTTACAAAGCCGTCGCCGTTTTCTTCAAGAGCCTTTGTGATTTCCTCCATTGTTGTGCATTTGTAAGTATGCTTCTCACGGTTTTCCGCAGCCTTATTGAACATACCCTCGGGAATTTCCTTTTCAAGCATTTCCACAACCGTGTCCTTAAATGTTTCAAGCATATTTTCAAGGGAAACCGTTCTCTTTTCGCCGCTGTAACGAAGAGCGCAAACGCACTGGTTATTCTCAATATCCTTAGGACCTATCTCAATTCTCACGGGAACGCCTTTCATTTCGTACTCCGCAAACTTCCAGCCGGGAGAGTTGTCGCTGTCGTCCACCTTGACGCGGATTCCCGCCGCTTTAAGCTTTTCCGCAAGCTCGTTTGCCTTGTCAAGAACGCCCTCCTTGAACTGCTGAACAGGAACAATTACCGCCTGAATGGGAGCGACCGCAGGCGGAAGAACAAGTCCGTTATCGTCGCCGTGGGTCATGATTATTGCGCCGATAAGACGTGTTGTAACGCCCCATGAAGTCTGATGAGGGTAAACCTTTTTATTCTCCTTGTCGGTGTACATAATTTCAAACGCCTTTGCAAAGCCGTCCCCGAAGTAGTGGGAAGTTCCCGCCTGCAAAGCCTTGCCGTCGTGCATAAGGGCTTCAATAGCATAAGTAGCCTCCGCGCCCGCGAACTTGTCGCTTTCTGTTTTTTTGCCCTTTATAACAGGCATTGCAAGGCTCTTTTCGCAGAACTCGGCGTAAACGTTGAGCATTTTCTCCGTCTCAACAACAGCCTCCTCTGCCGTGGCATGAATGGTGTGACCCTCCTGCCACAAAAATTCTCTCGAACGGAGGAAAGGACGTGTTGTTTTCTCCCAGCGGACAACCGACACCCACTGGTTATAAAGCTTAGGCAGGTCTCTGTAGGAATGTACGATATTAGCGTAATGCTCGCAGAAAAGGGTCTCGGAAGTGGGACGGACGCAGAGCCTGTCCTCCAGCTTTTCGCTTCCGCCGTGAGTTACCCAAGCGACCTCGGGAGCAAAGCCCTCAACGTGGTCTTTTTCCTTCTGCAAAAGGCTTTCGGGAATGAACATAGGCATACACACATTTTCGTGTCCCGTAGCCTTGAACATACCGTCAAGAATTCTCTGCATATTTTCCCAGATAGCATAGCCGTAGGGACGAATTACCATACAGCCCTTAACGGAGGTATACTCGATAAGCTCCGCCTTTTTAACTATGTCCGTGTACCATTTTGCGAAATCCTCATCCATTGAGGTTATCGCTTCAACCATTTTTTTGTTATCCTTTGCCATAGTAGATTTACTCCTTTATAAATTAGTTTGTAATTAGCGTTAAGAGGTTAGAGAATAGAAATTGTATCCTCTTGCTTTAACATGATCCTATGTCCCATTCAAACCCGTCAGGTTCTGTAACTTTTACGTTTTTGTCGCACTTATAATAAAAAAGATTCGTGCCGCCGTCCGGGTCAGTACAGCCGCTTAGGTCAAGACTTGTAAGCTTATTATCGTCGCACTCGATCCTTTGAAGCCGTGTGTTTTTGCCAAAGACAAGCTCTGTAAGCTGATTTTTATAGCAATAAAGATTTTCAAGCTCGGTACACTTGCTGACGTTAAGGCTTGCAAGCTTATTTTCGTAACACCAGATCCATTGAAGCTCTGTATTTTTGCTCAGGTCAAGCTCTGTAAGCTGATTGTTATTGCATTCAAGCTTTCTAAGCTTGGTATTCCTGCTTATGTCAAGGCTTGTAAGCTGACTGTCGTCGCAGGAAAGCAGCACAAGCTTAGTATTTTTTCTTATGTTAAGCTTTTTTAGCGGATTACTGCCGCACCAAAGCTCTTCAAGCTCGCTATTCCTGCTTACGTCAAGGCTCGTAATCTTGTTTCCGCCGCAGCTAAGCTTTTTAAGCTTTGTGTTTTTTGTAACGTCAATCTCCGTCAGATCGTTGCCGCCGCATTTAAGCTCTTCAAGCTCGGTATTTTTGCTTACATCAATGCTTGTAAGCTTGTTGCCGCCGCATCTGAGATATTCAAGCTTTGTGTGTGCTGCAACGTCAACCTCCGTCAGATTGTTGCCGCCGCAGTCAAGCCCTTTAAGCTTGGCGTTTTTGCTTACATCAAGGCTTGTAAGCTTGTTGCCGCCGCACCTAAGATATTCAAGCTTTGTGTTTTTTGTAACGTCAACCGCCGTCAGCTCGTTGTCGTCACACCAAAGCTCTTTAAGCTTGGTATTTTTGCTTACATCAAGGCGCGTAAGCTTATTTTCGTAACACCGAAGCTTTTCAAGCTTAGTGTTTTTGCTGACGTTAAGCTTTGTAAGCTGATTGCTGCCGCAGTCAAGCTCTTTAAGCTTAGTGTTCTGACTTACGTTAAGCTTTGTAAGTTGATAATTGCTGGAGCAGTCAAGCACTTCAAGCTCGGTATTCTTGCTGACATTAAGCTCTGTAAGATAGTCAAGGGAACAGTTAAGCTTTTTAAGTTTCCGAAAATAGCTTAGACCCGTTAAAGATCTTATTTCCGTATAATACACATCTATTTCCGTAACAGCGTCCCTTTCCTGTTGGGAGAGATAACCGTTCCCGTCTGTGTCAAAATTTTCCGAAACATACTCACGGAAATTCTCGTCTGGGAAATATTTTTCCGTTAAGGGAACTTTAGTCCCCGCCGCAAAAGCCGCCACCGTTACCGCCGTCACCGAAATCACAGAAGCCGCCAATACTGCTGCAAGCTTTTTTATGTGCATTAAAAGTCCTCCTTATTTTATGATTTTTACGTTTTCGTCGCAGGAATAATACTCAATGTCATTATAAAAAAGTTTAGTATTATTGCTTACGTCAAGTTCTGTCAAAGCATTATTAAGGCAAGACAGATCTTCAAGCTCGGTATTTTTACTGATATCAAGTGATGTCAATTTGTTTGAACTGCAATACAGATATTGAAGCTGCACGTTTTTACTCACATCAAGGCTTTCCAGCTCGTTATATTCGCAGTCTAAGTATTCAAGCTTAGTATTTTTACTGATGTCAAGCTTTTCAATTTTATTGTAACTGCAATATAAAACTTTAAGTTCAGCAATTTCACCTAATTCGATTTTTGTCAGCTTGCCGTCTTCGCACTGTATAAATTCAAGCCCGGTATTTTTACTGACGTCAAGCTCGGTAAGGTCAGTACGATCACAATACAGATACTTAAGCTTTGCGTTATTGCTGACATCAAGCTTTTTAAGATAGGTGCTGCAGCAGGAAAGTTCTTCAAGGCGCTTGTTTTTTCTCACATCAAGCTTTGTGAGTTTGTTGTTGTCGCACACAAAAATTTTAAGNTNTTGAAAATACCCNACGCCTTTTACNGACNTTATATCCAGCATATAAACGTTCATTTCCGTAACAGCGTCCCGCTCCTTTTGAGAAAGCCAGCCGTTGCCGTCCTTGTCGAACTGCGAAACATACTCGCGGAAATTCTCGTCGGGGAAATATTTTTCCGTTATGGGAACTTTAGTCCCAGCCGCAAAAGCCGTTGCCGTAACTGCTGTTGCCGAAATCACGGAAGCCGCCAACATCGCCGCAAGCTTTTTTATGTTCATGAAAAGTCCTCCTATTCCTCACCGTCTCTTGCTTCTTGCTTCTCAACATCTTGCTTCTTTAAGGGTACGTCCTCAAAAAATGAGTGTACCTCGTATTCTTCGGGTTTAATATTATCCTGCACCCTTTCGGGTCGCGGCTTCCCCCCAAGTTTGTCTATAAGGGCTGCCGCCTTAGGCGTGAGTACCGCTATCAGCCACACAAGCAATAACAGCCCCAGCATTGCCCCGCCGAATTTCCCAAATAAGGCAAGAGACTCGTAATCTATTTTTGCAAGCATAAAAATTTCCTCTTTTCTGTACATGGGAACAATTTCCCACTATACACTATTATACAGCATTGCACTTTTAATGTCAAATAAAATTATACCGCGGACTTTTTTGTCATGACTTTTTTGTCATGACGTCAATTACCCCCTGCATAAGCTCAATGGGCTTGTCGTCTTTCATTTTTACGGCAATGTAAGCCTTTTCACCGCCATTGACGGTAACGCGTCCCTTGTAAGCCGCCGTAAGAGCCTGTATCTGCTCCATATCCGCCGATTTGAGATAAAAGAACATTATACCGTTCTTTTGTGAAATTTCCGTAATAGTCAGGTCGCTTGCCATATTTCTTATAAGGGAAACGCTTATAAGCCCCTGAATTGCTTTCGGAGGGTCGCCGTAGCGGTCTATAAGCTCGTCAATCAAGTCCATGCTGTCCTCGTTTGTGCGGAGGGAAGCTATTTTTCTGTACACGTCCAATCGTCCCGCAAGGCTCTCGATATAATCGTCGGGAATGTGGGCTTCTATCTGTATGTCGATAAGACAGTCCTCGGGCTTTTGCGGGATCGCTTCTCCCTTTTCCTCGGCAATGGCTTCGTTGAGAAGCTGCAAGTACATATCGTAACCCACAGCTTCCATGTGACCGTGCTGCTTTCCGCCAAGAAGCGAACCCGCTCCCCTTATTTCAAGGTCTCGGAGAGCAATGCGGAAGCCGCTTCCGAACTGGGTGAATTCCCTTATAGCGTCAAGTCTCCTTGAAGCAATTTCGGAAAGAGCCTTGCCACGCCTGAATGTGAAATAAGCAAATGCGCGGCGGCTGGAACGTCCCACACGTCCCCTTAACTGATAAAGCTGTGAAAGCCCCAGCCTGTCTGCGTCCTCGATGACAAGGGTGTTTACGTTGGGGACGTCCACTCCCGTTTCGATTAGAGTTGTGCAGACGAGAATGTCTATCTCGTGTTCGATAAGCTGCCGCCATATTTCGGAAAGATGCTCCTCGGTGATTTGTCCGTGGGCAATGCCGATTCTCGCCTCGGGAAGCAATTCCTGCAATTTTGCGGCGCACAGGTCAATGCTCTCTATCCTGTTGTGGATATAGTAGACCTGCCCGCCTCTGCGAAGCTCCTTTGTAATTGCCTGCACGATAATTCCCATGTTGTGTTCTATGACGTATGTCTGTACAGGGTGACGGTCTATTGGAGGCTCTTCAATAACGCTCATGTCCCGTATTCCGCTCATTGCCATGTTGAGGGTTCTCGGTATTGGCGTTGCGGAAAGTGTAAGAACGTCCACCCCCGCAAAGGTTTCTTTAAAGCGTTCCTTGTGGGCAACGCCGAAACGCTGTTCCTCGTCAATGACCGCGAGACCCAAATCTTTAAATGCAACGTCCTTTTGAACAAGGCGGTGCGTACCGATTATCATGTCAATATTGCCCCG
>JAAVHM010000103.1 GCA_014799675.1 Ruminococcus sp. | reverse complement strand
GGAAGCCTTTACACCTCCCGAGCCAAAGGGCAGGGACAGCTTTTTAGCGGCAATTCCTTATCCGAAGCTGACATATCCCGAATTTGTCCTGTCGCAGATATGCTATATACGCAAAAGAGTGTGGCTTGTTTCGGTAATNATTTTGCTTGCNGGNATNGGGACGGTNTGNATTNTNCCCGAAAGCAGCATGATGCTTGTTTGGGTAATATCGGCGCTTATTCCGCTTTTGGCAGTTTTNACGGCGGCGGAAATTTCNCGCTCCGANATNTTCGGAATGTCCGAAATAGANGCGGGGTGCAGGTTCGCCCTGCCCCAAGTNATGGGNGCGAGAATGATAATTCTCGGTATCTGCAATTTTGCGGTAATAGCCGCNGCAACTGCTATTTTGGGCATATTTTCTCCTTTCGGNATNGCAAANTCCGCNTTGTATATNCTTACGCCNTATGTTTNGGTAAACGGAATTTCCCTTGCGATTTTCNGCAGGGTAAGGGGNCAGGNCGGCGTTTATTTAAGCGCNGCTGCGGCTTTGGCGGTAAGTCTTGCAGGNGTGNTANTTTTCGGAAAGGAAAAATTTTANGACGAAAGATTNGCAAACGCTTTAANGNCGGCNGTATGTGCAGCGGGAGTTATATTAACTATAGTACAGAGCAAAAAAATATTGGTTGGAAAGGNTAATTATTATGGAATTAAAGATTGACCGTGTTACAAAAAATTACGGAAGTAAAATAGCCTGCGACAGNCTTTCTATAACGCTNGGCAGGGGAGTNTACGGACTTCTCGGCGCAAACGGCGCGGGAAAGACCACTCTTATGCGTATGATGTGCGGTATTCTNAACCCTACCTCGGGGACAATTTCCTATGACGGAGTGGACGTTTCNCGTGAGGANTACCGTGATATTCTCGGCTATCTGCCCCAGGATTTCGGTTACTACCCCGAATTTACGGCGCGGGATTTTATGATGTACATTGCCGCGCTAAAGGGTATACCCAAAAGCAAGGCNAAGATAAAGACNGANGANCTNCTTGAAATGGTTTCTCTGAAAAANGAGGCNAAAAAGAAAATAAAGACNTTTTCGGGNGGAATGAAACAGCGTCTNGGCATCGCGCAGGCTCTGCTGAACGACCCGAAAATACTGGTGCTTGACGAACCNACNGCNGGACTTGACCCNAAGGAGCGNGTNCGTTTCAGGAATATTATTTCCCGAATGGGCGCGGACAGGATAATCCTGCTTTCAACGCACATTGTTTCCGACATTGAGCATATTGCGGACACNATACTTGTTATGAAAAACGGTCAGCTTATTCACGAGGGNTCTNTNGANGAAATTATTNNNGTCATCAAGGGCAAGGTNTGGGANTGTACNNTTCCGCAGAAAACGGCGGACGAGCTTACGGTNAAGTANCCAATTATCAACACGAGAAATGCGGGGGACGAGATTTTCCTGCGNTTGGTNTGCGATGANAAGCCNTGNGAAACCGCCGTAAATGCGGAGGCTACTTTGGAGGACTTGTACCTTTATTATTTCAGCGAAGANGAAAAAGACAAAGTTAATGGGTGAATATTATGCTTGATATTTTAAAATTTGAACTTTATAAAATCGTAAAAAGAAAGCTNTTNTTATTTTCGCCGATAGTAATTNTGGGAACNATAATTANCTTGNTCNCGGCTNCGNNTTCTTCGGCATACTCCTATGACGNAAACGGAAACNATGNANNTGGCTATAAAGCTATAAAATATGAAAAAGCGNNTGCGGAAAAAATTTCGGGAGAGCTTACCCNTGAAAAAGTCGCAGATGTGATTGAGTTGTACAATACAATTGCAAGCNANCCCGACAATTTGACNGAGTANGNNACTATCNAAGAAAGCGTTTATANTTCGGANCTTTATCCCTATCAAAAGATAATCAGGTGCGTTGCGGTGGCGTACACTCAAATCGGGCAGCCNGACTACACAATAATAAAAACTTTAACATATGACGACGGTCTGGATTTTTACAACAGGAGAGACAAGCAGGTTATTGATACATTNAACATGGATTATTCCTACGGNAATTATTCNGANGCAGAGAAAAATNTNATTTTAAAATTTAACGAAAATGTCTCCGAGCCTTACATCTTGGGATATACTTTGGGCTGGGAAAGCCTGATAGAATATGNCTTNCCNTTTTTTGTTATNTTGACATTTGTAGCTTTAATAAATGTTTCCTCCGTGTTNTCAAANGAGTTTCAGNGGGGNACGGCGCAGGTGATCTTATCCTCNAANCACGGACGGAGCAAAATTTTTACCGCAAAAATTATTTCGGCATTTTTGGTATCTACCATAATGTTTGCGGTATTTGTCGGTATCTATGTTCTGACCTNTGCNGCNGTTTACNGTCTTGAGGGAAGCGGCGCAAGCATACAGAGCCTGANTTTATTGTCCGTATANGACCTTACNCTGGGAGAAGCTTTTTTNACCGNAGTNCTNATTGCCTACGCCGCATATATTTTTGTAATATTTTTCACATTGACAATTTCTGTNATTTGCAAAAGTAATTTTACTTCGGTGCTTTTGGCATTAGCGCTGTATTTTATACCGATTTTTTTGGATTATTCAAAAAGCAGCAAGCTGTTCAACTACATTGTGGACTTGTTCCCAATAAAGGCTCTGAACGCCTTTGAAATGTTCAAGCAGTACAAGCTTTACGGCTTTTCGGAAACGCTTGTAAGACAGCCTTATTTTGTAATGGCATTAATGCCGATATTGGCGGTTATTTTAACTGCGGCTGNAAAAAGTATTTATTCGCGTTTAAGCTATGATTAAGGAGTGATATTNATGAACTTATTTTTTGACATTGCAGGATATGAATTTAAAAAGATCCTGTGCAGAAAACGTACCGTTATCGTGATTACGCTTGTTGTGCTTATCGGAGCGATAAGCGTTTTCGGCACGATAATCGGCAATTATTACTACACGGACGAAAACGGTGAGGAGATAGCTGTTTCAAGGTATGACGAGGAAATGATAGACCGCAGATACGGTGAGGAGCTTTCGGGACGCGTAATTGACGCCGACCTTATTATGGAGGCGGTTGAAGCGTACAGACAAGTGCCGCTGAACGGAGACAGGCATTATGCCGATACCGAGGAATATAGGAATAATGCGAGAAAATACAGTGCAATTTACGGTATTGTCAGAAGAGTATTTATGCTGAACGGTGTGGAGGATTTTCAAAATCTTACCCGTGAACAGGCGGAACAGTTCGATAAGATACGTAAAGAGAACGAGTATTATGTTATGGATAATCCTGATATAAGTGAAAATATGCAGGCGTATTGGCAAAAGTGTCTGGACGAGTCTCCCGAGACCATGACTTATGAGGAAAGCGGCGGGTACTACAGATTTGTAACGATAATGTACACAACTGCGATAATGGCAGGTGCGGCAATNGCNATAATTATTTCGGGAATTTTNTCCGAGGAATACACAAGCGGCGCTGACGGTCTGATACTGTCCTCAAAGCATGGCAAGGGACTTGTTATAGGCGCAAAGCTTTTTGCCGCATTTGCAGTATCGGCAATATTGATAATTCTGCTTACTGCCATAAGCTACGCCGAAACAATGATAGTCTGGGGTACAAGCGGCGCGGACGGTCAGCTTATATTGCTGGGAAATATGTACCCATATAATATAACCATAGGTCAGAGTGCGGCTTTGTATTCAATATGCGTGCTTGCGGCGTGTCTGCTTTTTGCGGCAATTACAGCAATGCTTTCGGCAATGTTCAAAACGCCGTTCAACACCATTGTGATAATGGCGATANTTCTTATAGTNCCNATGTTTTTAAANATACCCGATGGAGCNCCGATATGGGTTTATTGCCTCGAAAATCTNCTGCCCACCAATATGATGGCGTTCTGGGGAGCNATGTATGAGTATCAGTACGAAATATTCGGCTTGATAATCCCGCCGTATGTTTTCCTGCCCGTATTTGCGGTGGTNGTTTCATGCGTATGTGTNTANTTCGCATATCGTTCGTTNAAAAAACATCAGATAAGTTAAAAAATGGCTGTCCGAAAATTTTTTAATTCGGACAGCCGATTATTTTATGCTTCATTTCTAAGACGTTTGATTTGNCGGACGTCCTCACCCACAAATAAAAGAGTGGTGAACGTACCGAAAATNCTTGAAATAATTCTGTCNTTGTAATTTCTTTGCAGNTCCGCTGTGGAAAGATTGCTGCTGATNATTGTNGGAAGTCCCAGATTAATGCGTGAGTTGATGATATTGTACAGCGCGGACTCGTAAAAATTTGAACGGAATTCCGAGCCTAAATCGTCAAGCACCAGCAGGTCGGTGTTTATAAGAACCTGCATTGTNTCTGTTTCGGAATCCTCCGAACGTCCGAAATGCTCCTTTTCGATTATTCTAAGGTAGTTGAGAAGAGAACCGTAAGCGGCGGTATATCCGCGTTCCGTAACTCTTTTTGCGATTGACAGGGAAATGTGAGTTTTTCCNACACCTGTCTTTCCCAAAAAGAAAAGGCTTGAGGAATCCCTTGAAAAGCTGTCAGCATAGTCGAGACAGAAGTTGAGGTTTTCCTCCATTTTTTTGCGGCTGTCTATGCCGTTTTCGGATTTGCCGTCATAGTAGGAGAGGGAAAAGTGTTCAAANTCGCATTTTGGCATATTTGCCTCGGAGTTAAGCTTTTCGACNGCAAGCTTNTTAAGAAGNTCNTTATAGCAAACNCANCGTTCGCNGCCNNCGTANCCTTTNTCTCTGCATATNTGNCAGGAATACCGGGCTTCAAGATAGTTTTCGGGGAAACCGTTTTTNGCAAGNAGNTGCTTTATCATAGCCTGACCCTGCAAATTCTGTTCCTTTATCTTTTCAAAATTGCGGCGGAAATCGCCGTCCCTTTTTATTATAAGCTTNGAAAGCTCTATGCTTGTGCTTGAAAGCTGCCGCCTTATTTCGGCNATTTCGGGTATTTTTCTTTCCGCCTCGGCAATATTAAATTCAAGCCTGCTTTCCGCCGCAAGACGTCTGCGGTCAAGCTCCTGTTCNGCTTGTTCNTAAAGTCGTTTGTCGTATGACATAAGNTCACGCTCCTTTTAAAGACTATTTCTTGATTTTGGGAGTATTGTTCATAGCGTGGGCAACCAGCAGGTCGAGATTGTAGGAATGTTCTCCGCTGTCCGTGCTTTCGGCTTGTTTGTTTTCGGTACTGCGCTTGTCCGCTTCGGACTTTGCTTCGGCAACTGTTGTAATGCCGTTTTCCTGCCAGCTTTTNATAATTTTGTTCATATAGCTGAATTTGACCTTGCCTATGTTGTCAATAGTCCTTTCATAGGCAAGAATTACCAGGTCGATCGAAACGCCCTTGTCAGACCATTCTTTAAGAAATTTTCTTTCGGTAGGGGTAAGGGTGCGGTCAAGTCCCAGCTTTGCGGCAGCCTGTCCCTCGAAGGAGTAGTAATTTTTAAGACGGTTTATCTCACGCATGGCAAGCTCGTGGGTGGTTATATTGTTTTCCTGCCAGTTTATCGCAATTTTCTCCACGTAATTCATATTTGCCTTGCCCGTTTGCTTTGCAAGATCCATTATCATAAGCAGTATATCGGGAGCAATGTTGTAGTAATCGTGAAGCCATATAAGCGTCCTTTGCTCGGTGTAATTGAGAATTTTCCCGAAAGCGTTTTCTGCGGAATCAAACAGGAATTTTACATCTTCCGATTTTTTCACTCTGTCGGCTATCTCCTCGGGGGAAATCATTTTTGCGGATTTTTCCTTTGCTCTCTGCTCCTTGGCAGTATCGTTTGCAGGCGTTGCGGGGACAGGTTTTTCCTCCGCATTTTTACGAACGACAGCCGCGGGCTCGCTTCCGCATGGGTAAAGCACTCCAACCTGTTGCCAGTAGGAAACAGCGTCCTCGGCGTCCTCTTCTGAAACGTCCAAAGCGTTTGCAAGGTTGGCATAGTCTATTTCGGTAATTTTATTTTTAAGTATGTACAGAAGAACCTTTACAGCCTTTCCGCTTGCAAGCTTTAAGCAGTCCGCCGCATGGTCGGGTACGGCGAAAACTCCGTCGCCTCCGCCCCAGTTTACCATATATTTCATATTAAACTTATTGCTCCAATCAAGATATGAATTTTTACATAGTAAGAATATTATAGCATATTTTGAAAAAAATTTCACTATAAACTTGACCAAAAAAATTTTTTGTGATATCCTATAAAAAAAGGGTGTTGAAAGGAGCAATTTTAACATAATGGAAGAAAATAACAAAAATACCGAAATAATAGAAGACGCTGAAGAAGATATTGAAGCTGCGGCGGAAGAACCCATGACCCGAAAGGAGTACACAAAACAGCAGAACGCTTTGTATACAATTATTTCCATAGCATTGTTCTTTGCGCTGTATTTTGGAGTAAAGGGTGTTATGGGTATGGTCGATAAACAATACATTATGTACGCATACCCCGAAACTATCTCGGAGGAAAATATTTCCGCAGCATTTGAGTTAATCGGGATTTCCGTCGATAACGGGTATGCCTTTGAAAATGCACGTCTTAAAAAAAATGAATACGGCTATGAATTCAGAGTGCTTTTTAGCGGTATTCCAGACATGGAAAGCTTTGCGGAAAACAATCCTAAGTTTGATTATTCCGATTCCGACGAGGAAGTCCGTATAAGGTTTTACCCTTACAGAGAAAACCCAGACCGCAAGGAGTTTGTTTACGCAGACACTTTCTGGAACGCAGACAACGACACAGGTACGGTTTTTCTTTTTGAATGGCAGGGCAATGTTTATGCGGAGTATATTGGAAATAGCGTGAGAGTATCCACGGAGGTTTCGGAAATTATGGCAGGACAGGAGAAGATATACTTGGAGCAGTAAAAAAGTATACAAAAAAGGTTGCAATTAACGGTAAAATATGCTATAATAAAATATATTGCTATGCGTTAAAGGAGAACTGTTTTGTCCGATTACATAAATAAAATCAAGGAAATTTTCTCTCAAAGAGAAACTCCGCCGCTTTGCTTTTTACACAGCTTCGGCTGTCAGCAGAACGTCAGCGACGGTGAGAAAATTCTGGGAAGTCTCGTTAAAATGGGCTACGGCGTTACGGAGGATATGTCCGCCGCCGACCTAATCATATACAACACCTGCGCTGTCCGTGAGAATGCCGAGTTAAAGGTGTACAGTCTTATCGGCAACCTCAAAAAGCTGAAAGAGAACAATCCGAACCTTATTATTGGCATTTGCGGATGTATGGCGCAGGAGGAAAAGACGGTTGAAAACATAAAAAAAAGCTACCGTCATGTGGACTTGATTTTCGGCACTTTTGCCGTTCGGGAGCTTCCGCGGCTTCTTTATGAGGTGCTTTCCGAAAAGAAAAAGGCTGTGGACATTAACGAATACAGCGGGGAAATTCCCGAAAATGTCAGCGCTTACAGAACCGACAGAATAAAGGCAAGCGTGCCGATTATGTATGGCTGCAACAATTTCTGCTCATACTGTATAGTGCCTTACGTCCGCGGCAGGGAACGGAGCAGAAAGCCGGTCGCTGTACTGAACGAGGTCAGAGAGCTTGCGGACGCGGGTTACAAGGAAATAATGCTTTTGGGGCAGAATGTAAATTCTTACGGGAAGAATTTGGAAAATCCCGTAAGCTTTGCGGAGCTGCTCCGTGAGATAAACAAAATAGACGGCGATTTTAAAATTCGGTTCATGTCCTCCCACCCGAAGGACGCAACCACGGAACTTATTGACGCAATTGCTGAATGCGACAAGGTCTGCAAGCATATGCACCTGCCGCTTCAATCGGGCAGCGACCGTATTCTTGAAGCTATGAACAGGAAGTACACCACGGAAAAATATCTGAAAATAGTTGACTATGCAAGGAGCATAATGCCCGATTTTTCGTTCAGCACGGATATTATCGTCGGTTTCCCAAACGAGACATATGAGGATTTTCAGCAAACTCTTGATATTGTAAAGCGTGTGCGGTTTGACAATATCTTCTCGTTTATCTACTCAAAGCGGACGGGGACAAAAGCCGCCGAAATTGAGGATAGGACTTCCGACGAGGATAAAAGCAGGTGGATGCGGGAGCTTCTTGAAGTGCAGCGGGACATTACCGACAGCGGATTTAAACGCTTTGTGGGAAGAACTCTTACGGTGCTTTTCGACTCGGAAAGCAAGACAGAGGGTTACTGTTCGGGAAAAAGCGACGAGTTTATAATCGTTGAAGCAAAATCCGATACCTCCGTTATCGGACAGTGGAAACAGGTTAAAATTACCAAAGCTTTTAACTGGGCTTTGCAGGGTGAAATAGTTGATTAAACATCTTTGAAAGGAGTTGATTTTATGACGATTTCGGGAATAAGGGGCGCAGCGGAATTCTGTAAATATATTTCGCAGAATTCAAGCACAAGCGGAGCGAGTTTTGCTGACGCTCTTACCGAGGCTGTAGAGGCTGACGAAAAAGCAAGCGTGGGAAAATCCGACGAGGAAATTCTTGGCGAGGCTTTGTATGAAATATATCGTAACAAGCAGCAGAATGATTTCGAGGAAAAGGAAGAGAAAAAGGATTTCTGGGAGCTTAGGACAGAACGTCAGAAGCTTCTTGATGAGCATTTTGAGAAAGTGAGATTACAGCGTGAAGCCTTTGAAAAGCTTTCTCAAAAAAGACAGCAGGCGAGGGAATACTATTTTGACGGCGAGGGAGTATTGTTTCTCCACTCGGCGGCGGCTGATGTTTTTTCGCATATGAGTTTGCTTTAAAAAGCGGGCTTTAACAATTTTATTTTAAAAAAATATTAATAAAGGAGATAATTAAAATGAACGTTATTGACAAGGCAAGAGAATTAGGAAAAATGATACAGGAGGACGAGCGTTACGCTGTTTACTGCAAGGCTAAGGAGGCTAACGACAAGGACGAAAAGCTCCAGCAGATGATAAATGAGTTCCAGAACAAGCGTATGGAGCTTAATGTTGAGATGTCCAAGGACGACAGAAGCGCGGAAAGGCTTACAGCTCTTGACAACGACATAAAGAACCTTTACGGCGAAATTATGGCTAACGAAAATATGGCGGCTTACAACGAGGCAAAGAATGCTATGGACGATATGCTTAACAGGATAAATATGGTAATTACCTACTCGGCAAACGGCGAAGATCCCATGACTTGTCCTACCGAGCAGCAGGGCTGCAGCGGAAGCTGTTCTACCTGCGGCGGATGCGCATAAAGAGACAAGATAATCAGAGGCAAGAAGCAAGAGTATAATTTTCAAAAAATATAAGGAGCATGAATTCTTGCCTCTTGCTTCTTAATTTCTAATATTCTAATGGAGGGAGCATGACCTGTGTGTATCTGTACGCGCAGGTCAATTGTGGCATATTATGGCTATGCAGATCGATTTTAACCGTCTTTCACCTATGATGAAGCAGTATTTTGCTGTGAAAAATAAATACAAGGGGCATATACTGTTTTTCAGGCTGGGAGATTTTTACGAGATGTTTTTTGACGACGCAATAACCGTCTCCCGTGAGCTTGAGCTTACGCTGACAGGACGTGACTGCGGTCTTGCTGAACGCGCGCCTATGTGCGGTATACCGTATCATTCCTGCGAGCTGTACATAAAACGTCTTATCGAAAAAGGTCACAAGGTCGCTATCTGCGAACAGCTTACCGACCCTAAGGACGTTAAAAGCGGCGGTATTGTTGAACGTGATGTCATAAGAATTGTCACACCCGGTACTCTCACCGAAAGCAGCCTGCTGGACGAGTCAAAAAACAACTACATATGCGCTGTTTATGCCTGTGAAAGCGAGTGTGCTGTGTGCTTTGCGGATATTTCCACGGGCGAAGTTCACCTGTTCAGCAAAAAGGGCAAGGACATACAGAACGAGGTCATCAACGAGCTTTCTCGGTTTGAGCCTGTGGAAATACTTTTCAATGAAAAATTTCTCGATTATAAGGACGTTTACGAATTTATAAGAAGCAAGCTGAACAGCTCCGTGCAGCTTCTTGAAAGCGAGCATTTTGACGTTTCGGAAAAGAGGGAAGCTGTGCTGAAACAGTTCAATGTTTCGGAGCTTTGCGAGATAGGGCTTAACGAGGAAACGCCCGAGGCTTCCTGTGTTTGCGGACTTTTTGACTACATAAGCGATACTCAAAAGGCTTTGGTGGGAAGATTTACCGAGATAAAGCGGTATAACGACAGCTATTTCATGG
>JAAVHM010000102.1 GCA_014799675.1 Ruminococcus sp. | reverse complement strand
TTTCCACCCTTATATGGGCGCAGGTCGCCGCCCGCTTTGCAAACAAGGCTTCCCCCAAGACCCTGAACAGGGTAACGGGTGTTGTTCTTGCGGTATTGGGAGCAGTTGTACTTACAGTAAATTTGATCAAGTAAAATACTTATAGTTTATAAAAACCACGGAATTGTTAAAAATTCCGTGGTTTTTTTTGCGGTCAGAAATATGGTTCTAAAAAATCCATGTATTCATTGTCCTCAATGTATAAGACATCTGTCTGTCTCGGCACGTCCATATTTGGGGGTTCTATAGCATACGGCATTACTACTGTTCTCAGCCCCTCAACGTCGCGAAAAGCATTTGGCTCAATACCGGAAATGCTTTCGCTGACATAAATTGCCTCTATATCTTCAAACGAATCAACTACTTCCTTTAACACAATTCCATTGCCCGATATTATCAGCAATCCACCCGTGTCGTTGTTTAGATTGTATTTGCTGTAACTTATGTTATGAGAAACTTCCTTGCTTTTATTGCTGTCAGACGATCGTTCTGCAATAATTTTTACGAAGCATATCATACCGAAAAAGGCAAAAAAGCCCACAATACACGCTAAACCTATTTCTAATACGGACATTATTTTCTTTTTCATTTTCATTTCTCCTAAAAAATTTCTTTATTTTATGCGTCCAATATGCGTCAATGTTATAATTATTGTATCACAGATGTATAATTAAGTCAATACTGCGTCAAATTATTTTTAGGAGTACTTAATTATGAAAGATAATAAAGCAAGATATACACTTAGAACGACACACGAATTGCTTGATAAATTCGGTTATGTTGCTGATTTTTACGGCAGGAACAAAAATAAGGAACTTGTATATTTAATGAAAAAACGTGTTGCCGATTATGAAAAAAGGTACGAAAAAATTCCAGAGGAAGTTTATAAGCATGATACAGAAAATGAAGATTAAATTCACCTAAAGAAAAAAGGCTATGGAAAAACCCATAGCCTTTTGTAATTGCAGATATTTGTCAGCCTTCAAGCGAAGCGTTGAACTCATCTATCATAATGTCCGCAGCGTCTGCAAGAGTATCTCTTACGGTTGACCACTCGTAGCCGTAGAAAGAAGCTCTGATACCGAATTCGCCGCTGTCAAGAATGCTCGAAAGGTCGTTGGGTACGCCTGTGTGAATGGAGTAAACAGGGTTCTCCTTAGCCATTTGTGCAATGGTGTGCTTCATTTCTATCATCTCGTCAGTCCAGGCGTAATCGTCCTTGCTCTTGCGGTCTGCGATAGCGGCAGCGTTTTCGTCCATTGCCGCGGCAATACAGCATTCCATAAATCTTGCAACGCCCTCTGGGTTCTGTGCGCCCTTACAGAGCATAAATGCCTCCATGCCCGCGTCAACATAGTACTTGTCCGAACCGTCCATTTTGGGGATAGGAACGAACATTACGTCCTCGGGACTGCCGAATTTTTCGCCCCATATCTCGGGCGCGCTTTCAAGGATATATCCGCCGCCGATGTAGAAAAGCTCCGTACCCTGACCGATGTACTCGGGGTGTTCCGTCCAGCCTGTCAGGTTCTTGTCAAGCACAAGACCGTTCTTGTTCAGCTCAAACATGAAGTTCATGGACTTTTCAAGGTTTTCGTCATAAAGGTTGGAAACAAGCTTGCCGTCCCGAAGCTCTACAGGGGGAACGCCCGCGCTGAGCATGAGAGGCTTTTCGTTGAACCAGCCGTCGAGACCGTACAGACCCGCGTCGTTGTCAACGAATTCAAGGAGCATATTTTTGAACGCAGTCCAGTTCCACTGATCGTTTGCAAGAAGCTCCGCAGGGTCGTCAAAGCCGTAGTTTTCGATAGTCTGACGGTTGTATACAACGATAGAACCGCCGCTTGCCTGTGTTACCATAATGTAGTGATTGCCGTTAAGTACGAACATATCGTTGAGGTTCTTTACACTGCCCCAAAGCTCGCCGTTAAAGTCCACATACTGGTCGTAGGGTTCAAACTGACCGCTTGGCACGCCCTTTGGGAAAGAGTCCAGATCGCCGCCTGCGATAAAGTCAATGCCCGTGCCGCCCAAAAGATTTGTGGACAGGTCGTTGAAGCGGTTCTCCCAGGTCGTTGAGATATACTCGATAGTGCCGTCGTACTTTGTCTCGAAAAGCTCAAGAGAAATGGACTTTGTATTGCCCGCGGTTGTCGGGTGGAACGGGTCGTAGAACGAGAACCATTTGATGTTCTTGTTTTCAAGCTCCACGTCGGGGAGGAGGCTTGCAACGCCCGCAACCTGTTCCTGCTCCTCTTCAGCAAGAGTTTCGCTGTTTATGGCGACTGTAACCGCGGGAGTTGTGGTAGTTGCCGCGGTAGTTGTGCTGTCCGAGCCGCCTCCGCCCGAACACGCCGCAAGTGACATTACCGAAGAAAGAGCAACTGTCATTGCCATGATTTTCTTAAAATTTTTCATAGTGCCTATCGTCCTTTCAGAAAAAATAATAAATAACATTTGCTTTTTGTAACCGTTTACAAATTGTGTTATATTTATTATACCATATTTTTTTAAGAATGTAAACCGTTGGTTGCGTATTTATAAAGATAATAATAAACAAAAAATAAAGAAAATTTTTGTTGCAAAAGTTTATATGCTGTGTTATAATAGTTATATAATACTAATTGGAACGGTAGGTTTTTAATATGATCAAGGACATTCAGCAGGAAATTCTGCGTGTAAAAAAAGAAAAGGGCATAACCATTCTTGCCCACAGCTATCAGGCGGAGGAAATACAGGAGATCGCCGACTATACGGGGGACAGCTTCCGTCTTTCCGAGCTTGCGAAAACCGATAAAAACGACACCGTGATAATGTGCGGCGTGCATTTTATGGCGGAGACCTGCAAGCTTCTTTCCCCCGAAAAAAAGGTCATTCTCGCAAGGGAGGGCTGCGGCTGTCCCATGGCGGAGCAGCTTGACGTTGAGGAGCTTCGTGAGCTTAAAAAGATGTACCCCGACCACACAGTTGTTGCGTACATAAACACCACCGCCGCCCTGAAAACCGAGTGCGACGTTTGCGTGACTTCCTCGTCCGCGGTGGAGATTTGCAGAAAAATTGAGAACGACAAGATACTTTTTATTCCCGACTGCAACCTCGGTGCGTTTGTTGCGGAGCAGCTTCCCGAAAAGCAGGTCAAGCTTATCCAAGGCGGCTGCCCGATCCATGCGGTTGTTACCGAAAAGGAAGCTATCGCCGCAAAGGAGCAGCACCCCGACGCTCTCCTGCTTGTCCACCCCGAATGTATCCCCGCGGTTACAAAGTATGCGGACTATGTTGGTTCAACAAGCGGAATAGTAAATTTTGCCAAGCATTCGGGGGCAAAGGAATTTATAATCGGCACGGAGATTTCCATTGCCGAGCATTTGCAGTTTGAATGCCCCGACAAGGAATTCTACACACTTTCAAAGCACCTCATCTGCCCCAACATGAAGCGCACAACCCTTATGGACGTGCTGAAAGCCCTTAACGGCGGCGGACTTGAAATTGAGATGTCCCCCGAGGTAATGGAGAAAGCTTCTGTCTGCATTGACCGTATGCTGGAGCTTGGGTAAAAAGCCGTTGTTATGTCAATAAAAATTTCCCGCCAAAGATATAAGGCGGGAAATTTTTTATATTGTATTTTTGAAATAAATTATCGCTTTTCGCACGTCGTTAATCGGAAGCCATATCAGCACAAGAAGAAAAGCTATACCTGCATAAACGCTTGCGGACGGGTTTTTATGACTCAGCCAATCAGACCCGTACAGCATCAGCGCGATAAGCACGACCATAAGTATGACCGCTATTATGTAATTTCCCGTTGCTCTCAGGCAGAAGCCGAAAAGAGTAGCTACGAACCAAAACATTACAAAATAAAGCGCATAACTGAATATAACGTAAGCAATGCCGCCGCTTTCAGCCATGCCGTTCTTTGTGATAGACCCCATACCGATAGTAAGCGCTACAGCAAAAATAATCTTCAAAATAAATCTCGACGGACTGAACACTAAGGTTTTGCCCTCATACTCTTCATCTTTCATATAATATCCTCCTAATAATTCAAAACTTCACAATAGTAATTATAGCACCACTGTCGGATTTTGTCAACATACACAAAAAAGCCGGCTCGGCGTATATGTGCCAAACCGACTTTTGCAGGACGGCTTCACCGTCCGATTTTTATTTCTGCTGAAAAATTATTCCTCATTACCTGTCGTATTTTTCGGACTTTCGGCAGGAACTTCCTGTTCACTGTCAACTGTCAACTGTTCATTGTCAACTGTATCAAGCTCCTTTCCGAGAAGAGAGGGAAGCTCCATTCCCGCCTGCTTGAAAACCTCGTTAAGGGGCGGAACAGACTTCATCATGCCCGAGATAAAATCCGCGGTAGCTGTGTTCCCGTCGCCGTTTTTGCCGCCGTCCCAAACAGTGACCTTGTCAATTTTGATGTTCTTAACAGCGTCCACCTGAATACGCATAAGCTCTTCAAGCTTGTCGGCAACAAGCATTTTAACGGCAGAGTCCGCGTCTCCCGCGGCTTCGATAAGGGTACGCATACCCTCGGCTTGCTTCTGGAGAATTTCCTGTGCGCCTCGTGCTTCCGCTTCCATTTTTGCAAACAAAGCGTCCGCTTCGCCTCGTGCCTTGCGGCGGAGGACTTCCGCTTCCGCTTCTGCGGCGATCTCGGCTTTTTCCTTTTCGATTTGAGCCTTGACGATTACGTCCGCCTTTTGAGTAGCCATTTCAAGCTCGGCACGCTGTTTCTCGGCGTTCTGCTGAGCAACGTATGCTTCCTCTTTCGCCTTTGCGGCGGCAACGGCTTCCGCGGTAATCGCGACCTGCAAAGCTTCCGCTTCCTTTTCGCGGCGTTTTGCTTCGGACTGTGCAACGGAGACCTTAGCGTCGTTTTCACCCTCGATAGCGGCAGCGTTTGCGGCGGCGACTTGAATACGCTGCTCCTTCATAGCGTTTGCCTGACCTATCTCACCGTCTCTGCTTGTCTGTGCAACTGCGATCTTAGCGTCGTTTGTGGCTTTGGCTTCCGCCTCGGCTTCTTTCTGACGGCGTATGGACTCCGATTGAGCAACGGCAATTTTAGCGTTGTTTTCACCGTCGATAGCGGCGGCGTTTGCGGCAGCGACTTGAATACGCTGATCCTTGCGGGCGTTGGCTTCACCGATAGCGCCGTCTCTGTCCTTTTCGGCAACGCTTTTCTTTGCGTCGTTGATAGCCTTTGCGGCGGCTTCCTTACCGAGAGCGTCAATATAGCCCGACTCGTCGTTGATGTCCGTAACGTTTACGTTGATGAGCCGCAGACCGATTTTTTTAAGTTCAATTTCAACGTTGTTGGAAACCGCAATGAGGAACTTGTCACGGTCGGTGTTAATTTCCTCGATCTCCATTGTTGCGATAACAAGACGGAGCTGTCCCAAAATAATATCCTTTGCAAGCTCCTGTATTTCCGCCATTTTAAGACCCAGCAAGCGTTCCGCGGCGTTCTGCATAATGCCCGGTTCGGTGGAAATTCCAACCATAAAACGTGAGGGAACGTCCACACGGATATTCTGCTTGGAAAGAGCGTTTTTAAGGTCAACGTTGATAGAAATAGGGGTCAGGTCAAGATACTGGAACGACTGGATAATAGGTACGATAAACGCCGCGCCGCCGTGAATACACTTTGCGCTTTTAGCCTGACCGTTTTTGTCGGTTCCGACCTTACCGTAAATTACCATAATTTTGTCCGAGGGACACTTTCTGTACCTTGACAAAATAGCCGCCACCGCCGCAAAAAGCACCACGACGATAACGCAGACCGCGATCAAAACTTCGGGATTTTCCATAGTTCATACCTCCAAAAATATAGTTGACAGTTGACAGTGTACAGTTGACAGTTATTGTATGCACCGCAACATTTATGTAAAAATAATTATGACCGAATTATTTATTAAGATAGTATTTTCCGTCTGTTGTTTGGGTTAAAATATTTCTTTTCTCCATTATTTTTGTCAGACGCTTAAAAGCGTTTGGATTGAAAATTCCCGCGTCTTTTAATGTTACTGCGCTTTCTTCCGAAAATGCGCCGTACTCGCTGAGTTTTCTTATTATCATTTTTCTCCTTAACATTAATACCGGAGGTACACCCATATTTATCAACGCTCCTTATTATAATTGACAGTTGACAGTGTATAGTTGACAGTTATTGCCGACACCGCAGCATTTATGTAAAAATAATTATGTACGTTTTTTCATTTTTGNCGNTCTGATTTTGTCNCCGATATATTCAATAAACGCTTCAATACAAGCTTCTATTCCGTCAAAAACAATGTCCAATAAAATTTCCATTTAATCATTCCTTTCCTTTTAGAAGNTAGAGNNTAGAGGNNNGANGNTAGATTTTCATAACCTCNTTTATGTTAAAATATCCCTTTTTCCATCATTGAAATTTTATTTTTATTGTCNGCAATAGCCGCAGTCATTGTCAGCACAAGCGGCANAACCGCCGCGATTATTTCAATTGCGTAATAAACAGAGCNCCTGCTGCCTTTGACAAAATCCGTGCTGTACATCACGGAGAAAACCGTAAAGGCAATAAGCATAATTATCTGTGGGGGAACAAGGGCGTAGGTGCAGGAATTTGTTAAAAATTTATCGTCCGCANCAAGCCCGAAAGCCTTGCATAAAAGCTTTGCNATAAACGAATAAACAGACGCCGCAAGCTCGGCAATATNCGGATAAAAAAAGCAGAATATAAGTCCGCCAATTATAGTAAAAACAATAAAATTGCCGTCAATATTGACAAACNGAGCGTTGTTTCCCCACCAGCCTTCGGCGGTCCAGTNGTCGTCGGTATATAGCACAAAGTAGTTAAAGCCCGTCCACGAACCGTCCGAAACCTTGACCCTGTTTGTNCTGCTTATCAGCAGGATATCTTCATAGCCATTATAAATAAGCTCACGTCTTTTTTTACCGTCAAAATATTCCACTTGGTCGGTGATATTNACATAAANGCCGTTAGCAGGATCGTCAATCAAAATCGGTTTGTCTATTTTNANNTCNCCGTTTTTCACTCTGTAATAATAACCGTCCTCCTCCGAGAGAAACTTTCCGCCGGTTACTTCAACGGAATANCCCAACATCGCAAAAAGATAAACGGCGACAATTATTACGTAAANNATAACTGCAAATTTTGTCAGAAACTTTTCGGTATCTCTTTTGNCNACATAAGAATATTTGCCGTAATTTGTCGGCANAAAGGAGCTGCCGAGCNGCCGCCAAAANGACGAGTAATTTATATTGCTGATAAAAATCACCCCCCAACTGTCAACTTTACACAGTCAGCTGTCAGTTCTTTCCACCACAAGCACTTCCCCGTTAAGGTCGGTAACTCTTACCACCGTCCCCGTTTTTAGAAGCTCCTTTTCGTTGGAAACCGCGCTGCATTCCATAAAACGTCCCTGCAAGGTCAGCGTGACTTTTCCCTCGCCCTCGCCGTTTGGNGGNATNGGTATGTANACCGCCGCCGTTTCGCCGATAGCGTTGCGGAAATCAATAGTGCCGTTCTCGGAAAGCTTGCNGCTTATCTGCACAAGCTTTGCAACGCCGTACATTGCGAAAAANCCTGCCACAAAGCCNAGAACTATNGCTCCCACGCTTGGCATACCGCTGCTTACNGCGGCTATGGAGACCCAGCCGAAAACCGCNAAAAANGCCACAATTCCCTGCAATGTAAACAGCCGCAGANNNGCNAAATTNCCGTGTACNTGAGTTACGGAATCCACGTCGCCGTCGGGGCAAACGTCCCCGTCAATGTCGGTGTCAATGTCTGTATCCACGCCGAAATCAACGTCTGTGTCAACGTCGATATTTACGTCCACATCAATATCCGTACCCATGTCAATGCCGCCNGTGTCGCTGAGATTTATGTCNGCATCGTCCCCGATGCCCGCGATTGAAAATATCGTCTGCAAAAGCAANATCAGCGTTGACGGNACAGCAATGCAGTACAGAACTCGCACAAGCANTGATAAGCTTTCCCACCATTCGGTCATGGTAAAATCCCCTTTCGTATATGTTAAAATTTCACGCCCAGTTCGTTCAGCGTGTTAAAGAATGTTTTGCAGGAATAAATAATATATTTGAATTCGCCGCCGTCCCGCATTTTAAAAGTCACAGTGGGCAGGAAAAGGAACTTCCCCTTTTCAGCGGCGGAAATTTCACTTGTTGGCAATTCGATATCCCGAAGCTTTGCGGGCAGTTGCAGNTTGTTGTTTCGGTAGCAAAGTCTTTCGGGGGTAACGTACATAAATCCGCCAACGATACCCGCTTTGCAAATGTGGCTCACGGCAAAGGTCTTTTTCATGGTAAGTCCTCCTTTTTACAAGGACGGCTGAATATTTCATGTAAATATCATTTACCTATATTATACAATCTTATCAGCCTCTTGTCAAGTATTTTTTAATAAATATATACAAAATAATTACTACAGGCAAGTGTAAAACAGTTAATAAAACAAATCCGCATAAAAATACCGCGGTAAAAAATTCATGCGTTTGCATATTAACGTCCGCCTCACTTTTAGTAAATTTAATTTACTTTATTATATAACAGATAAATCACGCTGTCAAGGGGTTTTTAAATTTTTTAGGAAATTTCTTTTACCCTATTGCATTTTTAAAAATAATGTGATATAATATAGTAAATGTTATTTACTAACGAATAGAAAATAAACGATATCGGAATATCCTGCGGTACTCTGTTTCTATTCTCTATCGTCTATCTTCTATCCTCTAAAAAGGAGGTTATGGCATTGACTGCGCTTGAACGAGGAAAACGCATTAAGGAAGCCCGTATCTCGAAAAAAATGACCCAGAGCGAGGTGGTGGGCGATTTTATAACAAGAAATATGCTTAGTCAGATAGAAAGCGGCACAGCCACGCCGTCGGTGAAAACTCTTGAATACCTTGCGGAAACGCTGGATATCCCCATATCGGAGCTTATGCCCTCAACAGGGTCGGAGCTTTACGAGGATATCCGCGGGGAAGCGAGGGGAGAGAACGTCTCCCTTGAAAAGCTTTTGCTGGCAAAGGAGCTTTTTTCGGCGTGCAGATACCGCGAAGCCGCCGCCGAGATAGGCTCGGAGCAGGACGCGGGCGGACTTTCGGACGAGTTTTATGCGGTAAAGGCAAGGTGTCTTTATATGCTTGCAAAGGAAATTGCAGAGGAGGACACCGTCAAGGCGGTGGAGTACGCAAAGGAGTCCGCCGCCCTGTCGGAGCTTGGATTTTACGCAAATCAGGAGCTGAAAGCCGAGGCGGTAAAGCTTGTCAGCGTTCTTGCGGAAAAGCTTGCGAAATATTATGCGGGGCTTATTTCAGTTGACAGTTGAAATTTTGTGATA
>JAAVHM010000101.1 GCA_014799675.1 Ruminococcus sp. | reverse complement strand
TGCAAAAAAATAAAAATAAAATTTTTTGCCGATTTTTTTGTGTAACTTTTACAAAAAGAAACAAATTTTCGATTTTCTCTTGACGAACAAACGTTTTAGATGTATACTTAAAAGTAAGGAATTTGACAGCGGCTTTCCGACCCCGCGGAAATCTGCTGCCTGCGGAATTTTACACTAATTTTACACTAAAATGTTTGTCTGACTGGAGGAATGTAAAATGACATACGTTGATATGCTTATGGAGTACAAACGCTCGGAAGCTGCGCTCCGAGAACGTATCGCACAGATAAACGCCGCTATTTCCGCGGCAACGGAGTCAATGGAAATTGACCTGCTAAGACGGCGAAAGCTTTTGCTTGAAAACGAGCTGTACGATATGCTGGACGTTATAAGCGATATATGCGACTATGCGGGCTGCGGGGTGAATGAGAAGTGCAGAAACGCCTGAACAGTGAATTCCTGGGGGACGCCGAGTTCTGCGCCGACAAACGCATTTCCGCAATTATCGGCGATACCGCCGAAAGCAACAGCGCGCAGCACAGCCTTATGATAAAGGTAATGCGGAACGTTATCGAGAACGAGCTTTCAAAGCGGCAGCGGCAGATGATAACCCTTTATTATTTTCAGAAAATGAATATCCCCGAGATAGCAGAAATGCTCGGTGTGAACCGTTCAACGGTGTCCCGCACCATATCGAGGGGCAGAAGAAATATTATGGAAAAGCTTAAATATTTTGTGTGAGGAAAAATATTATGGAAAAAATTACAACGCCGATTTACGATTTTTTGGAGCAATATTCACGCGGCGGAACTGTCCGCGTACATATGCCGGGACACAAGGGCAGGGACGTTTTCGGCAAGGGCTTGGAACGGCTTTTTGAGTATGACATTACGGAGATAAAGGGCGCGGACGAGCTTTTTGAAGCGGAGGGAATTATTGCCGAAAGCGAGAAAAATGCTTCCCGACTTTTCGGAACGGCGGCGACATTTTATTCTGCGGGAGGGTCAACTCTCTGCATACAAGCAATGCTTGCGGCGGTTTGCAAAAAAACTTCCGCATTTATCTGCGGCAGGAATGCCCACCGTTCCGTTATGAATACCTGCGTACTGCTTGGGCTTGAACCCTGCTGGGTCTATCCCGAATATGAGGAGGGTTCAGCAGTTTCGGGGGAAATTACTCCCGAGACAGTGCGGACTGCAATAGAGGAATATTCGTCAAAAAAGCCCGCCTGCGTTTTTATAACTTCCCCCGATTATCTGGGGAAAATCGCCGATATAAAGGGCATTTCTGAGGTTTGTCACGAGTATAAAATTCCACTGATAGTTGACAACGCCCACGGCGCGTATCTGGCGTTTACGGAACAGTCCCGACACCCCATACATATGGGAGCAGATATGTGCTGCGACTCGGCGCACAAGACCCTGCCTGTTTTAACAGGCGGGGCATATCTGCATATAGGGGACGGTCTTTGCAGAGAAAAAATTCCCGAAATAAAGCGGTACATGGCTCTGTTCGGCAGCAGCAGTCCAAGCTATCTTATTATGGCAAGTCTTGACCTTTGCAACAAATATCTTTCGGAAAGCTTTCGGGACGATTTGAAAATTACTGCGGAAAAAATTTCCGAAATAAAAAAACAGCTTGGCGGGGTGTACAGCTTTTACGGCGACGAACCCCTTAAAATAACGGTTTACGCCTTTCCCTGTGGTCTGACGGGGTACGAGTTTGCGGAACGTCTCCGTGAGGGCGGCGTTGAACCAGAATATGCCGACCTGACCCATGTTGTAATGATGTTCTCGACTGCAAATACAGACGAGGATTTCGACCGTGTGCTTCGTACCATGAAATCGGTGAGAATGCCGAGAATACGCCTTGAACCGCCCGATTTTGAACCGGTAAAACCGATTGCAAAAATGCTCCCCCGTGAGGCTTTTTTTGCGGAAAGAGAGACCGTTCCAGCCGAAAAATCCCTCGGCAGGATTGCGGCGGAGGCGGTGACGGTATGTCCCCCCTGCGTTCCCGTGATAATGGCGGGAGAGGAAATTAACGAAAGTACAATAAAAATTTTGAAAAACTATAGCATTTTTCAAATAAATGTGCTAAAATAGATTGCAGAGACAAAAATCAATTTTGACAGTTAATTTTAATTTGTAAAGGAGACCCGTTGAATGAGCGACTTTGATTTCATTATACGAAAGGGTTCTGAAAAAGAAAAAGAGGAGATACTGACAAAATATCCGGGGACAAAAAATGTAATTCGTGACGGCGGCATACTTGTATTAGCCCTCAAATGCGATGAAATTATCGGTTTTTTATGGATGTTTAAAAGAGAAATTCCTGCCCCTGTCAATAAAAACGAATGGTTTATAAATGTGATAGATGTTGTTGACGCCGATTGCAGGTGCAAGGGTGTCGGAAGCGGACTTGTGCAGGAAGCAATACGCTGTGCAAAAGATGACGGCGTTTATCAAATAAGAGCTTATTGCGATATTGCCAATGTCTCTTCTCATATGCTTTGGCTTAAAAACGGTTTTTCTATTTCGCCTGTACGTTTGGCAGACGGCTCTGTACCGGGTTCGTTTGTCGGATTTGTATTATAAATTACACTTAATTAAAATTTAGGGGAGCAATATTTTATGAAACTTATTTATGCAATTGTCAATAATGACGACAGCCACGACGTTTCCTCCGCTTTGACTAAATCTGGATTCTTTGCCACAAAGCTGGCTTCCACAGGCGGATTTTTAATGTCGGGCAACACCACTTTCATGATTTGCGCGGACGACGACAAGGTCGAACAAATCATAGGAATTATAAAGGAACGCTCACGCCGCAGAAAGCAGTACGTTCCTGCGGGAATTCTTGCGGGAACTGAAATGCACGGCGGAAGCTACCCTGTTGAGGTCTCGGTCGGCGGAGCGACGATTTTCGTCACCGACGTGGAACGGTTTGAAAAGATATGATAAAGCTTTATTCAAAGGAACAGCCCGCCGCCGCAATTTCCGCTATGATGAAAACGGGACGGCTTGCTCACGCTTTTCTCCTTACGGGGGAACACGGGGTCGGCAAAAAGGTTTTTGCGGACTATATTGCAATGACCTTGCTTTGCGAAAACGGCAACGCTTGCGGAACTTGCAGGCATTGCAAAAGAATTTTGGCAAACACTCACCCCGATGTTATCAAGCCTGAAAAAAGCGGCAAGAAGCAGATCTACAACAGGGAAACTATCCGTAACATCTGTTCGGACGCTTTTGTTTCCCCCAACGACTGCGACGCTAAGGTGTATATTTTCTCCGACTGCGAGGGGCTTGAAGAGGGTACGCAGAACCTTATGCTGAAGCTTATTGAAGAGCCTCCCGACACGGTTTATTTTATTTTTACCGCGGTGAATGCAAGCGTGTTCCTGCCGACTATTCGGTCAAGAGTTATTACGCTGGGCATACCCGAATGCTCCGAGGAGGATTGCCTTGCCGCCCTTATGGACACGGGAAATTACACCAAAGAGCAGGCGGAGGACGCGGTAAAGCGTTTCCACGGCAACATAGGCGGCTGTATGGATTATATCGCAGGGGGCGAGACCGCCGAGAACGTTGAGTTTTGCAGGAAAATTACTGCCGCGATTGCCGACAGCAACGAGTACGCGCTTTTGGCGGCTTTGCATCAAATCGGCGAAAACCGAAACAGGATAAAGGCTGTTCTTGAAATGCTTGACAAGGTCGTGCGGGACGCTTGTATGCTCCGCCTCGGCACGGTAGGGATCATCGGCTGCGACCCCGAGGGGGCGGAACGGCTTTCCCGAACAATTAGCAGGCGGCGCGCGGAAAAGCTTCACGAGGCTATAAACGAAACAATTTCAAGATGCGCGCTGAACATGAACGTGCCTATAGAAACGGCGGCGTTTGTTTGCAGGGTAATTGGGTAATATATTATTTGCGAGGTGTTTGTAATGAGTACAAAAGAACTAAGCGTTACGGAATTGCTTGACGACGATATATTTTGCCAAAAGCTTTACGACGATTACCTTAACAATACAGACCCTGACAAGGACGAGACTGTATCTTTAAATAAATTAGCTGCTGAATTAGGAATTGAAGCAGCGGACTGATTTCTAACTTCTAACCTCTATCTTCTAAAAGGAAAGGATAAATTATGACTGAAATTATAGGTGTAAGATTTAAAAGCGCGGGGAAGGTCTACTACTTTTCCCCCGGAAAAATAAAAGTCCCCGAGGGCGCGCTTGCCATTGTGGAGACCGCAAGGGGCGTGGAGTGCGGCGAGGTAGTTATGCCCAACAAAATGGTTGAGGACGACAAAATCACCGCCCCGCTTAAACCAATCATAAGGCTTGCCACAAATCAGGATATGAAAATTATCGAGCAGAACAAGGTCAAGGAGCAGAACGCTTTTAAAATCTGTCAGGAAAAAATTCTCGCCCACAAGCTTGACATGAAGCTGGTGGACGTTGAATGTACCTTTGACAACAACAAGCTGCTGTTTTATTTTACGGCGGAGACCCGCGTGGACTTCCGTGAGCTTGTAAAAGACCTTGCTTCCGTGTTCAGGACAAGGATAGAGCTCCGTCAGATAGGCGTTCGGGACGAGGCGAAAATTCTTGGCGGCATGGGTATCTGCGGACGTGAATTCTGCTGCAAGGGATTTTTGGGAGAATTCCAGCCCGTGTCCATAAAAATGGCAAAGGAGCAGGGCTTGTCCCTTAACCCCACGAAAATTTCGGGCACTTGCGGACGGCTTATGTGCTGTCTGAAATACGAGCAGGACTCCTATGATTTCTTGTTGAAAAACACTCCGAAAGTCGGCGCGTATGTTAAAACTCCCGACTTCAAGGGCGTTGTTGAGGAAGTGAACCTCCTTACGGGCAAGCTTAAAGTTAAGCCCGAAAAGTCCGACGACCCTGCGGTGATTTTCGACAAGTCGGAAGTTACCGTGATAAAGGACGGAAAAATCAAGATAGACAAAGAGGAGCTTAACGCTCTTAAAGGATTAGAGGATAGATAAACGTGAAAAAATTCCTGACACTTATTTCGGCAATTCTGACTGCCGCAGTCCTGCTTTCCGGCTGTGAAAGCGGTACTGTCGAAAATCTGACAGCAAGTACGACAGAAAGCGAAGCAACCACGGCTTCTGCTGCGGAGGAAACTGAAAGCCAAACCGAAACCACTACAGAAACAACAACGGAAGTCCCAACAGAGACTTCCGAGACAGAAACGGACGAAATTACCGCCGAGGGGCTTGTTATTTCCCCAAGCGGATATGTACTTGACCCGCAGAATGTTATTCCCGAGGGTACAAGCTTTTGGTATGAAACAAGCGAGGAAGTCCGAAAAAGCGGTCTTGCATACCTGCTTACAGAACTGTCTGACGGGGAAACAAGAGTTTACGGAGTTTGCCCCGATGAAGAGCCGTCCGAAATAATTATTGAGCATGACGGCATTGCGGACGAATTTGAGGAATTCTGGTCTACGCGTTACGGCACTATTGCGTACAATGATACATCTTCCTGCAAATTTTCGGATATGGACGGAGACGGCGAAAACGAGGTCGTAATGGAAAGATATGCGATTGGCGGCACGTTCTGCTGTGTTGATTATCTGTCAGCTTATAAAATAGAGGACGGTCATTATGTCCGATATTTTCTTGATTATGAAAAGCTTGCCGACGAGTACATAAAAACCGATATTGACAACGACGCTAAAACTATTACGGTAAGCGTGAAAAATTCTGATAATGATTTTGTATACGACTCGTCGGAAAGCTGTCCCGAGGGAGCGAAAAGAGTTTGGTACACAGATCTTGTGGGTTACGATATTGATGAGAATGAAGTTAAAATGTACTATACTGGGCTTATTAATACTTTTTCTTCGGGCATTCCTATCGACGATATGATACACGTCGAGTTCACGGTAACTTTAAAGGACGGAGAATTCGTTCTGTCCGACCCTAAAATTGATATACAGAAATAGGCTATAAAATATTGTACCAAACGGGCAGTTCAGAGCGATAAATAATATTAAGCTGACGGTGTATGCTTTCAAGCTCCGCGTCAAGCTCGTCGTTGGCGGAATTTATATATGAGGGAATTTTTGCAACCGACGCGCTAAGCGTGCTAAGCTTGTCGTCACGGACAAAAACGCTCATCTCCCTTTCAAACGCGTACCATTTATTTTGCAGAACATCTGCGGCGGCGGCGGCTTTTTCGCTGTCGCCGATCTTGTTGTATTCCCTTATTTCCTCGGTAACCGCGATAAGCTCGCTGTTCCGATTTTTTATTATTACCACCGCGGAAGCGGAGTACACCATTATTGCCGCTATTATTGCGGCGGCGATTATTACTCTGTTCATAAATCAATCTCTCCGTATAATTGAACATTTTCCCCCCGGGTAAGCCGTCATAAGGTACACGTCCTTTATGGCAGCTTTTTCTTTTTTCAGGGCGGCTTCTATCCATTTTTGGGTAATTCCCAGCCTGCCCATTGCTTCGGGGACAAGCTCTCCGTCTGCAACAACAACCTCGGGAGGGTTCTCGTCCCTGCCTTTAAGCTCCATGTCGCCGTTGGTAACATTTCTTGCGGAATATTTCTGGTACACCGACAGCGTGCCCGTTGTCTCAACAACCGCAAGCTGCACCTCGCTTATGTCGAAAATCCCCTGACTTCTAAGGCTTGCGGCAAGGTCGTCCACGGTGAAGCGTATGGACTGCATTTTCTTCTGGTCAAGCTGTCCTCCGCTGATTATTATAACAGGCTTCCCGCAGGTGAAACGCCTTATTGTTCGGCTTTTTATCCCGAGCCATGACATGATAACGTCCAGCCCCGCAAGGGTCAATATGGGGATTATTCCCGTAAGCAGTGGTATGCCCGTGTCCTCCACAGGCAGGGTGGCTATGTTGGAAATTAAAATCGTTATGGCAAGCTCCGAGGGCTGCAATTCGCCGATCTGCCGCTTGCCCATAAGCCTTACCGTAAATATCAGCAGGACGTACAAAATCACTGCCCTTATAAACACAACAGACATATTAACTCCCTTGAATTAATTAATAATTAACAATTAATAATTAATAATGAATGGTATTTGCTCCGCAAATAAATTAATAATTTCTGAAAGAAAAAGTTTAAAATTTTCGGCGAAGCCGACACCATAATTATTAATTATTAATTATTAATTATTCATTTTAAATTCCATGTATTTTTTTACAATCCGCGGAAATAATACCCTTTTAGAAGATAAAAAAATCTATCCTCTATTCTCTAACCTCTATCCTCTAAAAGGAGTAAATTTTATGACTGTTCCAAATATGTATGAATTTGAAAATATTCCCGTTGCAAAGTCGCTGGACGAGAACGTCCGCAATATAGAGCGTATTCTTGGGAAAAGCTCCGACCTGCTGACTAATCCGTTTTTTATCGGGAACGTTCCCTGCTGTCTGCTGTGCTTCGAGGGAATGGTCTCAACGGGGACTATCACAAACCTGATACTTCGTCCCCTGACGAATATGACGGGGGAGGAGTTTGCCCCAAAAGCCCTGTTCGACCATATCCGCGACAAAATGCTCCTTACCATTGACAGGGGTATGCCAACAGAATACGGCGACCTTATCAGGCGGCTTATGAGTGGCTTTGCGGTGCTTCTTATAGACGGAGTTTCAACAGCCTTTGCCTTCGGCGTTCAGGGCTATGAGACAAAGGGCATTGACGAGCCGTCCTCGGAGGGAAATATCCGCGGCTCTCACGAGGGCTTTGTTGAGACCGTCCGCACAAGTATGTCCCTTGTCCGCAGGAGAATAAAGTCTCCGCTTTTGCGGTTCGAGCTTTTCCCCGTGACGGACACAAGCCATGTGGACGTTATCCTCGCATACATGGCGGACAGAGTTCCCATGAAGCTTGTGAAAAAGATACGCAAAAAGCTTGAGGATATGCCCCTTGAAACAATTCTCGGAAGCGGCTATGTTGAGCCGTTTTTGGACGACGTTAAGCGGACGGTCTTTTCGGGGGTCTCCGTGACGGAGCGTCCCGACGTTTTCTGCGCGAAAATCTTGGAGGGCAGGATAGGTCTGCTTATCGAGGGGACGCCCTTTGCGATAGTTGTGCCGTCCCTTTTTATCGAAAATTTCCAAACTCTGGATGACTACAACTTCCGTCCATTTTACGCCTGCCTGATACGGTGGATAAGGTACTTTGCGTTTTTCCTTGCGGTGTTCCTGCCTGCCCTTTATGTGGCTATTGCAACGTTCCACCCCGAGCTTTTCAACCATACTCTGCTGGTAACTCTTGCCGCCGCCGAGCAGACAGCCCCTTTGCCGTTAGCGGTGGAAGCGTTTATAATCCTGCTTTTCTATGAAATAATCAGGGAAGCTGGAGTCCGTCTGCCCAAAAGCGTTGGCGGTGCGGTTTCCATAGTCGGCGGACTTATAATCGGGGACGCCGCAGTTTCCGCGGGACTTATTTCCAACCCGCTTTTGCTTGTCTGCGCGATATCTGTAACTGCTTCCTTTGTTGTGCCGTCCCTTAACCAGCCCATTACAATGCTTCGTTTTATTGCCGCGGCGGCGGGAGGAATCGGCGGACTTTACGGCATATCCCTCCTTGCGGCGGCTATGCTCGTGAATATATGCTCTCTTGAAAATTACGGCGCGCCTGTTATGTCCCCACTGTCGCCCTTTACGCCTAAAGCCATGCGGGACGTGCTTACAAGGATAGGCTTCAAAAAAATGGCAAGGGGCAGAGCGACGGTAGAGGATCTGCACGGAACGAATATGGACGGCTGACAGTTTACAGTTTACAGTTTACAGTTGATAGTTGACAGTTGACAGTTATAATAAAAAATTTCGGGAAAGAGGGTCACAATGGAAAATACTCAAAAAATAGGCTGGGGACAGTTCCTGCTGCTGCTTTTCATGTGCAGGGTCTTTACCCTTATGACGTTTGTGCCGATGTCCGCAAACGGCGGCGACCTTACTCTGCAAATGACCGCGGCTATAATCGGGACGATCATTCAGGCAGTACTTCTGATACCAATAGTTCTTCTGAAAAACAGCGTCACCCGTACCGCACTTGACAAAAACCGTTTCTGCGGAATAGTTGTTGCGGGGCTGTACCTGCTGTTCTTTCTTTTCTACACGGTGAGCAGCCTGCTTCACTTTCAGAAATTTTTAAGCGCCCGTTTTTTCCGGAACAGCGGCAGCATTATCATGCTTGCGATACTGCTTGCGGTATGCGTTTACTGTGCAAGTCTCGGCGTGGAGGCTCTGGGCAGAAGCGGGGTACTGCTTTTCTGGCTGTTTATTGCGGCGCTGATAATCATGGTTCTGTACTCGGCGCAGAACTTTGACATGACAAATTTGATTTTCGGCAAAATCAATGAAAATAATCTTTTCACGGCTGTAATGGACGACATTTCCCGAAACGGAGAAATCTGCGCCGCCGCGTTCCTTGCAAAGCACGTCCGTGAAAAGCTCCGCTGCGGAGTGTACGGTCTGCTTGCTTCAAAGCTGCTTCTTATCGAAGCGGTGACTTTGCTGATAACCGCCGTTCTTGGGGACTTTGCACAGCTTACCGATTACCCTTTCCTCACGGTTGGAACTTTCGGCGGCACGGGCTTTATACAGCGGGGGGACGCGCTTTACCTCATTGTGTGGACGATAACCGCCGTTGTAAACATTTCACTTTTTCTCCACATTTCGGCGGGACTTATGGTTGAGGTTTTCCCGAAAATAAAGTTCAGCGCGACCATTGCCGCGGTAATTGTTTTTGCGGCTGCCGCGGTTCTTACCCTTACAGGCGCGGAGCTTTCCGAAAGGGGCTTCAGGATTTTGTCTGGCTGTTCGATAATTCTTTTAACGGGCGTGATACCGTTGATATTTTATATGATTTGCAGGAAAAAAAGAGGTGAAAAAAATAATGCTTAAAAAAATATTTTGCGTAATATTTTTCGTCTGCACCGCCCTGACATTGTCGGGCTGCTTCGGGGGCTTGGAGGTCAACGATAGGGCGTTTGTTCAGCTTATGGGACTTGAACGCAGGGACGAGGTCTACATGGTCTCCCTGCAAATCTACAAGTCGGAAAGCGGTTCTCCCGACCCCGACGTAAGCAAGGCGAACAGCGTGACCGTAAACGGCAGCGGGGCGACCATTTCCGCGGCTCTTTCCGACGCGGAGCTTTCTCTGGGCAAAAAGCTTTTTTTAGGACACATCAAGCTGCTTGTTATCGGGGAGGGCATTGAAAATCCCTCGGACGAGCTTGCGCTTTTCCTTGACGGAAGCGTGTCACCCTCCTGTCCCGTGGCGTATTCGGACGACCCGCAGGCGGCGGTGGGGACGCTCCTTGAGGACGGAACATTTTCCGCCGAACAGCTTTTAAAGCTTATGGAGACGGCGGCTTCACAGGGAAAAACGGTGTACACCTCCGTTGCGGACGTTGCTTCAAAAACAGGTATAGCCGACTCTGCGGCGGCTTTGCCCTGTATCGTTTCGGACGGCGAGACAATAAAGTTCCGCGGCATGACCTTTGCGCGGAAAAACGGTACGGCAGGTTTTCTTGCGGAGGAAGACGTGCAGGGTGTAAAACTTCTGACCAACGCATTTGAGTGCGGGGACAGGATAACCGTCCCCGTAACGGCGGGGGAAAACCGCGCGACTGCGTATATAACGGGGTCTAAATCCTGCCTGAAAACGGAGTATTCCGAGGGAAAGCTAAAAGTTTACGCGGACGTTTGCATAAAAATAAAAACCGAGGAAAACCCTTTCGGGGCAAACGAAAAGCTTATTGAAGCGGCTGTCCGCGAAAGCGTCAAGGACACCTGCATAAGCGCGTTTTCAACGGCGGTGTGGTACAATTCCTGCGACGTGTTCGACATAAAAAAGCTTGTGCGGCGGGACTGTCCCGACTTTTACGGCGAGTACTGCAAGAATGATGAGAAGTACCTGCGGGAAAGCGTTCTGACGGTGAATATTGTTTCCCATGAATAGCAATAATTGACTTAAACTTAAACATATGTTATAATCTAAATAACAATAAACTGCAAAGGTGGGCATTATGGAAAATCAAAAAAAATTTACCGAATTCCTTTTGGAAAGATTTAGGATCGAACGCGGCAGATTTGACAGAAGCGGGGTATACGCATATACTCAAAGACTGCTTGCTTACAATTCAAACAAGATAGAGGGCAGCACTCTTACGGAGGAGCAGACGGCTTCTTTGTTTGACAACGGCACGCTGCCCCGTTCCGACAGCTATTACAGAGCCAAGGACGTTGAGGAAATGAACGGGCATTTTTTGATGTTCAACAAAATGCTTGACACGTTAGATGAACCGCTGTCACAGGAGCTTATAAAAAGCTTTCACTATGAGCTTAAATCGGGGGTGTTTGAGGACAGGGCAAACGGCTATGCAATAGGCGATTATAAGGAACGTCCCAACATTGTCGGAATATATCAGACCGCAAAGCCCGAGGACGTGCGGGGTGAAATGGAACGGCTTTTAAAATGGTACTTTGAACGGCAGACCGACATTGCGGTCCTTGCGGAATTTCACGCATGGTATGAGAGCATACACCCGTTTCAGGACGGCAACGGCAGGACGGGGCGTATTATCCTGTTCAGGGAATGTCTGAAAAACGGGATAGTCCCCGCCGTTATAGAGGATAACAACCGCGGCGAATATATGGACGGCTTGAAGCAGTACAGTGAGGAAAAACGCATAGACAAGCTTGCCGCCCTGCTTGAAAAGGAACAGGCGGTCTATGAAGAAAAATGCAGTTATTTTGTATAAAAAATTATCTGCTTTTTGTAAGTTATTACAAAAATAAAAAATTTTTCCCGCACATGAAAAATTTCGGGCTTCTGAATTGTATTACTTATAGAAAGCCCCAAATCAAGGAAGAAGAGGAAATGCTATTCTCCAGCCTCTAGCCTCTGTCTTCCGGCATCTAGAAATGAAAGGAAGTTTTACCATGAAAAAACGAATTTTAGCAGGCGTACTGGCGGCAGTCCTTACGCTTGGAACTCTCCCCGCTGTATCCGTGTCGGCGAAGATAGACCTTGACAACCTGCCGACGCCGATAACTTCAAATGAAGTAAGATCCTTTGAGAAATCAAAGCCGAAGCTTAAAAAAGATAATGGCTATTACTATGACACTTTATCATGGACGGCTGTGGACGGCGCGCTTTATTATGAGGTGTACCGCAGAAAAACCGAGGGCGGGAGCTACTCAAAGGTCGGCGAGACCCTTGACCTGAATTTCCATTGCAGCAGTTACGGACAGGGACAGTACAGAGTAAGAGCCGTTACCTTTACATATGACGACAAGAAAAAGTACAGCGATTATTCAAATACAATTGAATATAAAGAGAGGGAGGTTTATGAAGCCGCCATGGGCGCGCCCGTTGAAGATGACGACATTTATTACGAGGCGGATTGCGAGGAAGTGGATGACTATGATTATGAACCCGCAGAGGCAGTCTCTGTCGGCGCTCCCCCTATGGAAGCCGATGAGTGTCCTCCAAATCCTGAAGAACCCGGGGCAGTGTATATCGGCAGCGACCCCAACGCCGAGGAATACAAGCACAGCGATGAAAGCGGCTATAAAAATCCCGCTATAAGCCCTCTTTCAACATTTTCAGCGGACGTGGACACGGCTTCCTATGCAAATATCCGCAGGCTTATCAACGACGGCGACAAAGTTCCCGCCGACGCTGTAAGAATTGAGGAAATGCTTAACTATTTCGATTACAGCTATCCCAAGCCGGAGAAGAGTACATTCAACATCAATACCGAGCTTACCGACTGCCCGTGGAACAGCGGTTCACAGCTTCTTAAGGTTGGCATTCAGGGCAAGGACTTAATTGAGACCCCTGCTTCAAACCTTGTATTTCTGGTGGACACAAGCGGCTCTATGGGCTGGGAAAAGGAAGAAAAGATAGACCTTGCTATAAAGTCCATAAAGACCCTTTCAAAGACTATGACCGACGAGGACAGGATTTCCATAATCACATATTCGGGCGAGGAACGGGTCATTCTTGCAGGGGCAAAGGGTACGCAGGTAAAGACCGTTTCCGCGCTTACGTCTCTTCTTGAAGCGGACGGCAGCACAAACGGCGAAAGCGGTATCAATGCGGCTTACGCTCTTGCGGAAAAATATTTTATCGAGGGAGGAAACAACCGTATAATTCTTATGACGGACGGCGACCTTAACGTTGGTATTTCAAGCGAGGAGGAGCTTACAAAGCTTATCGAGGAAAAGCGTAAAAGCGGCGTGTACTTCACGGTTCTGGGCTTCGGCAAGGACAACATCAAGGACAACAAAATGGAGGCTCTTGCTGACAACGGCAACGGCAGCTACCACTATATTGACACCGCAAGGGAAGCTTACAAGGTTCTTTCCGAGGAACGGAACAGCACACTTTTCACCATTGCGGGGGACGTTAAAATACAGGTTGAATTCAATCCCGCAAATGTAAAAAGCTACCGTCTTATCGGCTACGACAACCGTATCATGGCGAACGAAGATTTTACCGACAACACCAAGGACGCGGGAGAGGTCGGAGCAGGTCAGAGCGTTACTGCTTTGTATGAAATCATTCCCGCGGACGGAAAGTCTAAGGAGTCCCTTAAATATCAGGAGAATTCGGGCAATGCGGCAACAAGCGAGCTGCTGACAATAAAGGTACGCTATAAAAATGCCGAAACAGGCAAAATTCAGCAGGTCACGGAGATCGTCAGCAAGGAGGACTGCTCCAAGACCATGAGCGACGGAATGAAGCTTGCCTGCGCCGCCGCCGAGTTCGGACTTACCTTAAAGAACAGCGATTACAAGGGAAGCTCAACCGCGCAGTCGGCGTTAAAGCTTGCTCAAAGCATTGAGAACCCCGATACATATGCAAAGGAGCTTATAAGCCTTATTAAAAAATACATCAAGAACAATGCTTAACACAAACCGCCGCCGTGCAGATAATGTGCGGCGGCTTTTTTAATTAATAATTAATAGTTAATAATTAATAATGAACGTTGCTGCGGCAAATGTTGTTTTGCAAAAAATTAACATTTTTCCGAGCAATTATTAATTATTGATTGTTAATTATTAATTATAAGAAAATAATTTGCAGGAAATTTATAAAACACTTGCAAATTCTGCCGAAATGTAGTATTATATAATGTGGATTGAATTTAAAGACGTGCGTATGCGGAAAACAACTGTAGTCGTATACAGTACACTTTTTAAAAAAATTTCTTTACTGAAAGGAAAGATAATCATGAAGCTTACAGAAATGAATAAGGAACAGCTTTCCGCGTTCAAAGCGGAATGTGAAAAGGAATACGAGGGCTACAAAGCCAAGGGCATGAAGCTTGATATGTCCCGCGGAAAGCCCAGCACGGCGCAGCTTGACCTTGCTATGCCTATGTTTGACGTTTTCACCAACGCGGCAAGTATGCTTACCGCCGACGGTATAGACGCCCGCAACTACGGCTGCCTGACGGGTATCCACGACGCTAAGGTGCTTTTCGGCGACCTGCTGGGCGTTAAGGAGGAGGAACTCATCATCGGCGGAAACTCCAGCCTTGCTATGATGTACGATACCGTTTCAAGAGCAATGACCCACGGCGTTCTTGGAAGCGAAAAGCCTTGGGGCAAATATGACAAGGTAAAGTTCCTGTGTCCCGCGCCGGGCTATGACCGTCATTTTGCAATATGCGAGCATTTCGGCATTGAAATGATAACCATACCCATGAATTCGGACGGTCCCGACATGGATATGATAGAAAAGCTTGTTGCCGAGGACGATACCGTCAAGGGTATTTGGTGCGTTCCGCTGTACTCAAACCCCGACGGAATTTCCTACTCCGACGAGGTTGTAAAGCGTTTTGCTAACCTTTCTCCAAAGGCTGACGATTTCCGCATTTTCTGGGATAACGCCTACTGCGTACACCACCTTACCGACGACCCCGACAAGATACTGAACATTCTTGACGAGTGCAAGAAAACGGGCAAGGAGGATATGGTGTTCATATTCGCCTCCACTTCAAAGATATCTTTCTCCGGCGCTGGAATTGCAATTATGGCAGGTTCTGTAAACAACATGAAGCAGATAACACAGCTTATGGGAATCCAGTGCATAAGCTACGACAAGATAAACCAGCTCCGCCATGTTAAGTATTTCAAGAATGTGGACGGCATCATGGAGCATATGGCAAAGCACCGCGGTATAATCGAGCCGAAATTCAACCTCGTTCTGAACGACCTTGACAGCAAGCTTGGCGAGCTTGGCGTTCTGGAATGGAACAAGCCTAAGGGCGGTTACTTTATTTCGGTAAACACCTTGAACGGCTGTGCAAAGCGTGTTGTTCAGCTTTGCAAGGAAGCGGGCGTTGTGCTTACATCTGCGGGAGCAACCTTCCCCTATGGCAAAGACCCCGACGATAAGAATATAAGAATTGCCCCCACATATCCTCCACTGGAGGAGCTTGAAGCGGCAATGCAGATCTTCTGCGTAAGCGTAAAGCTTGCCTCTGCGGAAAAATTACTTGGCTGAAAATAATACGGCTGACGGTGAGAAATTCGCCGTCGGCTTTTTATTTGACAACTTTTCCGCAATATGATATAATTAATTTATTCTGAAACAAGGAGCGTAAAAATGGGACGAATTAACTACTCGGTGCAGTTTTAAATCTGATAACAGATTGCATTGAGATAAATATTTTTGTTATCAGTACGGCTGCACCGATTTTTTGAAATTATTGAAAAATTTAAAAAAGGAGCAGTTGATATGAATTACACTGAATTGAAAAAAATATGGCTTGCCGAGGAAGCGGCTGCCCACATACACGGCTGGGATTTCTCCCATATTGAGGGACGTTTCAATAACGGCGAAGATAAGCTTGAATGGGATTACGTTCAAATCGTTCGGGAGTATCTTTCTCCTGAAAAACGCTTGCTTGATATTGACACGGGCGGCGAGGCATTGCTGTCCTTTGGACACCCATATAAAATGACCTCCGCAACAGAGGCGTATCCTCCTAACGTCAAGCTTTGCGAGGAAACTCTTTTGCCCCTTGGAATTGATTTCCGAAAGGCGGAGAACTATGCGGATATGCCGTTTGAAAACGAAAGCTTTGATATTGTGATAAACCGCCACGGAGCGTATGATGTTTCGGAACTGCGGCGTATTCTCAAAGACGGCGGCATATTTGTCACAGAGCAGGTTGGCTGCGAAAACGACAGGGAGCTTGTGGAGCTTCTCTGTCCCAATGCGGAACAGAAATTCAAGGGTTGGAATTTAGAAAACAACCTTCGTCGGTTTGAAGAAAACGGCTTTACGATTTTAAAGCAGGGAGAATGCTTCCGTCCCATTGAGTTTTATGATGTGGGAGCGCTGGTCTGGTTCGCAAGAATAATTGAGTGGGAATTTCTCGGATTTTCCGTCCTGAATAATTTTGAGCAGCTTTGCAAGGCGCAGGAAATTATCGAAAAGCACGGAAAGGTCAGCGGAAACACTCACAGATTTTTAATTGCGGCAAAAAAATAAATTNATCAAAAAAATTCGGCTGTACGGTTTTGTCCCGTACAGCCTTTTTGCTTAAATAAATTCGTGCATTGCGATCTCGGCGCAGCGGTGGAGCTGTTCCTCGGTGAGGATATTGCTTCCCTTTTTGATAACNGCGCCCTGCACGTAGTCGGGGAGAGATGCAAAGTAGATTTTGGCGGTCTCGCAGCCCGCAAGCAGGCTGTCAAGGTTTTCATATTTTCTCATAAAGATTAATTCCTTTCATACTAATTCACGATTAAAAAGTGTACAAAAAATCAAGTAAAAATTTGCGTATGTGATTTTTATGCAGATTTTTTGTCTACACTTTTATCGTGAATTAGGATAACGTTCCTACATCAGTAGTTTTTACCGAGCGTGAAAAATTATGCAGTGAGAATAATTGTAAATTTCGCCGAACGACCGTTTCCGCAATTATATGTATATGTGACCTTTTTATCTGTAATTTTTATGGTGTTGCTTTCCTTGTCATATTCCGCGCCTTTCCAGCCGCTTGCTTTTTGGGGGTCAAAACCGTATTTTTCAAGTATGGACAACCTGTATTTTTTCCCGATCTCTGCGGAAGTGTAGAATTTATTTTCTTTACACTCAAATTCGTTTATTTCCTCAATATTTTGCAAATCGAGGCTTGTCAGNCGATTGCCGCTGCAATTTAATTCTTCAAGGCAGTTATTGTTTTTCAGATCAAGGTCGGCAAGAAAATTTTCATGACAATCGAGATACAGAAGCTTAGTGTTTTCGCTTAGGTCAAGGCTTTTTAGCTTNTTATCGTAACAGCTCAAAGCTAAAAGCTGAGGATTATGGCTTAGGTCAATACTTGTAAGGTCGTTTTCTCCGCATTCAAGACTTTCAAGTATGACATTTTTACTTAAATCAATATTTTTAAGACCTGTCCCGTTGCAGTAAAGCGTACAAAGCAGCGTATTATTGCTAACATCAANGGTNTNNATAGGATCATTATNGCAGTTCAGCCAAATAAGGGCNGTATTTTGACTTACATCAAGGTGTGAAATATCGTTATAGNTGCACATAAGCTCACTAAGCTTTATATTTTNACTTACATCAATTTTTGTGAGACTATTACTGCTGCACCACAGCTGTTCCAACTCGGTGTTTTGAGTTACATCAAGCTCCGTAAGCAGATTATCTATGCAAATAAGGTTGGTAAGCTTTTTATTATTGCTCATATCAAGCTTTTCAAGCTGATTTTCACTGCAAACAAGGTTGATAAGCTTNTTATTATTGCTGACATCAAGCTTTTTAAGCTTATTTTCACCGCAAACAAGAACGGTAAGCTCAATATTATCGCTTACGTCAAGCTCGGTAAGAAGATTGCATTCACAATCAAGATAGCTCAGCCCNACTATGCCGCGTACATCAAGCTCTTCAATTTCATTATAAGCACATTGCAGGCTGACAAGTTCGGTACAATTGCTTATATTAATATTTTTTATAAGATTATGACTACAATCTAATTTCATAAGCTTGGTGTTTTTTGANAAATCGAGACTTTCGATATTATTGCAGGAACAGTTAAGTTCGGTAAGCTCGGTAAAATATTCAATGCCTTTAAACGACTTTATTTCGCTGCTTATTACGTCCATTTCTTTAGCTTCGGAAATCTCGCTTTTGGAAAGCTCTCCGTTTTCGTTCAAGTCAAAATTTTCCGAAATATATTCTCTGAAAACATTATCGGGGAAATTTTTTTCGTCAATTTTCACGCCGTCCGCCGCAAATGCGGAGAANCCNNCCGCCGATACGGCAATGACNGCTGCNGNCNCTATGGANANAATTCTTTTTGTTTTCATAATAATTCCTCCAATTATTTTGTCATAAAATTTCTGACTTCCTCCGCTTTCGCCTTGCCCGCTTCATAACCCTCCTGCCATGTGGCGCGGAGGACTTTTTCGTCCTTTTCAAAGCTGTCCAAAGGGTGGGAGGGACGGAAAATTATCGCCTTGCCCCGCTTTTCAAGCTCGCGGCAGAATTCAAGCTGNTTGTTGTAAAGCTTGTGTCTCGTCAGCAGGAGCATTTCCATTGCNGGATATTTGCGCTTTATGACCTGACTCATGGCAATGTTTCCCTTGCCGCATTTTTTCACAAAGCCCTCGGGCTGGGTAAGAATTATGACCGTCCGTGAACAGCCGTCCTTTAACGCCTGTTTTACGCAGATAGGGGAGGCAAGTCCGCCGTCGAAGTAAGGCTTGCCGTCGATCTCAATAGCGGGGAAGTACCCCGGTATCGCNCAGGTCGCNCTAAGNGACATAAAATTCTCATCGTCGTCTAAAATATTTTTAAATTCAGCCTTGCCCGTCTCGGCGTTGGTAACGCCGACAAGACAAGTCCCGCTGTAATTTTTGNACGTCTCGTAATCAAAGGGGATAAGCTTTTGGGGTATNTCGCCGAAAACAAAGTCCAGACCGAACATACTGCGGCATTTTTTGTAATTCCTCATGCCTATGTAACGCTTGTCGTTGCGGTATTTTTCGAGGATATCAATGTTCCTTGCAAACTGCTTGGAGACGTATGAAGCTCCGTTGGAAATTCCCGCCGAAACGCCGACAATATATGGAAATTCTATGCCCTCTTCAATAAAAGCGT
>JAAVHM010000100.1 GCA_014799675.1 Ruminococcus sp. | reverse complement strand
CGGTATTTACAATGACGGCGGTGTCGGCGGCGCAGCTTATTTCTTTTTATATCCCGTGCGACAAGGATCTTAATTACACAGAACTTAACAGCGTGGTGATGTTTGGAATAATTCCGCGGGCAATGATACTGTTTGCGATCTCGATGATCTTTACAATGCTGTGCAAGCGTACCGCCGCAATGCTTGGCAACCTTATGAGCGCGGAACAGCAGGAACAGCTCCGCGAAAAATCGGCGGAGATATCAAAGGCTTTAGTCACGGCGGTAACGGAAATGGACGGCATTTCAGCCCATTCCGCCGAATCGGGCAGAAACATGGCGGAGCAGTCGGAAAACGTCATGCGGGACAGCGAGGAAAACTCCGAGCATATCCGTTCAATTGGTGAGAACATGAGCGCGATATCTGAAAATCTCCGCAGCCTCGATAATATGAGCCGCGAGATAGAAAAGCTTTTGAGGCATTCCGATGAGATAACCGCCGAAAACAACGGCTCGCTCCTCCGCGCCGAGAACGGAATGAAGCAGATATACGCCCACACCGACGACAGCATGAAGATCATTTCGGAGCTTTCAGAACAGTCGAAACGAATTTCCGATATAGTTGAGATAATAGACGATATTTCGTTACAGACCGATGTTCTTTCCATAAACGCCCAGATAGAGGCGGCTCACGCGGGAAGCGCAGGTGCGGGCTTTGCGGTAGTTTCGCAGGAAATAGGAAGGCTTTCGGTACGGACTAAAAGCTCGGCAAAGGACATAGGCGAAATTATTTCGCTTTTCATGCAGAATATAAATACAGCCGTTTCCTCAATGGAGCAGAACTTTGCGCTGACCCGGGAGGGCATGGAAAATATGAAGCTGATGAAAGCTTCGGCGGATAAGATAAGCAGCTCCAACAGCGAAATTTCTCAAAATGTGGGACATATCGCAGAGGTGATATCATGCGTTGCCAAAAGCGGCGACGAGGTCACGGACAAGCTTTCGGGGGTAAGCGAAAATATTATAAAAAACTTCGTTGCCGTTTCCTCCGTTTCCGAAACGATACGGCAAAACAGCGAGGACATAGAAACTCTCGGCAAAATGGTAAAGGATATCCGCGAAATGTCCGAACAGCTTGATATGCTTGTAAAATAACGCCGCAAAAAGGCTGTGTAGGTTTTCTACACAGCCTTTCAAATTCAGGAGAATATTCAATTACTTATATTTAACATCAAAAATGACCCGCGGGGACTTACCGAGTGTTCATACCCTTTAAGTAACGCTCGAACTCGTTTATGTCAAGGCTCTTTTCGCGGGCGTGCATTTCGGTGATAACGCCGTCCTTAACAAGACGTGCAAGCTCCTGATCGAGGCAGACCATGCCCTCTTTTTTACCTGTCTGGATAGCGGTCTGGATAAGGTGTACCTTGTTATCACGAACCATTGCCTTGATAGCGTCAGTCGCGTTGAGTATCTCAAGTGCGGCAACACGTCCCGTACCGTCAGCCTTTGGAATAAGGGTCTGGGCGATAATTCCCACCAGAACGGTAGCAAGCTGTGTACGGATCTGCTGCTGCTGGTGAGCAGGGAAAACGTCGATNATACGGTTGATNGTATCCGCCGCACAGGTGGTATGAAGCGTGGACATTACAAGGTGTCCTGTTTCAGCGGCGGTAACGGCTGCGTTGATCGTTTCAAAGTCACGCATCTCTCCCACGAGTACAACGTCGGGGTCTTCACGGAGGGCGGCTCTNAGNGCCATNGCGAANGATTCAACGTCGTCGCCGACCTCTCTNTGGTTNAGCATACAGCGTTTATGCTCGTGAACGTACTCGATAGGGTCTTCGATNGTGATGATATGCGCGNNNCGGTTTACATTTACGTAGTCGATCATTGCGGCAAGAGTTGTTGANTTACCNGAACCTGTAGGACCTGTTACAAGTATAAGTCCTCTTGGNCGGAGTGAGAACTCGCCGAGGATAGGAGGCAGGTCNAGGTCTTCAAGNGTAGGGATATCGTTTCTCAAAAGACGGATAGCGATAGCCGTNTTTCCTCTCTGGTGATAAACGTTNACTCTGTGACGGTAGCCTCTTCTTGTTACATANGAGAAGTCGGCGTCNACCTTGTTCTTGATGTTNTCCATGTTTCTGCCGCCTGTCATCTGTTCGCATATCTTCATGATAGCGGCTTCCGTCATTTCGGGGTAGGAGCTGAGCTTGCGGAGCGAGCCGTGGAGACGCACTACAGGTGAAATTTTGGCTGTGAAGTGGACGTCCGAACAGCCCAGAACTCTCGCCTCGTCCAAAATTTTGTCAATGCTGATAACAACTTTTTCTGTTCTCTTTTCAGTATCCATGATTCCTAATTCCTTTCAGGGTTTATTTTTTCGGGCGTCCGCCCTAAAGAGTACAAATTTTATAAAACATNACGCNGATNTTATACCGCGTATGTAACTCTTACNAGTTCGTCCATAGTGGTCTTGCCCTCCTGAACAAGCTCCGAAACGTTGTCACGNAGGAGCTTTGTTCCCTGCTNNTTACANAGCNNGGAAATAGCGTCNACCTTGCCGTCGTTNGCNATAAGCGCGCTCATTTCGGGAGTACANAGCAANATNTCATGAATAGCGGTACGTCCCGTATATCCNGTGTTGTTGCACTTGGGACAGCCGCAGGCGTCGTAAACNGTNATATGTCCGTNAATACCCATNANGCTGTCNTCCTCGTCGGTNGAAAGTCTNGGNGTACGGCATTCCATGCANATNTTNTTAACAAGACGCTGGGCAACNATTCCGATAAGGGAGGAAGCNACCATGTAAGGCGCAACGCCCATATCCACAAGACGGGTTACCGTCGAAGGAGCGTCGTTTGTATGNAGCGTGGAAAGCACCAAGTGACCCGTGATAGCGGCACGGATAGCNATCTCNGCGGTCTCNTGGTCACGCATCTCACCGATCATTACGATATCGGGGTCCTGACGGAGGATAGAACGAAGAGCCGCGGCAAAGGTCATNCCCGCCTTNGCGTTTACCTGACACTGGTTAATGCCCTCGATGTTCTTTTCGACAGGNTCCTCAACGGTGATNACGTTTACGTTTGGTTTTGCAATTTCGCCGAGNGCNGCGTACAGAGTTGTTGTNTTACCTGAACCNGTAGGTCCNGTAACAAGTACAACGCCCTGNGGAACTTTAAGTATNGAAGCAAATCTTTCATAGTTGTAAGCNGTCATACCGAGGTCGGTGATCTTTCTTACGCCAACGTCGCCTGTTGACAGGATACGGATAACGACCTTTTCGCCGTTTACCGTCGGCAGGTTAGATACACGGACGTCAAGGGTNGTNCCGTCAACNACCTGTGTGAAACGACCGTCCTGNGGGACACGCTTTTCGGCAATGTTCATGCCGCTTATNATNTTAAGACGCGTAACAAGCGAGTTNTGTACNACGTTNGANATGTTCATCAGCTCTATAAGGTCGCCGTTTACACGGATACGAATTCTTGTAAANGNNTTGAACGGCTCGATATGAATATCCGTTGCGTCCGCGCGGAANGAGTTTTCAACNATNGTNGTNGCAAGCTTAACGATAGGCGCGCTGTCGATTCTGTCCGCNGACTCCTCGTCAACACCGAAAGCGTCGTCGCCGCTGAACTGATCCTCAACGCTGTCCAGAAGCGAGGAGGTGTTCTGCATNGANTAGCTTTTNCCTATAGCCTTTGTGATAGCCGCCTTTGTTGAAAGCACNGGGACAACGTCCATACCNGTNGTAACCTTGATATCCTCAAAGATATAGAAGTTTACNGGGTCGTGGGTAGCAACNGTAAGTCGTCTGCCCGTNATNTTTATACCTATAATAGTATGCTTTTTNGCAAGCGCCTCGGGAATTTTCTTTACAGCCTCAACGTCTATCTTGGTATCGGGGTCGTTAAGGTCGATAAAATTAACGTTNAGCTTTTTGGCAAGTATCTTTCCGAAATCGACNTCGCTGACATATCCCAGCTCTATAACATAGTCGCCGAAATACTTACCCTGAACGTTTTCCTCTTTTTTCTTGTCAAGAACATTCTGAAGCTGTTCCTCCGTAATAATGCCCTCATTGACCATGTACTGACCAATGGGAATATTTTTTATTGCCATTATAAAGCCTCATTTCTCCGCAGACTTTTATATAGGTATTAAGGACTCTCTGCGGCAAGACCCTCGGTTATAAGCCGTACCATTAATAAATATTTTAATTTATGTAAATAATTTAATTGACGAATGTTATATATGTACCTGTTAAAACGGTACGATCATCAGTTATATTTATAAAAGTATTGTAATTGCTGAAAAAATATGTTAAGATATAAATATCGGATTTTCAAATTTACATTAAGGGAGAGATTTTTATGTTCTACACAGACATTGACAGCAGCCTGCTTGCCTACTACATAGGGATATATGTTATGGTATTCCTTTTCGGCATTACCATAGGCAGCTTTCTTAACGTCTGCATTTTCAGGCTTCCTGCGGGAGAATCGCTTACCAAAAAGAATTCTCACTGTATGACCTGCGGAACGCCTATCAAGTGGTATGACCTGATACCTGTTTTCAGCTGGCTTTTCCTGAGAGGAAAGTGCCGTGCCTGCGGCGCAAAGATCTCGGGAAGATACATTCTTGTCGAAAGCCTTACGGGAATAATTTTCACCTTGACATTTATGCGGTTTGATGTTATTGAACAGGGACTTATTTACCCTGCTCTTGTTTGTCTTTTCCTTGCGGGAGTTATCGTTATAGGCTTTGAGGATTACGACACCCAGGAAATGACAGTCAGCGTACTCGTTTATCTTGTCCTTATTGCCACAGCGACGAGAGTTATTACAACGCTTCTGCCCAACGCCACAAGAGGCTGTAAAGACACGGTAGTTGACTGCTTTATAGGACTTTTCAGCGTAAGCGTGCCGTTTCTGATATTCGGATTTGTTTTAACACCTGTTATTTACAGTTTTTTTGTAAGCGAGGATCACAAGTCCGCAAGAAAGATCAAAAAGAGTCTTAAAAAGATGAACGCGAATTCCGCGGAAGCGAAAAAGCTTCGCAAAGAGCTTGACAAGCATCTTGCAGCTATCAAGGAAACAGGACCCGTTTACGGGTTCGGAATGGGGGACGTTATTTTAATGGCAGCGGGAGGACTTATGCTTGGCTGGAAAACCGCCGTAGTCGCCGCGTTCATAGCCATAATTGCGGGAGCGATATACTCATTCGTACTGAAATCCAAAGCCGCCGAGACCGAGGGAGAAAGCGTAAAAGCATTTGCGTTCGGACCGTTCCTCGCCATTGGCTTGGGACTTGCATCATTTTTCGGAACACAGTTAATGGACTGGTATATAAACTTTCTGACCGTACCGGAAATACCGGTCATGTAATTAAAAAGTATATTTCAGGGCGTGCGTTCAGAGGCAGGATTTTTAGATGCGAGAGGCAAGATAGAGGTAAAGATCTTGCCTCTTGCTTTTGAATTTCTTGCTTCTAACAGGACACGCCCTGAATTTTTTTTGTTACGAAACAGCTAAAACATTATCTTTTCCTGCCTTGTTGAGGAACACAATACAAGTTACTGCATTTGGTGTATCTGACTGTACAGTGTATTGGCTAACGTCAAAAATGCCTGCGCTTGCCACACCACCGGTAGAAGCAGTAAGATTCCTGCAAAGAACCCCGCCTTGTGTATGATTGCTTGATACATTAGTTTCATTGCCCGCATTAGATATATCACGTTTGCCGTTTCTTGTTGAGGCAACTGAAATATTGAGCATACCGTCATCAGATTTTCCATCACTGTCAGCGTCTGTTATTATGAGATTGATCTGATATGTGTTCTCCCCGTAGTATGCTTCACCAAGAGCTGTTCTCCAACCACCCGTGGTAACTACTGTATTAGCATCGTTACCGCTAAAAGCAGGATCTGATGAAATTGCCGCAGGCGACGCATAGTCTACTTTTCTGCGAATTACTCTGCCTCTGTAATCCTTACTGTAATGTGAGGTTTTATTATCAATAACAATAACCTCGGCATATTTTTGTATTTCGGTCGTTACAGCAGATACATTTGCAGTATCAATTGCATAATCAGTACAATACTGTGCTGCAAAAGCATTTACAGCCGCCGAAGCAGAAGCGTTCGTATATATGCCCATATCAGAAGAAAATCTGATCGATTCGGTAACATACTGGATAACGCCGTTCTGAGCAGTTCTCTGAGACTCATACTGCGTAGTGTCAACATAAACCTCACGAATAGGCTGGAACATTTTCATTATAGCCAGCATTAAAATTGACATCAGAGCCATAACGACTACAAGTTCAACAAGAGTGAAGCCTTTTAATTTATTTTTCATAATATCAGCCTCCTCATTAGTTATGTCCCAAGATATATTTATATCTCAGATTGCCTTGTTTTTCACTGCCTCCGTCCATACTGAAAGAAGAAGCCACACCGCCATAGTCTGCATCATTACTGCCTTTACTGTCCTTATCACGGCTGTACATTACATAAATGTCAACGGGAAAACTATATTCATAATTTGTTGTTGGATTTGTGACCTTAACATAAGCCGTAGTTCCCGAATTAGTTCCACTCGGAGGTGTAGTGCCGGAATGTGTGCTGGCAATCTTAACCGTATCAGTCTGTTCGTATTGTTCAATATACTTCATCTGATTGGCAAGACTTGTATTCATAAAATTGTTGGCATTATTTCTTGTAGACACGGTAGCATATATTTCTGCCATAAGAGTGCCTGCAATGGCAAGAATAGCCATTGCGACAAGACACTCAACAAGGGTAAAGCCTTTAAAAGTTTTTCTCATAGTCTTTTCCCTCCTTAGCTTCTTACGTACTGGTACGACTGCCACTGATGAATCGGTTCACCGGGAGTATCGTCGTCCAGATCGGGATTGACATAAATTATACCGTGATCATTCTGCAAATTAAAGTCATCACACAAAACAGAACCAAGTACAGTATATCTCCAGCCTGACGGTACAGAAGCGCCGTTATACTTTAAATCAGTAAACGTTATGTTTGAACCGGCAGTAGCATTCAGCTCTGTAGTAGGTCCGAAGAAATATCCTGTAAGGAAACATCTGCCGTTGCTAAGATTAACTTTTCCGCCCGAAAAATAATAATAGATCTTAGGAACCTTTATATTATGTCCTGTTTGGTTTCCTACGTTTAATGTTGTATGATTTTTATATGCATCATATGTTGTTTGCGTCCATACAGAAACCGTATTAAGAGTATACTCTTTATTGGCGTCTCCTCCATAAATCTTAAGAGTAGTGTCGTCATCAACAATTATGTCAAGATGACCATTACCTGAATTGTAATTGCCGTCCCAAGACCAAGGTGATGGTTTAAGAATAAGTTCAACAGTACCGCCGCCGGATATCATTATTTTACTGCCGTTAAAATTTTGTCCTCCGTAAAGAACATACTTTGTGGGGTCAGCGGTTGTATCAATTGATACCGTAGCGCCATTTTCTGCAGTAAGAGAATCGGCAGGCAAAAATGAAGCCTGTGTAAAATCAACGCCCGCCATATCCATAGCCGTTTGACGATCAGGTGTATTACCGTCTCCGTCAACGTCGACATAGTTTCCATGTTCGTCAAGAACATAATAGTTATCATAATTTGTTTTATGTGTATCTATTTGCTTTTTAATACTGCCGGGAAGTGTAACCTCTACGTTCAAAGCTCCTGATGATACATCTGTAACATCAGTTATAGAAGGTATTGACATACTGCCTGCACTAAATGTGCTTACTGTGTATAATGGATCAGAATTAAAAACTGTGCCCATCGGATAAAGCATACCGTTATAATACACATCTCCGCTTAAATAAATATTGCAGGAACCGAAATTTACCGTAAGATTTCCGCTGCCGTCATCTGAAGCAACGTTACCTCCGACGTCCAGATTGCCTTTAATATACAAATCGCCTGAAATACTTGGACTTCCGGCACTTGAATTAAAAGTACAGTTGCCGTCTGAATAAATGTCACCATTATATATAAAGCTGTTTCCACCGACCCATGAAATTCCATGAGTGATCAAATCAACTTTTTCTGTAGCTGTACTTCCGCCTACTTTTGAAAAGTTGTTATTTGGAGCGAACGAACCGCCAACGTATATAAACGGTCTTTTATTTTTATCGGTATCAGTTACGGAAGCTGTGATCTCCATATCGTTATTACCTTTAAGATCTCCCGCAACAAACACATACTCAGATTCTGTAAGGAAAATAGGGGTAGCAACGTTAAAATTAAGACCGGCTTCATTATAAACAGTACCGTAAACTCCGCCACCGTTACTCCACGGAATATCTGCACCGGGAGTGCCGACCATTGACATACCGCCGACAATATAAGCGTGGTTTGTGCCTAATGCTGAACCAAACGCCGTAATAGCCCTTGAACTGTTATTAACAGGAGGCTCGTTTGAATCAAGGATCAGTACCGCAGTTCCCTCAACGCCGTCAAATATAGTAGTTGCGGTTATTTTAACACGCATTGTATCTTTTTTACGATTTCCGTTTGCAACAGCTTCTGCTATCATTGTATCTGTAACCGTTGTGTAAGAGCCGGTTTTGTTAATAAAATCTTCAACATCTGCATCCGGGATTGATGTTTCAACACCGCCGCTAGTATATGTTCCCAAATTATACTTACGTTCAAGAACTTCAACCGTAACGGTAGCTTTTAAACCATCAGCCAATTTACCGTATTGAGATGATGCATCTGCCGTTGCAGGAAGCTCAACCTCATAGGTTACAAACTCTTTGTAATCCGGATCGGTAACAGGTTTGCCATTATTTTTGACCTTAGTCGAATCAGTACCGAAATAATTTTTATACTCATCCTTTTTATCATCAGGATCTGTAATTGTGCTGGCATAAGAATTAAAATCAGACTGCTTAACATTATGTCCGCTTTGCGCCGTAATCGAATACAAATCGATCTGCAAACCAAGACCTTGTTTCATGTCAGCATGATCATTATCGCCGTGTATATATTGTCTGTTGCCGCTGTCCTGAGCTATATAATTAGCATCGCTTAACATATTAAGCGTAAAAACATCAAGCGCAGACCGAGCCGTATAGTAAGCCTGATTTTCTTCAAACTTGGTATATATACGCTGATTTGCGGTCGTTACCGTAGTAAGCGTTGCCGTAAGCAAAATGATAAGAACAAACATTACCGTCAGGATCATAACAAGTACTGCACCGCTTAAACTCCGACGCCGTTTAGATTCTTTCATCTTCATCCACCCTTTCTCAAAAAATTCTCTCTTAAATATTCTTTTATACGGGCTTAACCGATAAACCATTTTTGATTTATCGGTCCTGACCCAGTAATTTAATTATTCTGCCGGTTCTTCAGACGACTCGATCGGCTTTATATCGGCAGTTTCCTGCTTAACCTGCTCTACGTTCAGCGGGAAAATAGAATACATTGTGATAGTTGCCGAAACCTCCTGCTCATCTGCGCTGTCAACCACAACTAACGGAGTATCTTCCACCTCTAAAGCTATAGTGTTGAGTATTATCGTCTTTTCATCTTCCGCAATGCGGTTGATAGCTCTCTTGGCGTTCTCTACCATATTGCTTCCTCCGGAAAATGTTACATTTACCGTAGTTATACCAATAGTCGTGTTCGGGAAAGACTCGCCGGCTACCTTGTTATACACATCGTAAACCTCTTGCGGAAGCTCGTTGTAAAGGTCAGCGCTCATCTTATTATCATATGCAAGAATATTCTTAGGATCGACAGTATACCTGTTTATCCTTCCTGCCGTTGTATAAGTCGTGTTCATTTCCTTGACCTCGACCCTCTCAGCCGTAAGCGCTTCTCTTATGTACGTCTCGTTGAGGTACGGATCCTGCTCTTCAAGGAAAATGCCCTGCTTCTCGCCGATCTCGTCAGCGGTAGCTTTAATGGAATCAATAATATCGGGCAAAGTAGCTATCTTTTCTTCAAGCTCAACTTTTTCCTGCTGCTTGTTTTCAAGTTTTCTCTGGGCAGAGCTTACTTCATTGAACTTAGGCTGAATGAAGAGGAAAAATCCCGCAACAAGAATAATTATGATAAGCACTACAATAAAGATGACCTTGTCTCTGTATGAAAGCTTCATATTCATTTTCAATCACCTGCCTTTTCTCAGTTAGCTTCTGCTTCGTCTTCAGCAGCAGCGTCGGGTTCTTCCGGTTCAGCAATTTCGATCTCGCGCACATCAAAGCTTATCGTAAACTCATAGCTGGCTGAACCCGCCTCATCGTTACCGTCTTCATAGGTGAAGCCGTTGTATGTAATGTTGTCAAAAATATCCTGTTCAATGAAATTACCGACAACCTGTGCAGGCTCGTCGTTATCGTTTGCGGTACAGGTTATCGACATTGCGCCGTTTCCGAAAGAAAGTGTTGTCCATTCAACGCTTGTTCCTCTGAAATTAGCTTCAATATCATCTATTACCTGCGATGTGAATACAGGTCTCGATTCGTAATTCGTAACCGCCGTATCAACAACTTCCTTAACAACATTTACCTTGTCAAGCTTTTCCTGAGCAGCGTCAACAGCCGCTATCTGAGCCGCAACTTCGGGAGAGTCCATCCAAGCCTGTATCTCGGCAGTCTCGCTGTTGTACTGGTTCACCTGAATGTTTCCGAAAAGCCAGACAGCTCCGACAACTGCCGCGGAAACTATAGCAGCGCCCGCAACGCTTGCAAAGAACGAAGCGCCTGCGTTGGAACGTCCTACCGCCGCGTCTACCTCGATAAGGTTGATACGCTCGGTATCCTTGTTGGTACGGAACATAGCGCCGATAGCGTTTGCGTACTCCTGGAACTCAAAGTTTTCATATCCGCCGATATTATTGGGCGTACTGAGAATGCTCGTGGTGATATCCATTTGCTCCAAAGCGTTCGTAAGACGGATATACTCTGTTGTCTCACCGTAGAAAACAACGTTCTGGATAGGATTGTCTCCGTTTCTCGACCTCTGGAACTGGAACATTCTGAACACGTTTTCGTTTACCGCTTCATAGATGTAGTCCTCGGAGTTATCGTAGTCCTCGGGGTCGATCGAAGCGAAACGGGAGAATGTAAGCTGATTGTTCTCATACAGGTTAAGACTTACAAAGGTCGGGTCGATCTGTACAAGGAGCATAGGCATCTTTGCCTTGTTCTTGGGGTTGTTGAGAATGATTCTCGAAATAGTATTGCAGGAAACAGCCACCGAACGGAGCGCAATGCCAAGCATTGAGAACACCTTTCTGAAGCAGTCAACTACCTCGAAAGGACACGCAGTCGCAAGGACTTTCATAGCCTGAACGCCGTCCTCCTCGATCTCGCCCGCAATGGTGTAGGAGATCGAATAGTCGTCCGCGATTCCCATTGTTGTCTGCATCTGGTTCTGAACGATAGTCAGAAGCTGTGTACCCTTAGCTTTCGGGATATGCAGTTCCTTAAAAATGATAAGGTTTGAAGAAATGCTGATAACAGCTTCCTTGTCAGCCATTCTCTTGTTTTTAAGCTCATCGTTGATGATTGTTGCCATTTTGGGTATATCTTTAATGTGACCATTAACAATCAGACCCTCTTCAACATCTATCGTGGTAGCGTCGGCAACCTTTATCTTGCCGTGGTTTTCAGTACCACGAATAATGCGGACGTGTCTGTCGGTAATATCAAATGAAAGCATACTCGTCACCTCACAAATTTTTATTTAATAATTTAATTTAACGCACTTTTGTTTATCCGGGCTTTTAGCTTAGCCGTTTGCGATCTCGCCGATACCGCCGTAGAGAAGCGGGAAGATAGCTCCCAGAACCATACCTACAACAAGACCCATGAATATGATCATGATAGGCTCGATCATTCCTACAAGACGTCCGATAGCTTCGTCCGACTCGTCCTCGTAGAAGTCGGCTGACTTTTCAAGGATAGTATCCAGCGCACCGGACTCTTCACCAACATAGATGATAGAGCAGAACATTGACTCGAAAATACCTGTTCTCTGAATTGAAACGGAAAGCTGTTCGCCCTGCTTTACTTCGTCAACTACTGTCATGAACGACTTTTCAATATAGCTGTTTCCGAGGATAGCCGCCGAACGCTCAAGGCTCTCGACCATTGGGATACCCGATGAATAAAGAGACGAAAGAGTTCTTGCAAAACGACCCGTGTAAACCTTTATGATCAGCTTTCCGACCTTGGGACACTTACATATGAACCTATCCCATTTATACCGCACATCGGGAACCTTCAGAGCAAAATACGTGATAAAAACTATTGCAAAAATAACGCTCAGATATATGTACCAATAACCTCTTATGCTGTCCGAGAAAGCAAACAGCGCCTTACTGAGGGCAGGCATCTGATCTTCACCCATAAGGTCTCGGAACATCGGGAGAACGAACGTACACAAAAGGATTACAACGCCCACGCAGAGAACGCCGAGAATGATAGGGTACATCATTGAGCTTTTGATCTTGTTGTTGAGCTTGTTCTGCTTGTCGTAGTAAAGCTCAAGACGTTTTACAATGATATCCAATGAACCGGAGGTCTCACCCGCCTGAACCATTGAAACAAAGAAGTCGGGGAAAGCGCCCTGCTGCATTTTCAGCGCGTCAGAGAAAGAAGAACCCTTCTGAACCTCTTCGTAAATATCTCTGAACACTTGCTTTGCAGCGTCTTTTTCCTGTTCCTTATACAGGATATCCAATGCTCTTACCAGCGTTAATCCGGAAGTAAGCATTGCGCTGAGCTGACGGCAGTTATAGGACAGCTCTTTCAGATTGAACTTATGAAGCGTATTTGAATCTTTGGATTTAGTTTCCTTATAGCTGGAGCAGAAAAGCCCCTTTTCATGGATCTTTTCCAAAAAGTCATTTACGTCCTCGGCGGTCATTCGGGCGTTTTTAATGGTATTGCCCTGAACGTCTGTCGCCGTATAGACAAATGTCTTCATAAATATTTGACACCTCCGATATGGATAAAAATTATCTTAAGGCATAAATTGCCCTTGACACCATTTAAAATAGGTTTCTTAAATATTATAACATTTTATTATAAAATTAGCAATATGTTATTTTAAACAAATCTGCAATAAATATTCTCACATTATCACAAAAAAGATATTTTTCGGCGTATTTCTATTGATTAAAATATCCAAATGAAACGAAAAAAGTATTGTAAAATCATTAACAAACTTTGTTTTGCAGGGACTTTTTTATATTTCCGCCATATTTCCGCATACCGACCTGCTTTACGTCAAACTGCCCATATACATATTGTACTATTTTTTCACTCAAATGTCAAATGTTTTTATTAAGAAATTACAAAAATTTTCAATCTATAGCAATTTGCCCAAAATCGGCAGTAATTTTTGACAAAATAAAAATCCTGTTTGTATTATTAAACAGGATTTTTACTTGTTGTATTTTCATTTCGGAACGCATTTAAAAAATTCCATTATCTCCCTGTCCATTTCACCGGGTACGTCCCCGCCTGTCAGCATGACTTTTGTAAAGCGGCAGGTCTCCTCCATGCCCTTTTCGATATCCCAAACAGGCTTCCAGCCGAAAGCCGATTTAAGCTTTGAGCAGTCAAGCTTAAGAAAGTTTACTTCCTCGGGAGCATTGCTTTCCCCGCGGGTCTCCCATGAAGCGTCCCCGCCCCAGTATTTGCAGAAAAGCTCCGCAAGCGCGCCTGTGGTCACGCACTCGTCGGGAGCAACGTTATAGCTCCCCGCAAGCTCGGAGTTTCCGTACTGTCCCGACCCTATCATAAGGTACGCCGCCAAAGCCTCCAGAACGTGCTGATACGGTCGGACGGAATTGGGATTTCTCACCAATATTTTCCTGCCATCGCTTACTGCTCTCACGCAGTCGGGGACTATCCTGTCCGCCCCGAAGTCGCCGCCGCCGATAACGTTCCCGCCCCGAGCCGTTGAGACGCGCACCCCGAGACCGTCCAGAAAGCAGTTTTTGTAAGTATTTGTCACAAGCTCCGAGCAGGATTTTGAGTTTGAATACGGGTCACAGCCGTTAAGGACTTCGCTTTCCGTGTAACCCTTTTCCGTTTTTCTGTTCATGTAGACCTTGTCGGTGGTGACATTCAGAAAAGACCGTACAGAGCTATTCTCCTTGGCACATACGAGCCTGATACATTCAAGGACATTCACCGTCCCCATAACGTTGGTCTCATAGGTGTAAGCGGGGTTTTTGTAGCTTTCCCTGACAATGGGCTGCGCCGCAAGGTGGAAAACTATCTCGGGCTTAGCCTCGGAAAAAGCCCTGCGGAGACTTTCCAAATCCCTTATATCCCCCGTCAGCGAATTAATGTTGGAGGAAACGTCCGCAATATCAAAAAGGGAGGGCTTCCCCGCCGCCAAAGCGTAACCCGTTACCTCCGCCCCTGCGTTCAGGAGAAGCCTGCAAAGCCAGCTTCCCTTGAAGCCCGTATGCCCTGTAATAAAAACACGTCTGCCCTTGTAAAAGTTCAAATCAAAATTATCGGACATCTGCATTTCCCTCCAACGGCGTTTCACAACTTATAGTAATACAATTTAAAATTATACTTTCAGTAAATCAATTCCTTGACACAAGGAACTTTATCGCGCGCTCAATGCTGTCCTTGGAATTGCCCCAGTCCGCATCCTTGCCCGTGTTTCGGTAGTCGTACATTGAGCAGTAGTGGGAAACGTCCGCGTAAAGCGTTGCGATATATTTTTCGGTAAGATCGCCCACAAGCTTGTTGAAATTTTCCAGCTCTGCTTTCTGCAAATATGCAGGCGCAAGGGACAATAACAGATCGTAATGGGGCAGACAGATATACTCCTGCTCGGTCAGCAGAGTGCGGAAGTCCTGCTGACCGTACATTTCAAAGAATGTCCGCATAAGACGCTCCATGCCCCAGTCAACCTTTTCGCAGACGAAGCAGGTCTCGTTTATCGCGGAAAGCTTTGCCTTTTTAGCGTTTTTCGGTTCAAAAAGCTTCCTGCGGGAGAAAAGCTGTCTGTCAACCTCTTCCAAGTGGGTTTGCAGCATAAGAGCGAGGGAAAGACGGTTTTTCTGCTTCAGCATCTGCTGAAAATGTGTGTGACAAAAGCCCGCGCGGTTCGTCTCCATACGGACGTCGGGTTCCATCATTGCCGCGCCCATGATGTACTCCACGGTACGCTGTTCCAGCATATCCCTCATTCGGCAAATGGGACAGCCCTCCTTTGGGTCAAGAATTTCGCTTATTGGTATTGTTAAAATACTTTCACGCATGGTAATTTTCTCCTTTTATATTATTTATGTTTTTTTACGAGTTCGCCATTTTTCCCACTCGTCCTTAGTGTCCTCATAAAGCGGTATCGGCTCGTAACCGAAGTGGACAAGATACTCGTCCAGCAATTCCCAAAACACATCAAAGGCTTTCTTTTCATCGGGTTCTTTCTCAAGAATAAGAGAAGACCACCCCATTGCAGTTTTGGTATATCCGAGATATTTCATGGCGGTATAGTCTTGAAATCCGTCCGGCAAAATTTCACGCTCAGAGTACAATCCCGTCATTTTCAACGCTTCCTCATAACCGAAAAGCCATGTAATAAAATTTGTCAGCGTTGTTGTCCCCAGATACATTCCGGGACGTCTTTTCAGCGAGGAAAGAAGCATACGCTCGTCATTCGTTATATTGCGATTTTTTTCGTGGTGCTTATGCTTTGTATATTTTTGTCTCTGCCAATTTCCTTTTTCGTAAAGATAAAAAAGTGCGTTCTGTTCGAGAAGACCTCATTAAGAACAAAGCATTATCTTCTGTGATAATGCTTCCACCCAATATTTTCATTGGGACAGGTGTCTCACAGGCGGCTCTTGTAGTTACTAAAGGGATGCCAAATAATAAGATTATTTTCGCAGATGCTTCAGGTTACACTCGCTTTG
>JAAVHM010000099.1 GCA_014799675.1 Ruminococcus sp. | reverse complement strand
TGAACAAGGAGCCGCTGTGTTTTGAGATAGATTACATTATAGAAAAGCTTACCGAATACCGCGACGCTCTCCAAAACAACGACAGCGACCGTCTCCGTGAACTTCTCAAAGAGGGGCGTATTCTCAAAGAGGAGACAAAAAAGCTTTAAAATCACAAAAATATTACGCTGCTGTTTGACTTTATTGCAATAGTATGCTATAATAATATGCAGAAAATGTCAAAAAATAATTTTCGCGAGGGGAATCTTATGTTCGGCTATGTTAAACCGTTTAAACCGCATATGCGAATATGTGAATACGAGACCTATAAAGCCGCCTACTGCGGTCTGTGCAAGGTTTTGGGGAAGGATTACGGCTTTGCCGCAAGAATGACCCTTAGCTACGACTTTGCCTTTCTGGGGCTTATGGCTCTTGCCATGAACGACTGTCCCGCCGAGATAGAGCAGCAGCATTGTCTTACTCACCCTTTTAAGAAAACACCCTGTCTCTGCGCCGACGAGGGACTTGAATTTACTGCGGCGGCGGCTTCCATTCTGATTTACAGCAAGATAAAGGACGACGAAGAGGACAGGCGTTTTTTGGGAAAGATAGGTCCGAAAATTATGCTTAAGCTTACAAAAAAAGCTTATAACAAGGCGGCGGAAAAATATCCCGACCTTGCGGAATATGTTGCGGAACAGCTTAAAACGCAGGCTAAGCTTGAAAAGGAAAACTGCAAATCCATTGACAAGGCTTCTGAGCCGTCCTCGAATATTCTTGCGGAAATTGCTTCAAGGCTTAGCGATGATGCTGAGCAAAAGCCGCTTTTACGGCGTTTTGGCTATCTGCTTGGCAGATATATATACATTGCGGACGCTTTTGACGATGTTGAAAGAGATTTTCGCAAAAGGGGCTTTAATCCGCTTATTTTGGGGAACTATGTTGTAAACGACCTTAGTCTCCCCGAAGTGCAGAAAAAAACCGAGGACAGCGTGAATTTCACCCTCGGAGCGCTTGCGGACTGCTATGTGCAGCTTGAAATAAAACGTTTCAAGCCAATAATTGACAATATCGTATACCTCGGTCTGAAAAACGCATTTTACGACCTTATAAAGTCAAAGGAAGAAAAACAGCACGAGATCAATCAGTAATTTATTTATTCGGAAAGGACTATTTTTTAATGATAAACGATCCTTACAGAATTTTGGGAGTAATGCCCTCCGCTTCGGACGAAGAAATAAAGACTGCATACAAAAGTCTTATAAGACAGTTTTCAGAGGACAGAGAAAAAATGGCGGAGATAAACGAGGCTTACGATTCTATCATGGATCTGCGGCGCGGAAGCTTTGAACAAGCCGCGGCAGGCGGTTTTGCGGAAATACGTCACCAGATACAGAACGGCAACTACAACGACGCCGACTCAATGCTTGAAGCCATGACCGAAAAAAACGCGGAATGGTTTTTCCTCAAAGGCAGCGTATGCTATGCAAAGGGCTGGCTTAATGAAGCGTATGCAAATTTCAGCCGCGCGTGCAGTATGGAGCCGTATAATCAGGAATATTCCTCCGCGTTCAGGCATATGAACGAAAACAGAAACGGTTATATGCGGGGAGACCCAAACGATACAGGCTTTGGCAGTCCCAACGGCAGATTTGGCGGCTGCGGAGTGTGCGACATATGTCAGGGACTTATCTGCGCCGACTGTTGCTGCGAATGTATGGGCGGCGACTGCATACCCTGCTGTTAAACGATTTGAAAGGAAAGTGTTTCTGATTGAAAAAAGTCAGCTATAAAGTCTCATTGGGCGGAATAATTGCCGCGCTCTGTCTGGTACTGATGTTCCTCACGGCGGTGTTCCCTCTCCTTAATATGACCCTGCCGCTGTTTGCGGGTATGCTGATAACGGTAGTGGCTGTGGAAGTAAGCTGCTCATGGTCGTTTGTGACATATGCCGTTGTAGCGATACTTGCTTTTTTTGTTACGCCGGATAAATCGGCGTGGCTTTTATTTACGTTTCTTTTTGGGATCTATCCCGTTGAAAAGCTTTATTTTGAGAAGATAAAAATAAAGCTTCTTGACATACTGTGCAGGCTTGCGGCGTTTAATGTTTCGGTAACCGTTATTGCTTATCTTCTTATGACGCTCTTCGGCTCTGTGGAGCTTTTTGAGGAAACTCTCGAAATGTTTGATGAATTAAATCTTTCCAGAGAATGGATAATACCCGCGATGTATATAGTTGGAAACCTTATTTTTCTTCTTTACGACTACACCCTTACGCTGGTCACAGCCTGCTATATAAAGTGGTTCAGACCTACTTTTTTGAGGAAATTCAAATAAAATATTTTTAGGAAGATTACAAAATGAACTGTACCGTAAGAAAAATTACCGTAAGCGAATTACCGAGACTAACGGAGCTTTTTGATTACAACGATATTGATGATATGATCGCTGAAAATACAAGTCTTATCAAAAATGGAACAATTGACATTTTCATTCTGCTTGAGGGTGAAAAGCTTATCGGCGAGCTGCACGTCAGCTATGAAAGCAATGACAAGCTTGAAGCAGTCAGAGGCGTTCGGGCATATCTGTCAGCATACCGTGTACATAAGGACTTTCAGGGAATGGGACTGGGAAAATTTCTTATGAAAAGCGTGGTCGATACACTTGCGTCAGAGGGTTACTCCGAATTTACGGTGGGCGTTGAGGACGATAATGACAGGGCTTTTCACATATACAAGGAGTTTGGATTCAGCGAGGTAATTGCCCGAAAATACGAGGAATATCAGGGCGACGGATATGAGTACAATCTGTATTTGAAACGGCTGTAATATCAGGAGGTTACGACATGACAAAACGTAAATTTATTTTCATTTTATTGCCCGCACTTTTGCATATACTTTGTATTTTTTATCTGATAAGTAATACGCTGATTTATTATGATTGCCCTTATTTTCTTTTAACGCCGTTTTTACATATAATATTCTGCTTAGCGACATATAAAAACAAAAAAGCCGTAATAGGCGTAGTGGTTTCATTTGTTTTATTGATAATTTCGGGGCTGCTTATTTCGTATTACGATATGAAAAACATAAAGGTTATACGTTTCGAAGAAGACTATGTAAATTCGAAATGTATGAAAATAAAGGATTTTAAAAATAATGCATACGATTCGGTTGGACAAATCGATTATTATAACAGCATTATGACAAAGGAATGTTTTGATTATATAGAAAAAGAATTAAAATCTGATAATGACGATACTTATCTGCTTGAATATGATTATAATAATTTTTTCTTTGAGGGTAATGCGGAGTGCTTTTATGAACGAATATATTCAAAATATATAATTGAGGAAAATGAGTATATAGACCATGGAAAAATCAAAGCCTTTGTAATAAATTGTGATGAGGGATGGGGCGAATTTGCTGATATTAAAGAATTTTCCATAAAAAATGAAACAGAGGTAATACACGGTTTTTTCTGGGGAGATATAGATAAAGATGATCTGCTAAAGAAAATTGAAGAGTTTTACCTTTAAAGACAGTAAGCAAAATCCCGATCATACATATTACCGCGCCATAAAGTTTGAAAATAGGAAAGGAAAATAGCCTGTGATCTCGGAAAGCAACCTTAACCGATATCGTCTTTTCTGCGCCGTTGCGGAGTGCGAAAGCATTTCCCGCGCCGCAGAAATGAATTATATCAGCCAGCCCGCTATAAGCAAGGCTATCACTAAAATGGAGGAAAGTCTGGGGACGCAGCTTTTCGTCCGCAACCACAGGGGCGTGACCCTTACCGACGAGGGAAAGCTTTTGTATGAGCAGCTTAAAACCGCCTTTGATATAATCCACGAGGGCGAGGACAAGCTCCGCCGAATCAACGAGCTTGGCATAGGCAGGCTTCGTCTGGGGGCAAGCGCAATACTCTGCAAGCATATGCTTCTCCCCTACCTTAAAGGCTTTATTGAGAAAAATCCCCACGTCAAAATAACGGTGGACTGTCAGTCCTCTTCAAAGCTTATNAAACAGCTTNCCGACGGNAGAATTGANATTGCCCTTATGGTAAAGCCCGAAAATCTCTCGGACATAAGCTTNTATTCTCTCGGCGAGATNGAGGACGTTTTTGTTGCCACACGTTCATATATAAATAACCTCCAAATAAGAGAGGAAGCTACAGTTTTTGAAAAAGCGAACATTATGCTCCTTGACGGCGCAAACGCTTCCCGTATGCACGTTGACCGCTATTTCAAGGAAAACGGTATCGTTCCAGAGCATATCCTTGAAGTAAGCGGCATGGATATGCTTATCGAATTTGTAAAAACGGGAATAGGCGTTGCCTGCGTAATAAAACGTTTTGTTGAAAAGGAACTGGAGGACGGCAGTCTGATAGAGATACCGCTGTCCGTCCCCATAAATAAAAGAGAGGTGGGCTTTGCCTGTTTAAAAAGTACAAAGCGCACCTCCGCTATGGATAGATTTATGAATTTTTGTGAGAATTATCCTTCATAAGCTTGTATTCGATACTGTCAATAAGTGCGGTCACGGACGCATTTATTATGTCTGTGGACGCTCCCACGGTAGTCCATATGTCCTTGCCGTCCGTGCTTTCAATAAGAACCCTTACGTTTGCCGCGGTTGCAGCGCTGCCGTCAACAACACGCACCTTATAGTCGATAAGGTGAATGTCCGCAATTGACGGATAGAACACCGTCAGCGCCTGCCGCAAAGCCTTGTCTATGGCGTTTACCGGACCGTCCCCCTCGTCCGCGGCAATTTCTGTCTTTCCGTTTACCGCAACTTTNACTATNGCTGATGAGGGATTTTGGAATTCCCCGCTTTTTTCTCCGATTATCTTAAAATAATTTATGCCGAAGAACTCCTGTGTTTTTCCGAGATATTTTTTTACGAGCAGCTCAAAGGAAGCGTCCGCCGCTTCGTACTGATAGCCCTTGAATTCCATATCTTTCAGCAAATCTATAATATCCTTTGTCTCGGGACTTTCCTTTGTAAGCTCCGGGGCAATTTCATTTATCCTGCGGAGAATAGCGGAACGTCCCGCAACCTCGGACAAAAGAATATTTCTCTTGTTTCCCACAGCTTCGGGTGGGATATGCTCGAAGCTTATGGGATTTTTATTTACGCCGTCAGCGTGCATACCGCCCTTGTGAGCGAACGCGCTTTTGCCCACGTATGGCATAGTTCCTGTAAGCTTCATGTTGCAGACCTCGGAAACATATCTTGCAAGCTGTGTAAGCTGTGAGGTTGATTTTTCGGGAACGCACTGTATGCCAAGCTTTAGCTGTAGGTTTGCAATAACTGTTGAAAGGTTGGTGTTTCCGCAGCGTTCGCCTATGCCTGTGAATGTCCCCTGAACTTGTAAAGCTCCCGCCTTTACAGCAGCGATAGAGTTTGCAACAGCGCAGTCCGTGTCGTTGTGGCAATGTATTCCGATCGGAATATTTACTGCCTCAATAGCTTTTTTTGTAATTTCAGCTATCTCGTCGGGGAAACAGCCTCCGTTAGTGTCGCAGAGGACAGCGGTTATCGCCCCCGCTTCCTCGGCGGTTTTAAGAGTTTTCAAAGCGTATTCGGGATTATTCTTGTAGCCGTCAAAAAAATGCTCCGCGTCAAAAAAAACCTTTTTGCCCTTTGACTTCAAATATTTTATTGTGTCGGANATCATATTAAGATTTTCTTCAAGAGTAGTGTTTATGATATCTGTAGCGTGGAAATCCCAGCTTTTGCCGAAAATTGAAACGTACTCCACATTTGTGTCCGCAAGAGCGTTAAGATTTGCGTCCTCCTCACAGGAGGTATTTTTGCGCCTTGTAGAACCGAACGCTACAAGCTTTGAATTTTTCGGAGGACACTCCGCAGCCTTTTTGAAAAATTCCATATCCTTTGGATTTGAAGCAGGGTTTCCCGCTTCGATAAAGTCTATCCCGAAATCGTCAAGAGCTTTCATAACATTGAATTTATCCTCAACGGAAAAATTAACATTTTCCCCCTGCGCGCCGTCCCGCAGAGTGGAGTCAAATATCTGTATCTTATTCATCGGTAACATTCCTTTCATTAGCATACGATAGATTTTGTAAATAAACTGTCAACTGTCAATTGACAGTATCGGTTCTGCAATTGACGCCCCTGCGGGAACCATTGGCAGAACGTTTATATCCATGTCGATAATGCAGTTTATCAGCACAGGCTTGTTGAGAGAGATCGCCTTTTCAAGCACGGGACGTATGTCGCTTTTGGTTTTGATAGTCATTGCTTCAATGCCGAGAGCCTTGCCAAGCAATTCAAAATCGGTAGGTTTTTCAAGAGTGGTCTGTGAAAAATGATTGTTGTAGAAAAGCTTCTGCCATTGACGAACCATGCCAAGCACACTGTTGTTGAACACAAGCTCGATAACTGGAAGCTGATATTTTGCAAGTGTGGTAAGCTCGTTCATGTTCATATAAAAGCTTCCGTCACCCGCACAGTTTACAACAACTTTATCGGGATTTCCCACCTTGCAGCCTATTGCCGCGCCGAGACCGTAGCCCATAGTGCCAAGTCCNCCCGAGGAAGCAAAGCTTCTCGGATTGCGGAAATCGTAAAATTCCGCCGCCCACATCTGGTGCTGACCGACTTCCGTGCTGATAATAGCTTCTCCGTTTGTAAGGTCGTGAAGCGTTTCCAGAACCTCCTGCGGAAGCACGTCGTCCTCGTCGTCCGATACCTGACAAAGCGGGTAGGTGTTTTTCCATTCGGTAATTTTATCAAGCCATTCGGTGTGCTTGACAGGGGTCAGAATTGCGTTGAGTTTTTCAAGAACAAGCTTAACGTTGCCGCATACTTTATAGTCGGCGGTGATATTTTTATTTACCTCCGCAGGGTCAATGTCTATGTGGAGTATTTTTGCCTTTCCCGCAGCAGTACGGAAACTGTTCGTATTGCAGGTAACTCTGTCGGAAAAACGTGAACCGAGAACNATAAGCAGGTCGCATTCCGTAAGCGCAAGAGAAGAAGCTTTCGTACCGTGCATACCCATCATGCCCGTGTAGCGGGGACTTGTGTTGTCAAAAGCGCACTGTCCCATAAGCGACAGCGAAACGGGAGCGTCNATAGTTTCCGCAAGCTTTGCAAGNTCCNCGTGAGCGTCGCAGGAGACNACGCCGCCGCCNGCGTAAATAAANGGTCTTTCCGCNTTTGCAATAATTTTTGCCGCTTCGGCAATTTCCTCATCATTTACGGTATAGCTGTGTGTTTTTGGCTTCTGCGGTTCAAATTCGCACTTTGCCGCAGTAATGTCCTTTGGGATATCAATAAGCACAGGACCTTTTCTGCCGTCGTTTGCAATAAAGAACGCTTCTCTTATAGCGTCTGCAAGCTTTGCAACGTCCTTGACAATGTAGTTGTGCTTTGTTATCGGCATGGTAATTCCCGTGATGTCAACCTCCTGAAAGCTGTCCAAGCCAAGCAGGTCGGTGGAAACGTTTCCCGTAATTGCAACCATAGGTATGCTATCCATATAAGCCGTGGCAAGACCCGTAACAAGGTTTGTTGCGCCCGGACCCGAGGTCGCAATAACAACTCCCGTTTTTCCGGTTGTGCGGGAATAGCCGTCCGCCGCATGGGAAGCTCCCTGCTCGTGGGAAGTAAGAATGTGTGTTATCTTGTCGCTGTAATCATAAAGCGCGTCGTAAATGTTCAGAACTGCCCCTCCCGGGTAGCCGAAAACCGTATCAACGCCTTGTTCCAAAAGACATTCAAGAATTATCTGCGAACCGTTTAATATCATAATTATCTCCCTTTCAAAAAACAAAATAAAAAAACCTTCACCTCAAGAAAAATCAAGAGGTGAAGGTGTAAAATACAACTCCACGGTACCACTCTCGTTCGGCAATTTTATTTTGCCGCACTCTGCCGTATCAAACAATACGCTCCTCTGTAACGGGAGAAACCCGTTCCGTTCTACTTGGGACACACCCTTTTGACGGAAAGCTCCGAGGTGATATATTATCGGCGGAAAAATACTGCCTCGCACCAATCGGCAGCTCTCTGGGAATTTTCGCAATCCGTTTTGCTCCTCATCAAAGCTTTTGCAAATATTGATATTATGATACCACCCACATTTATTTTTGTCAATGAATTTTTTGTTAATTTTTTGCCGACTATTCTTTAAAAACAAAAGAGTTCCTCAAATTTTTTATCAAGGGCAATACAAATCATAGTTCATCTCCGTAAGCTACAATTCAATTGAATAACGGTTACTCCAAATATCGTTTTCAAAAAAATCTTCCGTCAGTACGCCGCCGTTACCGAGAATGGTTTTTATTGCGCCGATATTGTCTTTATTAGTACATATCTCAACCTTGTCAAAGCCCATTTCTCTGCACTTCTCCAAAGCAAGATTTAACATGATTTTGCCATATCCCCTGCCTCTATTCCAAGGAGCAATGCCAGCATGGAGATGACCTCGGTGCGTATTGGCGTGATTTATCTCAATACTGCCAAATATCTCTCCCGAACTGTTCATCAAAAAATAAAGTGTACAGGGGACGCCCATTGACAGCATACTGCCCGTTGTGCGGTCGTCCTCACAGCAGGCAAGCCATTCGGCATAGGTAAGGTTGCGCTTTTTATTATCGCTGTATCTGCCAAGCAGCGACGGATTTATATTCGTTTCGATTTCTTCCCAGCGGCTTATCATTTTTGTATAGGCTTCCTCATGAGACGCATCGGGAATTGCCAAAAATAAATTTTCCATAGTATCACCTCAAATTCAATTTTTTAATAACATTGAAAAGACCATTCAAATCTTTTACATTACAATACTGCCCTGCATTTTCGGGCACTCCGCTTCTGCAAACAAGCACAGATTTTATCCCTGCGGATCTCGGACCGATAATATCGTCCCGCACCGAATCTCCAACAAATAAAACCTCCTGCGGAGCAAAACCGCTGTCGTCAAGTATATGCCTAAAGAAATTTGGGTTCGGTTTGTAGCATTTAAGATTTTCGGAAGTGTAGACTTTATCAACATTGATATTATTTCTTGTCATTACTTCGTTAATCACGTCGTTATCAGTGTTTGAAGCAATAAACACCTTGTATTTTTTTCTTAGACTTTCGATGACCTCTCCGACTTCGGAAAAAGCTTTTCTTTCATACGCTCCGCGAATTATCAAATCGGAATCTGCTGATGCGTTTCTGTCAATTCCGTAACAGCTGTAAAACATTTCTATCCGTGAGGCAAAAATATCTCGCTCTTTGCGGAACACGCTGTTTTCCGAAGTATTCGCAATGTAAAAGGCTTTCCATTCCTCGGCAAATTTTTCCTCGTCCACGGATTTTCCACAGGAACGGATATTTGATATTATCGTCTTTTTGGCTGAACCGCCTGTGCTGACGTCAAAAAGCGTACCGAAAGCGTCAAAAATTATTGCTTTGATATTCATTTTAGCACCTCCCAAAATTTATAATGATAAAGCTTTGTTTTTTATTTTTTCAATACAATTATCCAAATGTACCCCAGAATAATTATTCTCACGTTCAACCATAGTCACAGCCTTGTCAAAGTCCGCCCAAATCAGCTCGTCAACCTCGTTTGAAGTACCGAAATCGCTTGCCTTAACATAGGCAATAAATCCCGTCATGATAAGATTTTTCGGCGCAAAATAATAGCTCTGAACATATTCACAGGAAAGCACACGCTGACCTGTTTCCTCAAACACCTCACGGGAAACCGTTTCCTCAAGGGTATCTCCTTTTTTCAGATATCCGGAACAAAGAGTGTAATTCTTTGTCGTGATGTAATTTTGTTTGAGCAGCAGCACCTGATTATTTTCATTGATAATTGCCGCAAGCACGCAGCTTGCAGGATTATCAAAATAATATTTATCGCATT
>JAAVHM010000098.1 GCA_014799675.1 Ruminococcus sp. | reverse complement strand
TGTTAGCACTCTTTCTTTTTGAGTGCTAATTATATTTTACCAGTATTTCGGCAGAAATCAAGTGTTTTTTGGAGATTTAATATTATTTCGGCGTATTGCACAAACNCACGGCGGGACAAGCAATATTTTTGATAATTTTGCATACCGTTTTCCACATTTGTGCTTAAAAGTAAATTTCTGTACATTAATATNGTATANTTTTACCCNAAAATGCATTTCCTAAACGATCGGCAGAAATAATGCAGAAATNGGGCGCAGGGGGCAAAAATGAATTTTTTATTTTACTTTTGTAATATTAAAAGCAACATTTTGTTAAATTTACAATTNTGTNATATTCAGTACATGNAATGTTTATTTATANAGGGACAAATTTTGGTATAATTTATTCGTATACAATTGCGTAAATTTTTATTTGCCGTAATTGCTTTTTAAGGAAAATTCAGCCGCAGGAAGATGCCTGTGCGGGCGCGCCGATCCGGACGTGCCGTTCAGGCGTACCATCGCGAAAAAAAGTCACCCTGCAACGACTTCTGAATAAAACAGCTTAATTTTGAAAGGATGGTTTATTATGTCACTTGGAAAGGTTTTAGTAGTTGACGATGACAACAACATATGCGAGCTTTTGAAACTCTATCTTGAGAAAGAGGGCTGGGGTGTGATAATTTCTCACGACGGCGAGGAGGCAGTTGTTAAATTCAACGCTCTNAAGCCCGATATCGTGCTTCTTGATATTATGCTTCCCGAACTGGANGGCTGGCAGGTATGCCGCGAGATCAGAAAAAAATCAAACGTGCCTATCATTATGATAACNGCTAANAGCGAGACCTTTGACAAGGTTCTCGGTCTGGAGCTGGGNGCTGACGACTATATCGTTAAGCCCTTTGACACTAAGGAGGTCATCGCCCGTATCAAGGCGGTTTCAAGACGTATCGGTCAGACTTCCTCCGAGTCCGAGGTCAAGGAAGTCCGCTACGACAANCTCGTTGTCAATATGACAAGATACGAGCTGCGCGTTGACGGCAAGGTNATGGACACGCCTCCCAAGGAGCTGGAGCTTCTGTTCTATCTTGCTTCAAATCCCAACCGTGTTTACACGAGGGATCAGCTTCTGGACGAGGTATGGGGCTTTGAGTATTACGGGGATTCCCGTACTATCGACGTACACATCAAGCGTCTGCGTGAAAAGCTGGAGGGCGTTTCCGAAAAGTGGGCTCTCAAAACTGTTTGGGGCGTAGGCTACAAGTTCGAGGCTGACGAGGACGCAAATGCATAAAAGTATTTTTACGGAATTTTTCTATCTTTGCGCGGCTATACTCTTTTCTGCGGTAATATGCGCGAGCGCCGTTATTCTCGTTGTTTCGGGAGAATACTATAAAAACGACAAGCGGAGGTTCCTTGACGGGCTGATGAAGTCCGCCNTATCCGAGACTTCCGCCTGCGTTCAGAACGGAGAGCCTGACATACCGCTGCTGAAAAGCGTTTATGAAGACGCTGCCGCAANTTCCGATATTGTTTTTACACTCACAGATTCAAGCGGCGCTGTCTTGGTTTGCTCCGAGGCATCGCCGTGTTCTCATACAGATAAAAATTTCGGAACGGAGACTGTTTCAAAGGTCACCGANAATGGATTTTTTGAGTTGAGTACCCTTGATAATTATTACTCCGAGGATTATTTNAATATAGCTTATCCTGTCAGTATAGGCNGNGACAGCTATCTGCTTTTCGGAAGGCTTCCCGCGGCAAGTCTTACCAACTATTTTAAGGAGCTGGTACTGACGGTCATCATTGCGGCGGCTGTGATAGTAACGGTGGTTTTCTTTATTTTGTATTTTTACACCAACACCCTTTTTTCGCCCGTAAAGGAAATGACAATGGCTGTCCGCAAATTCGGCGAGGGGGACTTCTCCGCAAAGCTGAATGTCACGGGGGAAAANGAGTTCGGCTTTCTTGCAAACTCNATAAACGAAATGGCGACTTCAATTGCCGAGACGGAGGAAACAAGAAAGAGCTTTATCTCAAACGTTTCCCACGAGCTGAAAACGCCTATGACAACTATCGGCGGCTTTATTGACGGTATTCTGGACGGCACTATCCCNCCCGANCAGCAGGAGCATTACCTTAAAATAGTTTCTATGGAGATAAACCGCCTTGCGCGGCTTGTTCGGTCTATGCTGAATATTTCAAAATACGAGGCGGGGGAGCTTACNCTTACGCCCGAAAGCTTTGATGTTGTCCCGATAATTTTTCGGACGCTCCTTAACTTTGAGAAGCGTATCGAGGAAAAAAGGGTCGACATACGGGGGCTTGACCGCGACGCGTTCAGTATTAAGGCTGACAAGGATCTTATCCAGCAGGTAATCTACAACCTTGTGGAGAATGCGGTGAAATTCGTTGACGACGGCGGTTACATTGAATTCGTTTTTTCGGAAAATGACGAGACCACTTCAGTTACCGTTCGGAACAGCGGCGAGGGCTTAAAGGAGAACGAGATCTCAAGGGTTTTTGAGAGGTTCTACAAAACAGATGAATCAAGGGGTATCGACCCCGGCGGTGTGGGTCTGGGACTTTCTATCGTCAGGTCGCTCATAAAGCTTCACGGGGGGACTATCCTCGTCCGCAGCCAGTATGAGCAGTATGTTGAGTTTGAATTTTCACTTCCCAAGTGATTTCCATATGGAGGATATAAATGGATAATTTCGAGAATAACAATCAGCCCCTTGAAAATAATAACGGGTCGCAGGAGCAAGAGCATGAGCAGTTCCCGAAAAACGAGCTGCCCCTTGTGACAGAGGCGGAGACGGCAGAGCAAATGCGGACAGAGCAGCTTCCGCAGACGGAACAGTCCCCGCAGGTTCAGCAAACGGAGAACACGGAACAAGCTCCGCAGAATATTCAGCATAATACGCAGAATAATATGCAGACGGACGGTCAATTGCCCCCGTATGCAAATCAGACATATGCACAGCCGCAGATGCAGTACATTCCGCCGCAGGGACAGTACGCACCACAGCAGCAAGTCCCGCCGAAAAAAAGGCGTTTTGGGGCAGGCTGTCTTTGTGTTGTTATCGCCGCGGTGATACTTATGTTTATGGCTATCGTTGTTATCTCGGCGGCAATTTCCGTTCGGGACGGTTCAGGAGGAAACGATCGGGACGGCGATTTTTCTCCCGCGATAATCAGGGAGCTTCCCTCAACAAACGGCGCGGAGCACGTTACTGTGAACATTCCCACGGTACGCAAGCCCGTGCTGGAGGAGGAAATGTACAGGAACAAGGAAACAGGCTTGCTGACAAGCGTCGGCGTCGCAAAGACTATCCTGCCCTCACAGGTTAAGATAAACGCTTTCGGGGAAGTACCTTATCTGCCCTCTTCCTCGGGTTCGGGAATTATTCTTACAACGGACGGCTATATCCTCACAAACGCTCACGTTATCGACGAAGCGAACCGGCTTTCCGTGGAGCTTTACGACGGTTCGGAGGAAAAGGCGTCTGTTGTCGGCATGGACAAAAAAAGCGACCTTGCGGTAATAAAGATAAACAGGGACGACCTTACTCCCGCGGAGATAGGCACGTCCGCAGACCTTGTTATCGGCGAGGAAGTGGCTCTTGCGGGAGCAGGCGGCGGCTTTGCAAATACTGTGACTTACGGCTATGTTACAGGTCTTGACAGGGAGATAGACACCGATTATATAAGCAGCTCGACCATACGCTGCATACAGACGGACGTTGCCCTTAACCCGGGAAATTCGGGCGGGGCGCTTGTTAATATGTACGGTCAGGTGGTTGGCGTTGCGGTTGCGCTTATGAACCACGAGAAGTACGAAAACATCGGCTTCAGCATTGCTATAGACGACGCTGTACCCATTGCCGAGGAGCTTATGGCAAGGGGGTATGTTTCCACAAGGGCGCGCGTGGGCGTGACCTTTGTTTCGGTGGGGGACGACTTTGCCCAGACCTACAAGGTTGAGGCGGGGCTTTGCGTTATGGAGGTAGACCCCACCTGCGACGTTGCAAACGCGGGGCTTGAGCCTTACGATATAATCACTCACATTGACGGCGTGCGGGTCTACGGCACGGCGGAAATACTTGAAGCGCTTGCGGGAAAAATTCCCGGGGACAGGGTCACGCTGACGATTTTCCGAAAGGAAATAACGGGAGACCCCGTTACATTTGACGTGTCTATTGAGCTTGCTCCCGACACATCATCAATGTCGGGGTATTCGGTGAATAAGAATACCGATGACGACACGTCCTATGATGTTATTAAATAAAAACAATTCTTAAATATATTTAGCATGGAGATGTTGTTTTATGAGTATTGAAATCACAAAAGAAAACATCGGCGCGCTTATTAAAAGCGCAATCGAAAACAAGGAAATAAAGGTCTTTTATCAGCCCAAGCACAACGCTGTGAACGGCAAAGTCGCAGGGGCGGAGGCATTGGCAAGGTGGATAACCGCCGACGGCGAAATGATATCCCCGGGCAGATTTATCCCTCTGCTTGAAGAACTGGGACTTATCTCCGATCTGGACTGGTATATGCTTGAAGAGACCTGCCGCTTTTTGAGCGAGGAGATAAAAAACGACCGCCGTGTGGTCACGGTGTCGGTAAACTTTTCCCGCCTGCATACAAGCGAGCCTGATTTCGCAAAGCGTTTAAGCGACACGGTGGACAGATACAGCGTCCCCCACAAGCTGGTGGAAATTGAAATTACAGAGTCCGCCCTTTCTGCGGACGAAAGCACGATAATCGAATTCGTCCAGAGCATCTGCGACGCCGGCTTTGAAGCTTCCATAGACGATTTCGGAAGCGGACTTTCCTCACTTAATTTTGTAAAGGACGTCCCCGCCTCTGTGCTGAAAATCGACAAGTCACTGCTTAGCGGAAACTGCGAAAACGAAAAGGAGCGTATCGTTCTTGAAAGTATTTTCGATTTTGCACACAGGCTTAAGCTTACCACCGTTGCGGAGGGCGTTGAGACAAAGGAGCAGCTGGGCTTCCTTAGGACTTGCGGCTGTGAGCTGATACAGGGATTTTTGTTTGCGAAGCCTATGCCCGAGGAGGACTTCCGAAACGCTCTAAAAAATGCGGAAAGTCCTGCCGAAAGCGAGGATATCCTCCTGACCCTGCCTCCCGCAAGCGCAACACAGCTTCTTCTGGACGCAGTATTTACAAGATACCCATTGATAATTTTAAGCAATCTGAGCCGCAACAGCTTTTACATGATGGTATACGAGCATTTTTCCACACGTTCATGTCCCTCTACGGGAGTGTACTCCGAGCTTATCGTACACGGCGCGTCCAGTATGCACCCCGATGACAGGAAGCTTTTCTCCGACACCTTTGACGTGAACGACCAGCTTGAATCATACAAAAAAGGCGAACGCGTCCGCGCTGTTGTTACAAGACAGCTTGGGGACGACGGCATTTACCGCAAGGTTGAGACCACCAACTACTATATGCAGAATTCGGCTTCGGACGACGTTCTTGCGATAACGCTTTCGAGAGCAATTGAATAAAGTTACATAAAAGAAAAACGGACTGCTGCATGAGGTGCAGCAGTCCGTTTCTATTTTATGTTACATTTCTTGTTCTTTAGCTCTTGCAATTCCGTCAAGAAGCTTTAAAAGTTCCTCTTTAGAATAGTTTTCTTTTTCATCGTCATCAATAAGCAGTCTTAATTCATAAATAGTAGCCATTTTAACGTCTTTTCTCTCTTTTTCGGTCATTTTTATCACCTCCTGCTTTCAGAACCTGTCTGCATAGGAAAGTACTATTGTTTTGCGTTCTTAACAATTATTCCTTTTCCTCGCCGTTGTCGGAGAAAAACATCTTTATTGTCATAAGCACGCCGAATACAGAGTTTATCAAAGCCAGCGACAACGCCACTATGCTAAGGGATATACCGGCGGAGGAGCTGTAATTTTTCTTCCGCTTTTTGATGCCGATAACAAGCCCGGGAATTGCACAGGCGTATGAAACGATAGGAACTATAAAAGAAAATACAAGTCCCACGATACCCAAGACCAAGCTGGAAACGCAGAGCTTCTTTCTGTCGTTATCCTTTGACATATTTATAACCACCTTTCAAGCATTAACAACTTTAGCAATGTTATTATTTTACCACATTAAAAATGTTTTGTCAATTCCTATAGCCGCCGTTTTCCGTTTTTTGAGACCCGCTTTACCTTTCGCCTGCGTTTTCTTGTGGCAAGGACGTACACCGCAATATACGCGGCGATAAGCGCGGCTGCTGCTCCAACAGCCATTTTGAACCAGAACGAACCAACAAAGGCTTTGGCTTTCATGAGGTTGTATTCAAGCTGGGAAAGAGCGATATCCTTGTTTGCGACCAAGTCCACCGAGCAAATGGTTTCTCCCGAAAGGGAAAGAGTGTATTTGCCCAAGACTTGTCCCTTTTTTATGGGAGCTACCACAGAGCCGTCCGAATCGAGGTAGTCTTTATTGTCTATCTCCTTTTTAAGACTTGAGCTGTCAAGGGTATTGGGCCAAATGGCATAAAAATCGTCAGAGGGGACGAGTATCACATGATCCTCGCCGTCGCCGAGCTTTACGGGTACTTCCGTTATCTCCTCGGTGCTGCTTACTATTTTTGTGTACTCAAAGGTATTGAACGCCCATTCGTAAATTTTTTCATGATCCTCATACTGTCCGTTGGCTTTGCTGCCGTCCGCCTCGTAAAGGGGCGCGCCCATTGTTATCAGCAGGTAATTGTTTCCGTCGCGGCTCGCCATTGAAGCAAGGTTTCTTCCCGACTCGTCGAGAGTACCTGTTTTAAGTCCCTTAGCAGGCTCGTAGTAAAAGCCGCTGTTCTGGTGGAGCATGGAATTCGTGTGGCGTATCGTCCAGCTTTCCGAATGGTAATTCGTTGCGCTTAAATTGTACTCGGCGGTAGTGGCTATCTCAACGAACTTGGGGTAGTTGTCCACAGCATACTTTGCAATTATCGCCATGTCGTAAACGTTGGTATACTGGTCGTCGTCGTAAAGACCGTGAGGGTTTACAAAATGCGTACCCGTGCAGCCTATCTCAACGGCCTTTTGGTTCATCATGTCAACAAAATTCTGCATACTTTCGCCGCCGACATAGTATGCAAGTATGCCCGCCGACTCGCAGGCGGAAGCCATAAGCATGGAGTACATCAAATCTCTTGCGGTGATTATTTCGCCCCTTTCGTAGCCTACCGAGGAAGCTCCCTTGCCGTAAAGGTCGTCAAAGACCGCAAGGGGGGCGGTAAAGCTGGTGTTGTCAAGGTCTTGGATATTATCCAGCACCACGATTGCCGTCATTATTTTGGCAAGGGAAGCGGGGTACATTTTTTTCGTGGGATTTTTTTCATAAACGATAACGTCCTTATCGAGGTTTATCAGCACAGCCGCCTCGCTGTTTACCGTGAAATTTGGGGTAAACGACACCGACGCCGAAGCGGAAACGGTAAGTATCATGCTGACGGTAAACACCGCAGCCAGAACAGCCGCAAAATATCTTAAACGCTTCATATATGTTATTATGCCTTTCAGAAAAAGGCATACTCCTTTCCAAAAAAATTTCTACGATATTATTATAACAAATTTTTCCGCAAAAGGGAATAGTTTTTTCAAAAAAATATTAAGATAAATTTTCATTTATTTTATTAACTTGTTTTATGGGTAACGGTTTGTTTGTCTTTGAATTTTAGATGCAAGGTTAGGAATTTGTTAGTCGTTCACAAATTCGGGGGTCAGACACCACAAAGGGGGAGGGGGACAAAATAACCCAACAAAAATCGGCATTCCCCCTCCCCCTTTGAGGTTTCT
>JAAVHM010000097.1 GCA_014799675.1 Ruminococcus sp. | reverse complement strand
TGTTGTAGGTTGCCATCATCTTGGAAGCCATTTCCTTTGCAAGGTCAATGGTAAGCACCGAAATAAACTCGGACTTGATAACGCCGTCGATAGTAAGGTCGAACTTTACCGTACAAACATAATCCTGTCCCGCAAGCTCGTATATTTCGGTCTTAACGTCTCCGTCACCCTCCTGAACGATCGCCTCCGGAGTGGAAATATCCACGGTCGTTTCAATTATCTCCGAAAGTGCGGTCGCGGAAGCGCCCATCATCTGATTCATGACCTCGCATACCGCGGAAATATTCAGCTCGTCAAACTGGAAATCCTCCGATATTTCAAGAGGCAGACCCATAAGCTGATTAAGTATCAGCTGTACGTCGTTCTGCTTCAAAACCAGAACGTTCTGACCCGAAATACCCTGTGTATACTTGATCTTTACCATTATTGACGGTTCCAGCTCGGGGAAATTTATCTCTTTCGACTCAATTACATTTACCGTAGGAGTAGTTATCCAAACCTTTGCCGAAAGCATATTCGACACAGCTGTTGCGGCGGACCCCATAGTTATATTCATTATTTCGCCTATGGCGTCCATTTCCACGTCGCCGAAGCCGTCAATAGTAATCTTCTCATCGCTCATTATATGTAACCATCCTTTCCGTTCTGTGGCTTTTCTTTTTTGTGTGCCCCAAAACCAGGTTTATTTTCCTAAGTCTTTATAGATATTGTCTATTTTAACAGCCTTTTTACTATTTTTCGTACCAAGCTTTCCGTCAAACCATAAATTGTCTCCTATATTAATGGTAATATTGCTGTCAATAGGCACATTAAGTGGGATAATATCGTTGACCTGCATTGTCAGTACGTCATACAGATCAAGCTTTGTTTTGCCCAGAACGGCGCTGATCCTAAGGTCTGAATCCTTGATAGCCTCAAGCAGCGAGACCCGTCTTTCCTTTTCCCTTTTCGGATCGAGCTTCTTGGTCGTTCTCGACCACCTGTCTCCGAACTTGGACATGATAGACTCAAGGTTCATAGCGGGGATACAGAACGTCATCGTGTTTTTAACATCTTTTATCTCCATTTCCAGCACCACGAGTATAACCACCTCGTCCGGCGAAATGGACTGCATAACTCTTGCGTTTGTCTCAATTGTGGTTATAACAGGGTTTATGTCGATGTATGTACCCCACGGCTCTTTCAGAAGCGCCGTCATTTTGTTCAGCACCGTTGTGAACAGTCCCACCTCTATTTCGGTGAAGTCTCTGTTCTGTTCATAATAGGCGCCCTCGCCTCCCATGAGACGATCCATCATGGTGAACGCTATCTGGTTCGACACCTGCATAATGCTGTTGGTTTCCATAACATCGTCGTCGGTTATACCCATATTAACCATCGACATCATTACATAGTCAGGAAGCGCATTGTTGAACTCGTAATACAGCTGCTCCTCTATCTGAAGAACCTCCACCTTGCAGAAAATTCTCATAAGTCCTGTAAGATAAGATGAAAGCACGCGGGAATAGTTTTCAAAAATACCGTCTATAACTTTAAGCTGCTCCTTTGTGAACTTTTTAGGCATCTTAAAGTCATAATTCTTTACTTTCTGTTCCTTTGCCTGCTCTTCAATTTCTTCAAAGGCTTTCGTTCCTTCAGACGAAAAGCTGTTCAACAGTGCGTCAATCTGGCTTTGCGACAGTACGTCAGCCATATCTTTGCAACCATCCTTTCCGGAATTTTTATTGTTCCGGTTTTATTCTTATGATCTGTTTCCGGCAAGCATATCTTCTTTTGAATAATAAACTCTGTCGGGATCGCTACGCTGTGAATCAACGTCGGGAACTGCTTCACCGGCAGCATCGCTTTCTACCGTCACTCCGCCGTTTTCGTCGGAGGGCTGAATAAAGCCCTGACCGTATTCAAGCTGGAGAAGCTCGTTTACGACCTCCGGGTCGGTAAAGTCAACGTCGTTTCTGACAAATATGATCTCAACGCGCCTGTTCTGACGCCTGCCCTCTTCTGTATCGTTTTCCTCTACAGGACGGTACTTTCCGTAACCCGCCGAAGAAAACTTATTCGGGTCGCACGCGTCGAGACTCAGCATATAATTGATGACCGAATTGGCTCGCCCGGTAGAAAGCGACCATTCGTTCACGTCCGAATTTGAAGCGCCTGCGGTATGACCGCTGACCTTTACCGCGTAAATTCTTTCATTTACGCTCCGTATACCGTCGGATATAATATCCAGTATGTATTTACCCTCGTCAAGAAGCACGTCGCTGTCGCCCGCAAAGAAAACGTTGTCTCTGAAGCGCATATACACGCCCGTGTTGGACATCTCAACGCTTACGCTCGCCTGGAGCTCGTTCGTTGTAATGACCTCTTTTAGGTACAGGTAGAAGTCTTCAAAATCAATTATCTCGTCATATTCGGAGACTTCGGGAACTTGTTCCTCATAAACGGAATTCGGATCGTTTTCGGGATCGGGCTGACCCGCAACCCTTACCTCGCTCCTGCCCTGTGAAAAGTATGTGGCAATAAGCGTCCACTTGCTCTGATCCATATTGGACATCGAATAAAGCAGAACGAAAAACGTAAGAACCAGCGTTATCATGTCGCCGTAGGTGTCCATCCAGCTTCCGCCCTCTTCTTCCTGGGACTGTCTTCTCTGTGCCAAAGCATATTCCCCCTTTCGCAAATCGGGATAAACCTTATTTTATTAACAAACTATTAATTGTAGCTGCCATTAATCAATCTGCAATATCAGATAGTATATTATAACATATTTTCAAGCAAATTTAAAGCACATTTTAAAAATTATTTTGTACCAACTATGCCGAAATTTACGCCAACTTTTAGTGATATTGCACATTAAGCACGTAATTTCTTCCAATATACGAAAAATTTGGAATTATTCGCCCTCTGCCGCAGCAGCCGAACCCTTCTTCGGAACGTGTGTTCCGGGGAGCATCATTCTAAGTTTTTCCTCAACGTAACGTGGGTTAGCTCCCGAGATGATAGCAAGAGTACCCTCTTCTATGATCTGGAGACAGAGAATTTCCTGATTATGGTTGTACTTACAAAGGTTGCCTATAGGCGTAAATATAACGTGGGCAAGGATACAGCCGTAAAACGTCGTAACCAGCGCCGTGGACATACTTCCGCCCAGGTTTGCCGCCGAGTTCGGGTCAGTAGGGTCAAGGGTAGCAAGCATGTTGATAAGTCCAACCAGCGTACCGATCATACCCATGGCAGGCGCAACCGCCGAGCCTTTCGCCCAAAGAGCGTAGTTGTTCTCGTGACGCTCGCAGATAAAGTTTATCGACTGGTCAAGCATTGTCTGGACCTTGTCCGAATCGTTAGCGTCAACGATAAGCATAAGAGCCGACTTCATAAACGGGTCGGGGCAGGCGTTCGCCGCCTCTTCAAGAGCAAGGATACCCTTCATACGCGCGGTCTTACAGTGCTCAACCATTTGGGATATGTACACGTCAGGATCGTATTTTTTTGGAAAAAATGCGACCTTCAGCATTTTCGGTATCTTGGTCAATACCGACAGCGGGTAGTTAAATACAATAGCGCCTATAGTACCGCCCACAACGATAGCGATAGATGCAACGTCGATAAATCCGCTTAACTCACCGCCACTCATGATACCCCAGACAATAAGTCCGAAAGCAAGCACCAATCCTATAATACCTGAAATATTCATAAACATTTCCTCCGATAAAAAATTTATCTATAAAAAGCAGCCAAACTGCAATTTGTCCTAATCAGAAGCTTTTATTTCCTTCTTGTAATCCTTTATCATTGTCACTATATCATCAAGCTTTTCCTGCACGAGATACCTGTGTCCGTTCTCCATGGTTATAACCGTATCGGGAGTTTCCTCCGCAAGCTCGATAAAGTTCTCATTTATAAGTATATCCGTTCCGTTCAATCTTGTCAACTTAATCATAAAAATTTTTTCCTTTCGGTATACTTTTTGATACATTTTGTATATTTGGTAAATTTTTTAACTATTCGTAAAACTATCTTAATAATCGCTTTACGGAGCAGCTTTTTAATTCTGCCCCGTAAAGGTTATTGTAGTTATTATAATAGTTACATAATAGTTAATAGAGGGACGGGTCTGCATATTAAAACGCATACCCTCATGGAATGACTCGCCAAAGTCAGTCCATATTATCTAATGATAGGGATTATCTCTTAAGGTTTACAAGCTCCTCCAGCATGGAGTCGGAGGTTGTGATGATTCTTGCGTTAGCCTGGAAGCCTCTCTGTGTGATGATCATATCGGAGAACTCGTCAGCAAGGTTTACGTTGGACATCTCCACCTTGCCCGAAACTATACTTGTTGTAGTAACGCCGGGGTCAACCTGAGCTCTCTTAAGATGCGCTTCACCGGAAGCAGCGCTTTCCGCGAACTGTGTCTGACCGTCCTCGGAAAGACCGTCCGGGTTCTCGAATACAGCCAGGTCAATTCTTGCAAGATATTTTACCTTATCGGCATATCCTACCATGATAAGACCGTCAGCGCCTATCTGCAAAGAGTCGGCGTCCTGAAATTTAAGTTCGCCAATAAGAGCGCCCGCGTCGCCGGCCGCAGTCTTTGCAGCCTTAAGGTCGTCGCCTGTCTTGACAACGCCGTTATTAAAGAAGTTGTCATAAATGTTGGTCACAGCATCGGCATCTCCGCCGGCACCGCCGCCGCCTTCACCGCCGCCGCCGCTGTATGTGGGGTATGTGCCGTCGTCATTTTTGATCTTGTTGCCTGTAACATCAACAAAATATCTGTACTGCGCGCCCGCGGCTCTTGCGTCGGTTGCGCTTGTAGCCGCATTCAGAGCTTTAAGGGTCTCCTGGATATCAACATATTTTTCCAATGTTTCCAGATCTGTCACCGCTGTGCCGCCCTTTGTGATAGAAGCAGGGGTATCTCCGTTTGCGGGAGTATATGTATAACCGTCAGCCTCAAGCTTTGCTATATCATACTTAACGCCTGCAAAAGCGTCAAGCGCAAGCTCTCCTCTATCGGGATTTGCGGTCTCACGTCCCGCGATTATAGCCTCCCAGTCATAGCCGTAGGCATAGCCGAACTCATCGGTATAAACATTATAAGCCTGCTGCATAAGCTCGTCAAGATTAATAACGTTTCTGTATGTGATATCGCCCGCCGTTATCTTGCCGTCTTCGTTTCTGTCAACGTATTCAACATCGTTCATAGAATTTTTGCTGTCGTCGCCCAATGCGGTAAGTCCGTCAAGAGTGTTTCTTGAACCTACAACAAATACATTGTTTGAAGCAACAACGTTTCCGTAGCTGTCAACGCCGAACTTGCCGAGTCTTGTATATCTTGTTACAGAGGGGTTCTTATCGGAATTAAGGTTGAGGTTATCGAATGTCATTGTCATGAAGAAGCCGTCGCCCTCAAGCATCATATCAAATGCGAATTTTGTGGAACGTCCGCCTGACTGTGACATATCCTTGTCGATAGAGCCTACCTGTACGCCGTAACCAACCTGTGAGGGGTTGTTGCCGGCAGCTGTTGCACGGCCTGCCGTCGCGCTTCTGTAGCCCTGATAGTAGATATCTCTGAACGTTACCTTTGAAGCCTTAAAGCCGTCAGAGTTTACGTTAGCGATATTGTTACCGATAACGTCCATTCTTGTCTGGTGAACAGTAAGTCCGGAAACACCGGAATAAAGTGATTTAACCATTTGTATCAAGCACTCCTTATCAAAATTAAAGATAATTTTTTTCATCATCATTCGTGCTGACCTGTCCGTCCGTCATTCGCTCGGGACGGTACGGTTTCCTTTCGGTCCAACCGCGTCAGTTCTACATGATGACCGTAGAATCAATATTTGTGAAAATGCTGCCCTGCATATCGTCCGCCGTTAAAGTGGTTATTACCTTGTTGTTTTTAACGCTGACGACAAATGCCGTGGAATCAATCATAACAAGAGCGTCGTCCGAGCCCTTTTCGCCTGCAAGCGTTACCGCTTTGTTCAGTCTGTCAAGCTTATTGTCTGCGCTAAGGTCGATATTCCTTTCTGAAATTCTGTCCATAGCGTGCTTTGAAAACTGCACTCCGCTTTCGCTGTTAAGCTGCCGCAGCTGATTTTCCAGTTCCTTTGCGAAATCGCTGCTTTGGGGGCTGACCGCCGTACCGTTCGGTACGTTCTGCTGCGGCGTATGTACCGCGCCCGCCTTGCCTGTTGTTACCGACACATTGCTGCGGAGCATATACTCGCTGATTAACATAGTCGGCATCGATCCTTTACAATTTATTTTTTGTCATCACAACGGAGCACTGAAAAGTCCGCTTCCCGTAGCGTAGCCGTTTACATGAGAGTAATGTCTGATAGCCTTTTCCGCGCCTGTCATATTTGACAATGAACCTGCCGCGCCGCTTGTTGTGCATATCTGGTCGAGGGTGTATTTTCCGCTGGTATAGAGCCATGTTGACTTTCCGCTTTTGAGCAGTATCTCAACTCTCTGTGTGCCGTCCTCAAAAGTAACGACCTCGCCAAGCTGACCAAGTCCGCTGTAGCCTATCTCGGTAACTCCTCTTCCGCTTGCTGTGCGCGCAATAACGGGACCTGACTTTATCCTCGATGTTACCTCATGGTTGTGGATAAATTTAATGTCGTACATTCTTGTTCCAAGCTCGTCTGCAAGAGCCGCCTCTTCGGGGTACTGTTCAACAGAAATTCTGTGAGGAACTCCGTCGCCCTGTGAAATTCCCGCAGCAGCCGTAACGCCCTTAAGCTTTCCGCTTGCCGTATACTGTCTTGTGCCTGTGTTGGAAGTATAAGCCGTTGTTGTAACTGTAGGAGTATCGTCTCTGATAACTTCGGTGTAGTTATCGTCAACAAGAGTACCCGTGCCTGTGGAACGGTCGTAATCCCTAAGGCTCACATTGCCCACGCCGCTTACCGTGGAATCGCCGTTTGCATAAACAGTCCTGTTGTCAACAGAAGAAAGTATGCTTTCTGTTTCGGAATAAATTCCCGACGCAAATTCAGGAACGTTTATATGTGCGGTCTGCATTACCTCTTCAAGGTTAAAGTCCTCAAAGCTCTGCTCGGAAGCCGCGCTTACCGACCTGCTGTCTACCTTGTCAAGCTCTCTCATGAGAAGGTCTGTCAAAGCCGCGGAGCTTGCCGCATAGGAAGCAGCCTTGCTTTCTTCAACTTCTCCTACCTTAAAAGCGTAGGGATCGTTTTCGGTTTTCTCGGTATTGCTTTCGGAACTTTCTGTGCCGCCTGTAACACCGCCGTTTTCTCCTGTTTCACCGCTGCCTTCGGAGCCTTCGCCTTCTCCGCTTCCGTCAACGCCTTCCGTGCCGCCGTTCTCGCCGCCTTCTTCGCTTCCGTCAACGCCCTCAGCGCCGCCGTCTTCGCCTTCGTCCGTATCAACGACCTGAAGCACGCCCACAGGATATGTTTTGCCGTTTACCGCAACATAACCCTGACCGCCAAGGAATACAACTCCTGTAACAACTCCCTTAACAGCGTCCTCAGCATCAGCCGCATTACCCTTGTACGTAACAGTCTTACCGATAAGCTTTACCAGCTCGTTGTAGTCGTCCGCGTTGACAATATCTGTAATTTCACTGCTCTTGAACGCCTCGCCGTCAACCATTACATATGGCTTGCCGTCCTCTACAGAAATAGAGCTTACAACACCTGTGTGGTAATACTGACCGTCGCTTACCGTAACTACCTTGCCCACCAAAGAAGCCGCATAGCTTACAGCCGACTGCTGGGTCATATCCTTGATACCCTCCAGCATTGAGTACTGCGCCATCTGATTAAGCAAGTCAGCGTCGCTCATCGGGTCGTTGAAGTCCTGATTGCTCATCTGCGCTACCAAAAGCTTCAGGTATCCGTCAAAGTCCAGAGAACCGTTGCTGAACGCGTCGTCCGAATCCTGATTCTTAACCTGTACATAACCGCCTGAATATTTACTGTTTATTCCTTCGGTTTTCAGGCTATAGTCTGCCATGATCCTGCCTCCCTTATAATTTCAATATTTTCCGTCATATCCCCGCCGTCCGTTTCCTCGATACCCTCTATGCCGTCGGCTCTGTAAGAACCTCTGCTGTCCGAGTCCGAGAAGCCGCCTCCAAAATTACGCGCAAAGCTAAAGCCCTGATTTGTAAAATTAAGACCCATCTGCTCCGCCGCATTGCTTGGATCGACAACGTTTATGTCCTTGACCTGAACGTCCCTGCTCTGCAGGCTGCTTCCAAGATTTGCCGCGCGCTCCGCCATAAGCTTTCCGACCTCGTCGTATTGAGCTGAAAGAAGCACCGATACCGCGCCGTTTTCCTTGACAAGCTTGATAGCCACCTGACCGAGATTTTCGGGCTTGAGAACCATAATAAGCTCCTCCGTGCCGTTATCCTCTTTCATCTCGAAAAGTCTTTCGGAAATCGTTTCCGTTATCTGCTCCTCAACATCAACAGGGTCTGTGCTGACTTCCACGCTTGTCTCCGCCGCAGTCACGCTTTCGCCGAATCTTATCGCCGCCGCGTCAACCGCGATCGCCGCCGCTTCCTCGCCGTTTATGGCTTTAAGCTGATCCGCCGCATTGTTGATCTTCACCGCCGCAAAGTTCACATTGAACGCCCTGTGTACGCTGTAGCTCTGCTCCGCTTCGGATTTATCGCCCTTTACGGAAGCCGTAAGCTCCGAATAAAGCTGCTCCATTTTGGGAACGTCCTCGGGACTTTCCAACCCGACTATCTCCTTTGCAGATGTAAGGACTTCCGCCGCGGACTCTACCGCCTGCTCCTTAACGGGAGTAAGGACATAATCCAGATCCGTGTCCGCAGGAATATCCAGCATTGCCGCAAGCATTTCCGCCGCCGCAGTTTCGTCCGTTTCGTCATCGTCCGCCGAATAAAGCTTTTTAACTATCTTATCCAGCTTGGAGATCACCTCGTCGATAGGAGATATAAAATCTTCCTCCGCTTCGGTATCAATAAAGAAAAGCGAACCGTTTCCTGCTTTCTCCTCCGCAGCCATAAGGTCGGCTTTCAGAGCAATGCCTATCTGACTTAACATCTCCGTTCCCGTAAGGAACAAATTGTAATCGTCGGCAAAAACATCATAGCCCTCGCCCATGAACGCGAACAAGTCGGTTTTCTTCTTCCTGCCGCTGTCGCCCATCATAGCGTTTAAAACAGCTTTCGCAAGAATTTTCATGCCTTTCAGCGTGCCGTCGTCCTCTGTGGAATCCAGTATGTTCAGAATGACGTCCAAAGCGGAATCCGAACCGTTTTCGTCCTCTTTTTTAAGAGAAAGATCGCCGACAGTTTTGGTCTCTTCAGCAGCAAGGTCTCCTTCAGCCGCCTGACTGTCCTGAACAGCAGCGTTTTCCTGAACGACTTGTCCGGAACCTGTCTGTGCCGCAAGAACCGCCGAAAAGCTTTCGCCGCCCTCGGGTACAGCCGTCATTCCCGCCGAAGCGTCAACCGCCGCAGCCGCAGCAGCCACCGCCTGCAAACCGAGCATAACCGTATTATCCATTGCATTTCCCTCCTTTCAAATAAAATATATATTTAAAGCCCTTTGGACTTTAAACCGTATTAATTTGCGGTGCGGTACGTGCTGTTCACCACATACTCGGAAATAAACTGCTCCTCGGCTTTTGCCGCCATAAAGTTGTATTCTTCAAGCTGTTTGTCCTCTAATTTTTCCAGCGAGGAAACCTCTTTTGTCGCCTCAATTACAACGCCGAGCTGCCGCTGTACCTTTTCCTCCATGACCGCAATAGAGCGTTCAAGCTCCTTTATTTGCGCCGAAAGGGAGTTGTGATAGCCCTTGAACGTGGTCAGCTGCATGACCGTCATGCCCCGGGAGGATTTTAAGATATACTCCTCGTTGGATTGTTTCAGCTTTTGTTCAAGCGCGTATTTGTCGTCAATGTACTGCTGCTGCTGCCGTCTTAAATGTGCAAGGCTGTTTTTTTCCCTGTCAAGCACCTGCTGCTTGTAGCCTTTAAGCTTGTTTAAAGAAAATTCAAACCTTTTCAAAAGCAAAGTCCTCCGTTTTTAATTAGAAGATGTACCTTTATTTTTTTTGTATGACCTCTGTACCCGTGTCAAATGTTATGTTNATATTGTCACAGCCGCTTGCGTCAATCGNTGTCAGTTTATTAAAATTGCAGACCAAGCTTTTCAGCTTTGCACAGCCGCTTATGTCAATGCTTTCAAGCTTATTTTCAAAGCAATACACCTCAACAAGCTNGGTGTTGNTTTTCANATCAAGCTTTTTCAGCTTGTTTGTNNTNCAGTATAAATTTGTCAGCTTTGTATTTTTGCTGACATTAAGTTCTGTCAATCCGCAGTTGTTGCAGTACAGCTCTTTAAGTTCGGTATTTTTCTGAACGTAAAGCTTTTGAATTTTATTCCCGCTGCACATCAGCTTTTCAAGCNTTGTATTCTTGCTTACGTTAAGACNTGTCAGCTTGTTGTCGTCACATCTAAGTTCTTTCAGATCAGTGTTNTTGCTGACATTAAGCTTTGTAAGCTCGTTTCCAGAGCATTCAAGCTTTTCGAGATTTTGAAAATATCCAACGCCNACAAGNGATTTTATTANTTCATCATCATTCGGAAACCCAACGTTGATCTCCGTAACAGCGTCCCTCTCCTTTTGNGAAAGAGAACCNTTCCCGTCGGTGTCNAACNGNNNAACATACTCACGGAAATTTTCATCTGGGAAATACTTTTCATTTATCGGCACTCTTGTTCCCGCCGCAAAAGCCGTAACAGTTACCGCCGAAACCGCAGCTACAGCAGCCGCAAAAGCCGCGCCAAGCCTTTTGATGTTCACAAGAAATCCCTCCCTCTGCTTTTCCNTTATTTATAATGTAACTCTGACATTTTCGTCGCATGACCAAGCCTTTAGCTTGTTGTTTTGGCTTATATCCAGGCTTCTGATGCAATTGTCCTCACACTGNAGATATTTAAGCCNTTTGTTTTTTCTCAAATTAAGCTCTGTCAGCCTGTTGCCCGAGCANTTGAGCTGTCTTAACTCGGTATTTTTGCTTAAATAAAGGCTTTTAAGCTTGTTGTTGTCGCAGTAAAGATCCATAAGCTTTTTATTGTCTCGAACGTCAAGAGAAGTCAGCTTGTTGCCGCCGCACTGCAAAAATTGCAGCTCGCTGTTATTGCTAAGGTCAATGTCGTCTATCTCGTTATCGTTGAAATGAAGTCCCCACAGCCGCAGGTTACAGCTTAGATCAAGGGACTCAAGCTTGTTCCCGGAGCATTTGAGTACCTCCAGATTAATGTTTTTGTCCAGATCCATTTCGGTGATCTCGTTGTTGTCGCAAACCAAAACCACCAGATTGGTAAAATATTCAATTCCCTTTAGGGACTTTATCTTGTTTTCCTCTTTATAATCGACCCATTGGTCGCTTAAATTCAGCTTGAACACGGACAGCCTCTCGCCGTTGTTAAGCCAGCCGTCCTTGTCTGTATCAATGTTTTCCGAAACATAACCGCGGAAAACCTCGTCGGGAAAATTTNTNNCGCTTACCTCAACGCCCCTGCGGTCGGCAAAAGCCGTGACCGTTGCCGCCGAAACGGAGATCGCCGCAGCAAGGACTGCCGCTATTATTTTAAATTTCATACCGGTCACTCCCCTATCAGCATTTTTTACTTGACGGCATTTTTCATCATCTGGATCGTCTCCTCNTAGGAGAACGCCTCGTCCGTCGCCTGCTGTAAAAATCCGTTTATCTTGTCTATCTTGCGTAAAGCCTCGTCCAGCGCAGGGTTTGTNCCNTTTTTGTACGCGCCTATGGAAACAAGGTCGTAGTTTGCATAGTAGACCGAAAGGAGGTTTCTCATCTTTGAAGCCGTGTCCCTCTGGTCTTTGTCCGCAATTTCCGTCATAAGACGTGATACCGAGTCCAGTATCTCGATAGCGGGGTAATGGTTTCTCGCCGCAACCTTTCTGGAAAGNATAATGTGTCCGTCAATNATACCTCTTACCGTGTCGGAAATAGGCTCGTTGGTGTCGTCGCCCTCAACAAGGACGGTGTAAATTCCCGTNATNGAACCCTTTTCAAAGTTTCCCGCCCGTTCAAGAAGCTTGGGCATTGCCGTGTAAATGGAGGGCGTGTAGCCTCTCGCTATGGGAGCTTCCCCCGTCGCAAGACCAATTTCACGCTGNGCCATNGCAAATCTTGTCAGCGAGTCCATCATCAGCANNACGTTCTTGCCCTGGTCTTTGAAATATTCCGCAATAGCCGTCGCCGTCATGGGGCAGCGGTTACGCATCATAGCGGGCTGGTCGGAAGTGGCAACTACCAGCACGGAACGCGCCATGCCCTTTTCGCCCAAGTCCCTCTCGATAAATTCAAGAACCTCACGTCCGCGCTCTCCCACAAGAGCGATAACGTTTATGTCAGCCTGAACTTCNCNCGCTATCATNCCCAGAAGCGTGGATTTACCAACGCCCGAGCCTGCGAAAATNCCCATACGCTGACCCCTGCCTATTGTAAGCAAGCCGTCGATAGCCTTTACCCCGAAAGGGATAATTTCGTCTATCCTCGGTCTTGTCAGCGGGTTGACAGGTTCTCCCGCAATNGAATANCGGTCNGTGGTGCGGATAGGTTCGCCGCCGTCAATAGGCTGACCTATGGCGTTGATTATCCTGCCCACNAGCGCGTCGCCNACGCCGACCTGAAGCTGTCTTCCCGTGTTGTCAACAATTGACCCNGGACCGATACCCTCAATGTCGGTGTAAGGCATAAGCATGACCTTGCCGTTATTGAAGCCCACGACCTCGCCGTAAATAAAGGACTGNGAGGTTCTTCCCGCCTCGCCCTTTCGGTATATCCTGCAAACATCGCCGATATTCGCATCGGGACCCGANGCCTCAATGGTCATACCGATAATTTTTTCGATTTTACCCTCATATCGGAACATATCCGTCTGCTTGACAGCGTTCCTAACGGCTGAAAAATTCATAAGCTTCTCCGGATTTTACGGTAAAAAAGTCCGTTTATTCTTCAGACTTTTTTGCTCTTTTTTTTAGTAGTCTTTTTTGTCTCCGCAACCTCTGACTCGGGGGCAGCCTCGCTTACAGCCGAAACAAAGTCGTCAACGGGACTGTCCATAGGAATGTCCGCGGGGATTTCCACGGGAACATCCGCATGGATTTCCATAGGAACATCCGCAGGAATTTCCATAGGAATATCCGCGGCGCCATCCAGCAGGCTTCCNGCGAAACCGTCGTCATTTTCGGCAATTGCTTCAGCAGCCGTTTCAGCAAACGCCTCCGCTGCCAAGCCCTCTTCAGCCGCATTCTGAACAGCCGCTTCCGCCTCTGCAATACCTGCCAAAGTCTCCTCAACAGTGATNTCGGCAGCCGCTTCCGCAGCGTCAGCCACAAGCTCCATGGGAACTTCCGCTTCCGTATTTTCCGCAAGACCNGCCGATATCTCCGCAGGGAACTCCTCCGAGATCTCCGCGCTGTCCGCCGCAAGCGTTTCGCCGGACGCTTCAGCAGGCATACNGCCAAGCTCGAAGTCATCGCCGTCGTCGCTTACGCCGCGGGTGTTGTTGAGAATTTCTTTAAGGAAATCAAGCTGCGTGGGGATACTTGCGTCCACGATCTCCGAACCGTTGTCAAGCACGATAGTGCCCTCCTCGGTGTCCTCGTCAAAAACTATCTCGATCTCGGGTATGAACGGGATTATCTTATTGATAAGCTTTTCGTCGGTCTTAAACCGTTCCGTCATGCCCTCTTCCTTGAGGATAATTTTTATATAGTCGGAATTTCTGAAATTCTTCGCCGCGTCTGCAAGNATATTTTCTATAACCTCGGGGGAGGCTTTAAGCTCTGCGTGAACAACCTTTTGAGCCACCTCAAAGACNGTCGCCCGCAAGTCCTCCTCGTTGGAAATATAGTACGCTTCCTTTCGGGCGTTTATCTCCGAAAGAAGATTTCCCGCCGCGTCAATGTACTTCTTGTACTTGTCAAGAGANTCCTCCTTACCCTCGGCAAAGCCCTGGGTGTGACCCTCCTGACGTGCAATTTCCTTTATCTTGACGCACTCGTTGTTTGCCCTGTCAATAACTGCCATTGTNGCAGCCTTTGCGTCGGCAGTGATCGAGGCAGCCTCATTTCTGGCGTCCTCNATAATTTTTTTTCTTTCTCTCTCCAGAGCCTCGCTTCTGTCGTTCAGNANCTGAGCAACTCTCGCGTCCACCTCTTCCTGAATGCGGCGTTCGCGTTCTGCTCTTTCCTCATCTTCTATCCTGCGCTGCTCCTCGGGAGAGATGACCTCGCCTGTTTCCTCATCTTCCGTTGGGATAAATACCCTGTTGTCAATGACCACAGGCTCGGCATTTCCATAAACGGGTCCAAGACCCCTGACGATTTTAAGCAATTATCTCGTCCTCTCCACTCTTTCCGATTACCAGCTCGCCCTCTTCTTCCAAATGACGGATAATACCGACAATTCTCTGCTGAGCCTCGTCAACGTCACGCATACGAACGTTATGCAGGTATTCGATCTCCTGCTGTATAGACTCCTGCATTCTCTGCGGCATATTCGCGTAAAGGGTAGCTGCGACCTCTGCGTTTGAGCCCTTGATCGCGACAGCCAAATCCTTTGCCTCCACGTCTCTGATGAAACGCTGTATCGACATGGAGTCCAAAGAAAGGATGTCCTCGAAAACGAACATTTTCTTTTTGATCTCGTCCACCAGAGCAGGGTCTTTCGCGGACAGCTCGTCGAAGATGAACTTCTCCGTTCCGCGGTCTACCTTGTTCAGGATGTCCGCAACGTAGTTTACGCCGCCGACTTCTGTAATGTCCATGGAAACCACAGCCGCGAATTTTCTTTCCAGCGTGGCTTCGATAGCCTTGACGGTATCCGGCGAAGCGGATTCCATCTTGGCAATTCTTTCAACGACNTCCGCACGTTTTTCCTTAGGCAATTCCTGCAAGACCTTTGAAGCCTGCTCCGAATTTACGTAGGAAAGAACCAGCGCGATAGTCTGCGGGTGCTCGTTCTGGATAATGGCAAGCAGGTTCTTGTAGTCCGACTTTCTGATAAACTCGAAAGACTTGGACTGCATGGACTTTGAAACTCTGTCCATAAGCTTCTGCGCCATTTCGGGNCCGTAAGCCTTTTCCAGTACGGAACGGGCGTAATCCAGACCGCCCTCTGTGATGACCTTCTGTGTCAGACAAAGCTCGTAGAACTCGTTAAGGACNGCGTCCACCTTGTCTATTTCTATGTATGGCATACTTGACACTTCAAATGTCAGCTTTTCAACATCTTCCTCGCTAAGCCGCTTGTAGACCTCTGAAGCGTTTTCAGCTCCTATGGAGGTTACAACTATTGCCGCTTTTTGCAGGGGGGTAAGCTCCGCTTCTTCAACTTCTGGCATAATTAATCCTCCTCATTTTTGATCCAGCTCTTAAGCAGCTGTGCAACGATCTCGGGGCTGTGACTTGCAAATTCCGTGATCTCCCGTCTGATAACGACCTCCTTGGTCTCGATCTGCTCGTCTGTAAGACTCGGCACCTCGATCCCCGTTTCGGGGTCTGTAAGAATGAACATATCCACAGGCTTCTCGCCGTCTATGCCAACAAGACCGCTGGTTTCGATGATCTGCTTCCCGAATTTCTTTCTCTGCTTCTTTGCGTTGCCAGAAATAATAGCCATAACAACAAAGAGCGCGATAAGAAGTATAAGCAGTATTGCTCCCACAAGAACAAGCTGATTGAACGTAAGACCGAACAGATATGTAGGCTCTGTAGGTCCAAGCTCAAAACCGTCATCAAACTTGGGAAGATATATTACCGAAACAAGATCGTCAAAGAACTCGGGTCTTATGGAAGCCGCTTTGCCCGCCATATCGATAAGACTGAGCCTTGTGGTCTCCGCAAGATAATCCGTGTAAATAATTACCGAAACGGACAGATCCTCTATCCTGTAGCCGTCCTTTTCGATCTGTTCCTTGAATGTGTCAACAAGATATGTATTTGAGAACGAATCCTCGCTCCATGCTCCGTTTCCGGTCGTATCGCCTGTGGGGTAGGTGTCGTCCGCGTTGTATTCAACGCCTACAACTCCGCCCTCAACGGTAGTTCCGCCGGAAGCGTTGCTTCCGTCCGCATGGCTGAGAACGCCTGCTCCGCCGTTGTTTGAGTCGCCCGAATAGTCTACGGTCTCACTGACCTGCTTGTCGGAATTGACCAGACCTATGTTTACCATAACATAAGCTCCGTCACTTCCGTAAGAACCGATAAGACCTTCCAGTATCTTGTCTCTGATGCTGTTTTCAAGCTGGGTCTTGAACGCAAACTTTTTAGTCTCCTGAAGCACCTGGTCGTAATCCGATTCAAGGTCTATCATCTGAGGTATGCCGTAGTTGTCAACAATTTCAACATTATCGTCCGTAAGACCTACAACAGTCATCTTTACAACGTTCTTTATACCTGTTATCTGCTTGTTTGAAAGCTTTTCTATTCCGTCCAGAGTAAGTATTACCGAAGCGGTAGGGTATTCCCTTACAGACGAAATTACCGTGTTTTTATGCTTTGGTATCGCAAGGTTTACATCAGCGGCAGCGATATTCTCCATTGAGCTTAACTGCGCTTCAAGACGGGTCTGAGTGTCTATCTGATAGGACAGCTCGTTCTCCGACTCCGTGTCGAACATACCCGACTCTGTGGAAAGAGCATAGTTCTTCCAGCTTTTCGGGTAATCCTGCAAAGCAAGCTGCATAACGATATCATTTTCCGTGCCCCGCAGTACCGAAATGTCCGTGCCGTTCAGAAGCCGCACATCATAGTTCATTCCCTGAATAAGCGAGACCATTTCCGCAGCCTCGGTGGTTTCAAGATCCTGATATATAGTTATGTANTCTTTCTTGTTCAAATTCGCCGTAATGATTATCGCGGCAATAATTATAACCAGTATCGCAGCGGCAAGCCCTATATAAACTATCCTGTGCTTCCTGTCCTGCGATTCCCATGTCGTCTTAACGGACGTGACGACCTTTTCAATTCTCTCATTCATTATCCGTATATCCCTTTCTTAATTTATGCNAANCTCGANAAANAAAAATTTTACATAGATATCTGGAGAATTGAATTATATGCGTTTACCGCCGCGTCCTTAACGGCAACGAATGTGTCCACCGCCACGGAAGCCTTTGTCATATTGTTNTANATNGTATGCAGGTCGTCNATCTCGCCNAGCGTAAGCTTTACGGAATCCTCCTGAACTGCTTTCTGGGTCTCCTGTACCTCGCTNAAGATCTCCTTGAAAACGTCGGAAAACTTGGGTGCGTCGTCATTGCTTCCAGTCTCCATGACCTCCGTCCTGTCGAAAAGCGACTCAACAGGGGTGATAGAGCTGCTTATAGGAACTATAAACATGATATTAAACTCCTTATCTATAAATAATATTAAGAATTGCCTTAAAAACTGCCTGTATCAATATGTATGCCTTATTTGCCCGTAAGCGTCATTGCCTTTGAAAGCATTGACTGAACAGCTCTCATTGCCGAAATNTTAGCCTCGTAGGAACGCTGTGCGGCGATCAGATCCATCTGCTCCTTGGCGTTGTCAACGTTGCTCTTGTATATGTAGCCGTCCTCGTCGGCAAGAGGGTTCGTTGGGTCGTAAACGGGAACAAAGGGAGCGTCGTCGTCAATTACCTCCGCAACCATTACGCCCGCGTCCTTGTACTTGTTGTCGTGATTGAGATAATAAGTACCTCTGTCATACTTCTTGCTGCTTTTGTAATTCGCCATTTCAGCGTACTTGTCCAGNACCTCGCTGAACACCTTTTTCTCGGAAAAAACAACAAGCTGACGGCAGTAAGGGTCGCCGCCCGGCTCTGTGTTGTAATCCTCCTGATGATTGATGTTCTGCAAATCAATATCTATCCTCAGCCTCTGCGCCGAAAGCGCGGAAGCCGCCATGTCAAGAGAACTTATAAAAGCCATATCAAGTTCCGTATTCCCTTACGAGAGAACACGCTCCTCCTTTCTTATCCCTTTGAAACTGCTTTCCGTATCATTGCATAGTTATTATTCANNTAGTCCNTNAANGCGNCGTACTGGTACTGCGCGTCCGCAAGAGCNGTCTGNTCCTTTTCNAGNTCNACGTTGTTTCCGTCAAGTATCTGATTTGTGTTGGTCTCATAGGTCGTAATGACAGACAGCTTGGGAGCTGTGCCGCCGTTCATGAAGTTGCCCTCCTGAACCTTGCCCGTGTGACCGCATACGTCGTGGGTAATGCCGCCGTGGTATTTNCACTTGCACTTTTCCTCCAGAAGAAGCTTGAACTCAACGGTTTTNGCCTTGTAGTCGGGGGTATCAATGTTATTGAGGTTGTGATTTATAACTCTCTGCTTGTACCAAGTTGCGTCGAGAGCCTGTTCGGCAAGATTGTGAGCAGAACTGTCAAAAAGTCCCATAAACATTCAGTCCTTTCCGCGGAAGATGTTCCCGCCAAAANTATACATATTTAATATAAGTATTGTGCGGATAATTATTCAATCATAAGTATACAACATTTTGAAGAAAAAAGCAAGTAGGATTATAAAATAATTCTCACAAAGTATGTAAAAATTTTTAATGAAAATCTATTAANTTCCCNTAAAACGCGCAAAAAAGCCTTTTCTTTTGTAGATTTTAGTTATTTTAAAACAAAAATTTTGTTGATTTTGNACAAGNNATTTCTTTATACATAGAGGAATAGATACAGAAAANTTATACAATTTGTTAATACAAAACNGCATTTTTTGGANTNTTTGTAAATAAGCGGAAGAAAATCTCCCNTGTAAAATTTATGCNTTTTNNAGAAAAAAATTTACCCTTTNCCNACNCNNTNCAGNAAAGGGTAAAATTTTAAACANTTTTTTACATTTCNGGATAANTTTCNNTCATNNCNATANTGGGNGTTTATCTCCCTGATGTCAATAATNCCCCTTGCNGCNGCGTCCGCCTTNANNTCCTCGTATGCNAACGCAAGAGCNGCGCTNATAATANGGNANAACNTANACNATACCGAGAATATTCNNCGTNAGACNCAGAAAGNATNNACCNNCCGANAAANCTNAGNTGCAGATAGAAAAGCTGTCCCTTNTGACCGTCCATNATTATCTTGCTCAGNTCNATNGCNCNNGANGNNGNNATATTGGGGTTTTCNGCCNTTATNTANANNGTCTGGGAATAGCTGTACGACTTGATTATACCCGGAATGATAAACAGCAAAGACCACAGGAATATATAAAGGCTCATAAGAAATCCCGTGCCGATGTTGCTCCAGAGGTACGGCGGCTTGTAGGGCGTGAAAATCTCTCCCAGCGATGTCTTTTGGTAAATTGATTTTGTGTACCACCCATAAAGCCCTATCGTAAGAGGGTACATAGCTAACGTCAGAACGATTCTCACTATATAACTGAGTATATAGTACACCACATATGCACCTGTCATGCCCGCTTCTACGCTTCCAAAGCCAATTCCTGTCGAAATGCCGGTTATAACGCCAAAAATTCCCACAACGGCAGTCATGGCGTAGGACGCGCCGAATGTCACGCCAAGCATAATAAGCACAGACAGTATCGACGTACCTGTATTGTTTTTATAAAAAAGCTTTGCGTTGCTTTTTATCCTGTAGTGATCGTAACCCATAATATTTTCCTCCATAATCTTTATTTTAATATTACGCCATTAATTTGACCATGACTGCTTTCTGCGCGTGGAGACGGTTTTCGGCTTCCTCGAAAATCTCGTTTGCGTGAGCCTCGAATACCTTTTCGGTAATTTCCTCCTCACGGTGAGCAGGGAGACAGTGCTGAACCATAGCGTCGGGCTTAGCCGCAGCCATTATCTCGTCGTTGACCTGATAGCCCTTGAAAGCAATGCGGCGCTTCTCCGCTTCGCCCTCCTGACCCATGGAAGCCCACACGTCGGTGATAACAACGTCCGCATTTTCCGCCGCCTTAACGGGGGAATCGGTAAGCTCAAAGCAGTCAAAATCCTTTGCAAAATCCAGCACGTCCTTGTGGGGGTGATAACCGTCGGGACAAGCCACTGACACGGACATTCCGACCTTTAAACAGCCCACGATAAGGGAATTAGCCATGTTGTTTCCGTCGCCGATAAAGCACATCTTCAAGCCGTCGAACTGACCCTTGAACTCGCGGATAGTCATAAGGTCAGCCAAAATCTGACAGGGGTGACAGAAATCCGTCAGACCGTTTATAATGGGGATACTTCCGTGCTCCGCCAAGTCCTCAACTTCCTTTTGCTCAAAGGTGCGTATCATAATGCCGTCCAGATAGCGGGAAAGAACCCTTGCCGTGTCCTGCACAGGCTCGCCCCTGCCAATCTGCAAATCATTTGAGGACAGGAACAAAGGGTAGCCTCCAAGCTGATACATACCCGTCTCAAAGGAAACACGGGTACGTGTTGACGCTTTCTGGAAAATCATTCCGAGGGACTTGCCTTTCAAATGGGGGTGAGGGATATCGTGCTTCAGCTCGTATTTAAGCTGGTCGGCAAGGTTGAGTATGTCAATAATTTCCTCTTTTGAAAGATCAAGCATTTTGAGTAAGTGTTTCATTTTCATCATTTCCTTTCGGTATTTTTTTGTAATATTAAAGACAAAAATCTTTAGATCGATCAATATTTGATTTATCAGGGTAACACTTCCGTAGGGGCGCATCCTGTATGCGCCCGTTAATTTATCCCGATCACCAATATGTGCGGCGGGCGGATACAGGATCCGCCCCTACAAATTCTATTCTCTGTCTTCTGTTTTCTATCCTCTGAATTAAAAATTTATTTGTTCAGTATTTTCTCTTCAAATTCGGCAATTGCCTTGTTAAGCCTTGCGGCGCACTTAAAGGGAATATTGTGTCCCGCGCCGTCCCACATATCGTATGTGCAGTGCGGGTTCTGCTGTGCAAGAGCGCGGACGGACTTTCTCGTGTCGGTAGGTTCTTTCATTCCGCATATAGCCATTAACGGCATTTCAAGCTCGCGGTACTGTGGATAGTCCGACAGCAAAATACCGTTGTCGATAGAAGCAAGTATGGACTTCATCGTCACCGTCTTGCAGAACTCGGCGTGCTCCCTGCGCTCCTCCTTGTCAAGCCCCGAGGTAAGACTGTTCAGCCCCGGGATAACGCCGTTTCGCATGGACTTCTCGTTGTCCGACTGCTGCTTCATCATCTTTTCGATATCGGCGGTCTCCTTGATAAGCCANGGACTTANCATNATTGCNCCGTTAAAAAGCTCNGGGTGNTTGCAAATTATAGGCAGGCAAAGCTGCGCNCCNAGNGNAAATCCCACAAGCGTNACNTTTTTGCCGAAGCTTTCCGCAAGCTCCGCTATCTGCTCCACCGCAAGGTTNACCGAGAAAGTCACGTCGCTGTTCCTGCCGAAGCCGGGAATGTGGGGNACAATNGCNCNNTAGTCCTTNGAAAGCTTGTCGCACTGCTTTGAAAAGCAATGGACAAAATTAGTGCCGTGGAGAAAAATTATAACAGGNCTGCCGCTGTCGCCGTATTTTTCATAATATATCATTCAAGTACCCTCCCGAGGATATCAAGTCCTCTGTCAATTTCAGCGTATGTAATATTAAGGGGCGGAAGAAGCCTTAGCTTTTCCTTAGCCGTCAGCACAAGGAGACCGTTTTCAAGGCACTTGCCGCANANNTCGGAAGCCTTTTNGCTTTTAAGACGAATTCCCAGCATAAGACCCAGACCGTCNACGCCCTCCACNTCGGGTATCTCTGCAAGCTTTTTGCGGAAGTATTCTCCCTTAGCNTTTATCTCGTCAAGAAATTCCTTTGTNGAGACCTTGCTNACAACCGCAAGTCCCCCCGCGCAGGCAAGAGGATTTCCNCCNAAGGTNGAACCGTGATGTCCCGCCGTAAGCACGCCGCTGCACTTTTCGTCCGCAAGGCACACGCCTATTGGAATTCCCCCCGCAACGCCCTTTGCAAGAGTTGTAATGTTGGGCTTNACTCCNTACTGNTNGGAAGTGAGGAAAGTTCCCGTNCTGCCCGAGCCTGTCTGTACCTCGTCCGCAATNACNANNATATCCTTTTCGGNNCATATGCGGAAAATTTCCTCCACAAAANNNTTNTCAAGAGGATTNACNCCGCCCTCGCCCTGAACGAATTCNATCATTACNGCGCAGACCTTATCATCAATTTTATTCCTCAAATCNTCAATATTATTCGCCTCGGCGTTGATAAATCCNNCNANNAANGGAAAAAAGTAGTTGTGGTAAACGTCCTGCCCTGTTGCGGAAAGGGTTGCAAGTGTNCTGCCGTGGAAGCTGTTTTTCAGAGTGATNATATTGTAACGCTCCGCCTCCTTGCTTTCGCTGCCGTANTTGTCAAAGGAATATTTTCTTGCNATTTTTATGGCGCACTCGTTAGCCTCCGCGCCGCTGTTNCCGAANAACATCTTGTCNTAGCCNGTGNCCTCCGCAAGCTTTGCGGCAAAGTCCGCCTGAATTTTCGTGTANTAGTAGTTGGAAGTGTGCTGNACTGCTCTTGCCTGNTTGCAGACAGCGTCAGCCCAGTCCTCGTCGCAGTAGCCGAGAGANTTTGTTCCTATGCCGCTGCCGAAATCNACATACTCNTTGCCGTCCTCGCCNAANGCGGAACGNCCCTCGCCGTGCTCCATAACAAGNGGATAGCGGCCGTAAGTGCCCATAACGTGTTCGTTGAATTTTTCTATTGTACTCATTTCTTTTGCCCTTTCTTTTATTTATTTTGATTTATACNATTTAATCCANCATCTTTTTGCTTCCTTGTAATTGCATTTTTTAAGTCNGGGTGAAACTCTGCCTCTTTTCCATTCTTCAANAAAATGCTCTTCGGTTNCAAAAAATTTATAATNACATATNNNCCAGCNGTNNTAANCCNTGCGNTANCCGCCNTGATTTGGAATATCTTCATTTCGTCTGACAGCNCGGTTNGCAATTGTCTTTGNCTTNTATCTNNNCGGAACACGGCTGCGCTCNCNGTCACGCNNACACGGCACNCGCTTATAGCTTCTGCTCACCGCCTATCACCTNCGCTTTCCGTTATTGTAACTTTTAATTATATCATCTTTATGTGAATTTTTCAAGTACAGCAAAATTATATTTTTAACTGTCAACTATCAACTGTACACTGTCAACTGTTCAATATCCCATATCCTTTAATTCCGCAACAATTTTTACGTATTCCTCGCGAGGGTCGAAGCCCTTGTAATCCTCACGCTTCAGGTCAATGGTNTCGCCGTGGGAAATTCCACGAATATATTTCGTCTCAAAAACGCCCTTGAANTTTCCCCACTTTGCNGAATCCTCCGTTACCAGACCGTCGTTCCTGCCGTATCTGCTNAAAAGAAAATGCGTAAACCCAAGCAGATTAAAGCTGAACGGAAATCTCATTACCGAAGCATAGCTTTGATAATACACCTTGTCNGAGTCAAGGACTTCCTTATTGAANTTCTCCGCATAGGANGTNTTGAACTGGTGGCAAAGGGTGTAGAAATCGGGGTTCGNGTCCCCGAAGCCGCGGAAACGCTTATCCATAAAATCCGANACCTTTCGGTAAAAGCTGTCGGGAAGCTTGTTTGCAAGGTCGGTNACCTCCGAGCCGCGGTGTGGAGTTCCCACCGTTGTAAGAGTTGCAACATAGTCCTCCATGCCCAGAATGCTTATNGCGTATCTGGAATCAAGCCCGCCCTTTGAGTGNGCGATAATATTCACCTTTTCNCAGCCTGTTTCCTCGATAATTTCAAGAATTTTATCTCTTATAAGCCGGGAATTCGTATCNACCGTCGCGCAGGCTTCCTGATGNCCGTAATAAATTTTCGCGCCGTTTTTAATAAGCTCNTTGGGAATTCTTCCCCAGTAATTAAAATATTTCCANTCGCGGAAGCCCATGCCGTGTACCATTAANATNGGGTACTTTGTAGCGCAGATTTGNGACTCCNCACGCTGACTGTCGCAAGCCGCGCGGGTGGTCTCNTANTCGTANTCCGCCTTTGCNGAATTGTANANTCCNATAAGGGCAAAAATNCCCACANCAGGCACNGGNAGCAGGAAAAACGCAAGNACGCGCTTNACCACGCCNANNCNTCTGCACAGAACCATAATGCGGATAATTCCGTTAAAGCCGTAGCCGAGGACNATAAGTCCCGCCGCAACAGCGTCCCATATCCANATNTTTTTNGGTATGTCCCAGAANNTNTTTTTTATTGCAAATATGTAGAAAACCGTCTGAAAAATCAGGGAAANTGCAGTCCATTTCAGCAGAATTTTTCCGCCGTACATTGCTCTTATGCGGACTGTTACCTNNTCTTTTTTCTTNTTGTTTCTGTANGGCTTTACCGCAAGTCTGAACATAAAGTAAGCCGCNGCCATGCAGNACAAAACTATGACAGGCACAGGCACAGACTTGCTCCAAATCAGCCACGCAACAGCAACGCTGTGAGGCAGAACGGTCATGCCGATAAGTCTGCCGAAGCCGTTCTCAACGGGAAGCTTGTCGATAATATCAAGCACCATAAAAACAAACGCCGCAAAGTACAGTAAAATATACAGAAAAAACATAATTTTTCCCCTTTCAGAAAATAGAAATCAGAAGTCAGAGGATAAAAAATTCTTACCCAACTTCATATATTATACAACATATAATATTATTTGTCAATATGCATTAAAAAACTTCTATCCTCTATTCTCTATCATCTATCCTCTAAATAAACTGCGTACCGATACCCTCGTTTGAAAGCAGTTCGATAAGTATTGAGTGGGGAATCCTGCCGTCGATAATGCAGGTTTTTTTAACGCCGCGGCGGACAGCCTCCACACAGCAGTCTATCTTTGGTATCATTCCGCCGCTGATTATTCCCTGCCGTTTCATAAAGGGAACTTCGCTTACCTGCACCGCGGGAATAAGAGTGTCCGCGTCGTCCTTGTCACGGAGAAGTCCCGCAATGTCCGTCATAAGGATAAGATTTTCCGCGCCAAGCTCCGCGGCAATTCTCGCCGCCGCCGTGTCCGCGTTGATGTTGTAGGTCTGACCCTCCTCGTCGCAGGCAACCGTTGCGATCACGGGAACGTAGCCGTTTTCCAAAGCGTCGGTAATTGGAGTGGTGTTCACGTTCACGATTTCGCCCACGTAACCCAGGTCAGCGTCGCCCTCCATTTTGTGGGCGGTTATCATCTGACCGTCAATTCCGCAAAGTCCGATAGCCCTGCCCTTGTGCTGGGTAAGGTGGGAAACAAGCTCCTTGTTGACCTTGCCCGCCAGAACCATTTTTACAATGTCCACGGTTGCCTCGTCGGTGTAGCGCAAGCCGTTGATAAACTTGCTTTCAATGCCGACCCTTTTCAGCATATCGTTAATTTCGGGACCTCCGCCGTGTACTAAAACCACCTTTACGCCGACTAAAGAAAGCAATACAATATCGCTCATAACGGCATTTTTAAGCTCCTCATTCGTCATGGCGTTGCCGCCGTATTTTACAACAACTATCTTGCCGTTGTAACGCTGTATGTATGGCAGCGCGTCAATAAGCACCTTTGAGCGTATTTCGTTTGATACTTTGATTTCGTTTTGAAGATTTTCCATATCCATTTTTATTTTCCTTTCCTTTGGAATTATTTATCTTTATAATTTATCTGCAGCCATTAAAATCAATCCCGTCAATACATTCGTTATAAACAAATTCCGCAATAGTTTCCGTCTCACCCGTTTCATAAAAATCCACAAGCAGCCTTGTAAATTCCCTCTGCTTTTCTATGGGAACGGAAATTATCCCGCATCCGTTCATTATCATCTCGTGATTTGCGGCAAGCATAGCCGTGCGCTTGTTTCCGTCAAGAAACATCTGACTTCTCATGCAGTAAAGCATAAGCGTTATTGCCCTTTCTGTGGAATTTTCAATTTGTGAGATCCCGTCAAGCTTTTCCTTTATTTTATCCTCATCGGGCATATCGGGCTTCCATGCCGTACCGCCCATTGAAACGGAAACGTTCCGCAAATATCCCGCGCGGATAATTAAATTATCCCCGCCCACAAGACGATTGAGCTGACAGATATATTTAAAATCGGTAGGGCAGTCAAGGGTATCCAGCAGGAACTGCCACGAGTGCTTAAGATTGTTTACCGCAACGATTTCCGAGACCTTTACGTCGGGAGCGCTCATGCCGTTGTAAATAGCCTCCGTGTCGGGATAGGTAACGCCCAAGCCCTCCAGCCGCGCGCTTTTCCAGATATAGTCGATAATATTACGTTTTGCCGTGAAAATATTTTCCTCAACGGTCATTTTATATTTATCCTGCATAATATTCCTCCGCTTTAGAAATTAGAAATTTAGAGGTTAGAGGATAGAAATAACTGCTATTCTCTACGAACGGTAATCCCCGTTAATTTTTACATAATCATAAGTAAGATCACAGCCCCAAGCTGTTGCAGAAGCCTCACCGCTGTTAAGCCCAATAAGAATTTCTATCTCGTCCTCTTTAAGAATTTCCGCAGCCTTTTCTTCGGAGAAATTCATATTCAGACCGCCCTTGTAGGTCTGTATTTTTCCCGCCCTTGAAGCAAGGAAAATATCCAGTTTGCTTACATCAATTTTGTCGGACTCCGCATATCCCACCGCACAGGCGATACGTCCGCAGTTTGCGTCCTCGCCGTAAATCATTGTCTTGACAAGCGGCGAACGAATAACACTTTTTGCAACAATAATTGCCGTGTCCAAATCGGGCGCGGAGCTGCACACGCAGGTGATAAGCTTTGTAGCGCCCTCGCCGTCCTTTGCAAGCATTATGGTAAGATTTTTCATGACCTGATAAAGCGCGTTTTTAAAGGTCTGAAAATCATCATTTTCAGCAGTAATTTCATCATTCCCCGCAAGTCCCGAGGAAATAAGCATACAGGTGTCGTTTGTGGACTGGTCGCCGTCCACGCTGAGACAGTTGTATGTAATTTTCACGATCTCCGAAAGAGCCTTTTGAAGCATTTCGGGGGAAACGGCGCAGTCCGTGGTAATAAAATTCAGCGTGGTTGCCATGTTGGGGTGTATCATTCCGCTTCCCTTAGCCATGCCGCCGAGATGACATTCTTTTCCGCCGACAGTAAATTTTACAGCGTATTCTTTTTTCACCGTGTCAGTCGTCATGATAGCCGTTGCCGCCTCGGTATTTCCCTCATAGGAAAGCTTTTCCGCAAGCAGGGGAACGGCGTACTTTATCGGCTCGATAGGCAAGGTCAGCCCGATAACTCCCGTTGAAGCAACAATGACCTGCTCCGCGGGAATGTCAAGAGCCTCGGCGGTAAGCCTGCACATTTCAAGAGCCTTTTCCTCTCCGTCGGCGTTGCAGGTGTTGGCGTTGCCCGAATTTACGATAACGGCGCGAGCCTTTCCCCCCGACTTTGCAAGGTTGTTTTTGGTAACAACAATAGGCGCGCCCTTGACCTTGTTTGAGGTGTAAACGCCTGCCGCATTGCACTCCGCGTCCGAAAAAATCATGGCAATATCATTTTTCTTATTGTTTATCGGGGACTCGTTCCCGTCGGGCAAACCGTGCTTGATACCGCAGTAAATTCCGCTTGCCTTAAAGCCCTTTGCGGCGCAGATACCGCCGCTTATTGTTTCAAAATTTTCCATAGTAATTATACCTCGTTTATTTTTATTTAATCAATTTCTATATTTTGTAGGGGACGGATCTCCCGTCCCGCGTGATTTATAACCGTTACCTGCGGGCGGGGAAACCCCGCCCCTACAATTATTCCAAAATAAATTCTCTTTCCCAGAAGCCCGTGCCGTTTTGCTCTTCAAGGCTTGCCGAGCCGTGTTCGCAAATCACCGTCAGCTTTTTGCTTTCCTCGTCATACTCATAAGTATACTTGTCCTGCAAAAGACACTTGTTAGAAAAATAGGTCTCGTTAATTCCCCCCAGCTCTTTCGCGGCAATTCCTTTTATCTGATAAACGTCCATATATGTATATTCAAATCTTGTTTCGCCAATTGTAGTATGCGATATCCGTTCCTTTAAAAGAATTTTATTTCCGTCCGAAAGAGTGATTTGCTCCGTGTCAACAACATTTTTAACATCTTCGTAAACAGCCCAAACAATCACGCCTGCTTCCAAAGCAAACATAACAGCACATGCAATTATACATTTAGTTCGCTTTTTACTTTTGGGCTGACCTATCCATGATATAAAAAAATAAATAAACATCACCATTTGAAAAAATATGAGTATGCAATTGACATACCATATATATCCAAATAAAAACAGCGCGCCGCCGACAAATATTAAATAAATAAATAACCCTAAAATAATACCTGAAATTACAAGAAAAATTATGTCCAATATTCCTATTTTATTTTTCTTTTGAGTATCGGTCGTTTCAATATTATCCATATAAACCCTCCGTCCGCTTGTCAAAAAATCTGCTCAATTCGCAGGGGACGGGTCACACGCCCCCATGCTAAACCATTACACATAAAATAACTGTCAACTATACACTGTCAACTGTCAATTGACAAGCCCCGTAGTCTCATCAATACCCATCATAATATTCATGCACTGAACCGCCGCGCCGCTTGCGCCCTTGCCGAGATTGTCAAGCCGCGCGCAAAGCAGAATGTGATCGTCGTTTCCGAAAACAAAAAGCTGCATAAGATTTGTATTTTTAAGCGTGTTCGCCGCAAGGAAACCGTCCTGCAAAACGCCCTCCCCTTGGAACGGCATTACCTTTACAAAATTCTGTCCCTCATAATGCTCGGACATTACTTCCCAGACGTGCTGTGCGGAAGTCCGCTTCGCCATTGCACGCAGGTGGAGAGGAATAGTTACAACCATTCCGTTGTAATAATTGTCAACAATAGGATTGAATATCGGCGGGTAGGAAAGCCCCGTAACAGCCATCATTTCACGAATGTGCTTGTGCTGCTTGCCCATTGAATACTGTCTCGGGGAATTGTACTCGTCGGGCTTGTCGGGACCCTCATAAACTGCAATTGCCTTTTTGCCCGCGCCGCTGTAGCCCGACACCGCATGGCAGATTATAGGGTGATAGGGCGCAATAAGCCCCTCCTTTACAACGGGGTACAAAAGCGCGTTGAAGCCGCTTGCATAGCACCCGGGAACAGCCACTCTTTTTGAGGAAGCTATTTTCGCTCTATGCTCGGGGGAAAGCTCGGGCAGACCGTAAGCCCACGCGGGATTTGTCCTGTGCGCCGTTGAAGCGTCGATGATTTTCGTGTCCTTGTTTTCAACGAGGGAGACAGACTCCTCCGCTGCCGCGTCGGGCAGGCAAAGGAAAGTAAAGTCCGACTCGTTTATGAGACGCTTTCTTTCGATAACGCTTTTACGCAATTCCTCGTCTATTTTAAGAATTTCAACGTCCGTTCTTCCCTTAAATCTTTCCAAAATACGCAGTCCCGTCGTTCCCTCTTGTCCGTCGATAAATACCTTGTAAGCCATATTTAAATTCCTTTCCTGCTAGAAGCTAGAAGCCAGAGGCTGGAGGCTAGAAAATACCTTACCGCTTCTTTTTTCTATCTCCCGTATGTTGTAAATTTTTCTGCTTTATTTAATGCCGCCGCAACATCATAATGATATTGCATTCCTGATAAATTCTATCTGCCTTTTCACGGACTCGGGCGCGGGACCTCCCTCCGCTTTCCTCATGTTCACGCAGGTCTCAAGCTTGATAGCCTCGTAAACGTCCTCCTCAAACGTTCCGCAAAGCTTTTTATATTCCTCAATGGGAAGCTGTTCAAGGGTGGTGTTCTTCTCAATGCAGAGCGCAACAAGAGTACCCGTAATTTTGTAAGCGTCACGGAAAGGCATACCCTTTTTAACAAGATAATCGGCGCAGTCCGTAGCGTTTATAAATCCCCTTGCCGCGGCGTTTCTCATGTTCTCCTTGTTCACCCTCATTGTTGCAAGCATTGGGGTAACGGTTTCAAGACAAAGCTTTGCTGTGTCTATTGCGTCGAAGATAGCTTCCTTATCCTCCTGCATATCCTTATTATACGCAAGGGGTATGCCTTTCATCATAACAAGGAGAGTATTCAGGTCGCCGTAAACACGTCCCGTTTTGCCGCGTATAAGTTCCGTAATGTCGGGGTTTTTCTTCTGGGGCATTATGGACGAACCTGTGGAATACGCGTCGTCAAGCTCAATAAATTTGAACTCCCACGAACACCACATAACGATTTCCTCCGAAAGCCTTGAAAGGTGCATCATAAGTATTGACAAAGCGGAGCAAAGCTCAATGCAGAAATCCCTGTCGGAAACGCCGTCCAAGCTGTTCTGCGTGATATCGTCAAACCCAAGGAGAGCCGATACCTGCCTGCGGTCGATAGGGTATGTAGTCGCCGCAAGCGCGCCGCTTCCCAAGGGCATAATGTTCATTCTCTTGTAGGTGTCCGCAAGCCTGTCAATATCCCTCACAAGCATATTCGCATACGCCATAAGATGATGTGCAAGGGTGATAGGCTGCGCCCTCTGCAAATGTGTATACCCCGGCATTACCGTGTCCGTGTTTTCCTCCGCGATCTTGCAGAGAGTTTCAGCAAGATTTTTCAGCATCGGGATAATAACCATTATCTCGTCCCGAAGATACATTCTTATATCAAGAGCAACTTGGTCGTTCCTGCTCCTTGCGGTATGGAGACGCTTGCCCGTGTCCCCCAAACGCTCCGTCAGGACTTGCTCCACAAACATATGAATGTCCTCCGCATTTGGGTCAAAAAGAAGCTTGCCGCTGTCAATGTCGCTCAATATTCCGTTCAGACCCTCAACGATTTTTTCGCTTTCGACCTTGTCGATAATACCCGTGTCCCCAAGCATTGTAGCGTGCGCTATAGACCCGCGGATATCCTGTCTGTACATTCTTGCGTCGAACGAAATCGAGGAGTTGAAGTCGTTGACCCGCTTGTCAAGCTCCTTTGAAAAACGTCCGGCCCACATTTTATCTGCCATGATTTTTTCCTCCAAAAAATTTATTCTTCCTCTGCAAATTCAAAATTTGTCAGCGTAAATTTTCCGGATCATCTTCCGTATTTTCCGAAAGACTTTCCGAAAGACTTTCCGTAACATCTCCCTCACCGCTTTCCGGAACAGCAGCAGTCTCACCGTTTTTATCATGTTCTTCCCAAGCCGCAGGGTCATACGGAGAAATACCCAGTTCAATAGCCTGCTCTTCCGTAAGCCTGTTGTATCTGTCCGTCTTATCATCGGTTATCCAGTACAGTATCTGTCCGTCCTCACTGACAGATACCCGCGCATAGCTTGCAATTCCGTCAGAATCCACCCTGAACATCTTGTCCTCAAAGGAATACGCCACAGGGTCGTATGTCAGAACATAACCGCTTGCCTGACCGTCCCCCGGCATACAAACGTGCAGAAGATATTTGTAATCCGAGGTAAACTCCACCGCCGTCAATGCCGTAAAATATCCGTTCTCGTCATATTCATTGTAGCCCGTGCTGTCGTCCGCAAGCCAGTAGCCCTCGATAGACTTCTGTACCGCGATATCCTCGTCAGTCATAACATAATTGTTTGAACAGCCTGCCATACATATAAGCATTACCGCCGAAACAACCGCCGCAAAAATTTTCTTTGCCATTAAGATCAGATCCTTTCTTCTTTTCAATATTATGCCCTTTCTTTTTCGGGATAAACTCCGCAGCATTTTAAATGCCGTGTTTATTATTTATACCCTGTATCCTTATGCCAAACCATGTTGTTATTGACCCATACAGCATTGATGTTTGAATCGTAAAGCACGGTTATATCGTCATAAGTACAGCCCGTCATATCTATATAGTTAATGTTTTTCATTTTGGCAACAGCTTCAAGGTCAATATTTTCGCATCCCGTAAATTCTAATCTTGTGACGCTGTCAAGCCCCGAAAGTCCCTCATAATCAATGTTTTTACAGCCTATGAATTCTATCGCGCTCAGCTGAAGCATATCTTCCGCATTAAGCTCCTCGGGAACGGAAAGCTCAATTCCGCTGCAGCCCTTAAATATAATGTAATCTATGTCGTCATGCTTAAGCAGCTTTTTGTAATCTATATTCCCGCAATGCGTAAAATTGATACAGTACAAAAATGGGAAATCCTCATCTTTAAGAAGCGAAATAAATTCATAGTCGGTATCGGTAATATCCCTGTCCTGAATTTCAATGCCGTATGTTGTTAAAGTATATTCCAAGCCCTTGTATTCGGTTGTCTCCGAACATAACAGATCCCAGTCGATATACTCTCCTCCCGCATTAATAAATTCTCTCCATTGACTTATCGTAATATTTTCAGCGCTTTTGAACTTGCTTTGGTAGTCGGCTTCGTAAATATTTTTCACCCCCGAGCCGTAAAGCGGAGAAATATCATCAAATTCACAGCCCCGTAAAATTAGCCCTGTAATGCCTTTCATTTTTGCAATTGCCGCAAAATCAATATCACAGCAGCTTTCAAGCTCCAGACCAAATATATTGTCAAGCTCCGCAAGCCGTTCGTAATCAATTCCCGTGCAGTTTGAAAATTCAACTGCAACATTTTCAAATTCGGAAATATAATCATAATCCTCCTCGGTTATCTCTCTGTCTGCAAATTCAAGCGAACTTTCCGTGCTGAAATGCTTTCCTCCTCGGTATTCTATAATATTCAGCGGCTCGCTCTCCGCGGAAACGCACCCGTCAAACAAGGATTTGCCCGCTTCGTTAAGATACGGCAGAATATCGTTTATCGGCAAGTCTACACGCCGTATGCCGTCGGCGTAGCTCCCGTACTGATAAGGCGAAAGATAAAAGCTGAGACAGCCGTCTTTGATAATTATTCTGTCGTTTACAGGACAGTAAACTGCAATATAATTTCCTTCCTCGTCAGTACCGAATTCAATGAACTTTTCGTCCCGAAAGCCTTTGTTTATCCTTTCCTCGTTGAACTTGGCGTATTTGTCCGCGTCGTCGCTGCGGTACGCCGAATTTGTATAATTGTAAGTGTAACGATAATCGAACAGAGCCTTGCTCAAAGCCTCGGACAAGCCGTCTGCATCGGCAATAATTTTGTTGAAATCCACTCTTTCGCCGCTGCGCAGATCAAATACCATAGGCACAGGAGTTTCATACCCGTGAGCCGCCCCCGCGCCGTAGCTGTAATCCTCAAAATAAACGCTCAAAATATTTCCGTTTACATCATAATCCCAATCGTCTCTGTATTCATGATAATCTCCCGCAGTAAAGCTGCGTTCATACAAAAATCCGCATAAATTGTAAGGGAACTCGTCAACACTGAATCCGTCCTCAAAAACGTAGTTTTCGGCTTCTTGCTTAAGCTCATTATAAATTTCATCAACATAATTTTTTATGTACTCATTTATTTTCCGTACAGCCGCTTCATCACCGCCCGAAAACACCGGATACACTGCCGAAAATACATTTACAGAAGCGCCGCCCTTTTCAAATCTTTCAGTTATTTCGGCTTTTTTCGCAGTAATGTTCGTCTCGCTTTTTTCGGGATAAATTATCCTTTTGGGATAAACCTCATAAACCTCGTCCGCGGGAGTGACCTTTATCTCAAAAACCTCTTTCTCCGCTTCCGTTTCCGCGGGAGCTTCCTCAACCGCTTTCGCCGTACTTTCCTCGGTAACGCTTTCGGAAACCGAAGCGGCAGTAATTTCCGAAACAGGAACTTCCGTAACGGAGACCTGCTCGGTCACTCCCGCAGGATTTTTCTCACACCCAGCCAGAATGACCGCCGCAGCAATTATAGGTATAAAAACCTTTTTCATTATCTTTATCACCCTATTCCTGACTTAAATAATAGTCTGCATTCCACGCTTTTTCAAACATCAGAATAAACTCTCTGTCGTAATCGGTAAGATTTTTCCTGTCAATAATTTCGGGAATCCATTCAACATTGTCAAACCACCTTTTGCCCTTGTACTCGATAACCTTGGGGGCAGTCGTTTCAGCGGAAACATATCCCTCAAAAAGAGCCTTGCCCTCGTCGTTCATATATGGAACAAACTCGCTTGCAGGCAGCCGCCAGAACCTTACTCCGTCTGCATAACTGCCGCTTTCGGACGGTCCGAGAATAAAGCCTATGCAGCCGTCCATTGCGATTATCCTTTCGTCCTTAAAAAGCACATCGTCCTCCCTAAGACCGAGCGCGAAAATATCCTGCATTTCGTCAGCGCTGCGCTCGCCGAACGGTACAGTGCCATGTAAAAGCTCTCCTCGGCGTTCTGTTGCCGCAAATACTTCGTGCATTTTATTTTTATTGTCCACCAGTTCGGAAAAAATAATTTTATCGCCTGTTCTCAAATCAAACATCATCGGAACAGGGTGTTCAAAACCGTGCAGGTCAACCATACCATAAGAATAATCAGCAAAATAAACCGTAAAAATATTTCCGTTTACGTCATAACCAAAGCCGTCAAAAGTTGTGCCGTCCATATTGACGGTACGCTCGGCAGGCAAGCCGTTTTCTCTGCTGTATTCCAAATCCCAGCCCTTTGCATTATACTCTTCCACAGCTTTCCTTTCATCTTCAAGAGCGCCGTAAATATAATCGTGTATCTCGCCGTTTATCTTCTCGCACACCGTATCGTCACAGCCGAACAGCACAGGGTATTCCGCATAAAACTTTGAAATAACAAGCCCGTCGGAATTTAAAATATCCTCCTGCAAAACCTCGGTCTTGACCTTGTCCGGAACCTCCTGCCTTTCGGGATAAATTATCTTCACAGGGTATGTATCGTAAAGCTCCTCCGCCGCCATGACCACGGGAGGCTTGCCGTCCTCAATGTAAGGAGGCTCGGTCTCTGCCGTTTCGGAGACTTCACTCTCCGTCTCCAATGTGACGGAAGTCGTTAATACAGACGTGCTTTCAGCCGCCTCAGTAGTTTCGGAAACCTGCGCCGCCGCTTCCGCAGTCTCGGAAGCTTCCGTCACCTCCGCAGGATTTTTCTCACACCCCGCCAGAATGACCGCCGCAGCAATTATAGGTATAAAAACCTTTTTCATTATCTTTATCACCCTTATTCTTATACTAATCAAAATAATAACCCGGTTTTCTCGCATTTTCAAACATCGAAATAAACTCTCTGTCGTCCTCGGTAAGATTTTTACTGTCAAAAATTTCGGGTACCCATTCGGTGGTGTCGAACCACCTTTTACCCTTGTACTCGATAACCTTGGGCGGCTCTGTTTCTGCGGAAACGTACCCATCAAAAAGCGATTTACCCTTTTCGTTAAGATACGGAACTATCTCCTTTGCGGGAATATCAGCACGTTCTACTCCTATTGCAAATTCTCCGTAATCCGCCCTCCAAAGATAAAAGCTTACACAGCCGTCAACAACAGTAATTCTGTCGTCTGCGTTTTCATAAACAACAAGTAAATTTCCGTCCTCGTCAACGCCGAAGCCGTCCGATACAAACTCCAGTTTTTTTAAATTTGGAATATTTATATATTTGTCAGCGTCAAGCGTACCGAAGGGAATACCGCCGTAATTAAATCTGAAATCCCAAAGCGCACAGTATAAAGCTTTAGAAATACCTTCCTTGTCCTCAACCAGATCGGAAAAATAGATCCTCTCTCCGCTTCGCAAATCAAACAGCAAAGCTGCGGGATATTCCTGATACATTGATCCCGCAAAGCCGCCGCACGCTGCAAAATAAACTGTAAAAATATTTCCGTTTATATCGCAGCCGTCGCCGTCATAAAGTGTACCGTCAATATTTATTTTTCTCTCCGAAAAAAATCCGTACTCTTTATATACGGCATTTTCGCTCAAATCGCCGACCTCATGCTGTTCCGCCCATTTCCTTTCACTTTCAAGAATACCGTAAATATACTCGTGTATCTCATCATTTATCCTTTTGCAGACCGCCTCGTCATACCCCGATATTACAGGATATTCCGCATAGAATTTTACCATAAGAAACCCGTCGGAATTATAAATATCCTCCTGCAAAACCTCGGTCTTGACCTTGTCCGGAACGTCCTGCCTTTCGGGATAAATTATCTTCACAGGATATGTATCGTAAAGCTCCTCCGCCGCCATGACAACGGGAGGCTTGCCGTCATCAATATATGGCGGCGCGAACTCCGCAATCAAAACTGCCGCCGTCTCCGACGTAACGGAAGTCGTTTCCGCGGAAGCGCTTTCCGTCTCCTCTCTTTGAGAGACCGCCGCAGACGCAGCCGCGGAAACTATTTCGGAGACCTGCTTATTTTCCTCCGCGGAATTAAAAGAACACCCGCCCAATGTCAGAGCAGACAAAACTAAGACCGCCGCAATAATTTTCCTTGACATTTTTCTTCCTCCATGTTTATTTTGTACTGCTCTGAATTTTAATCCAAATCAAAATATTTTTCGCCGTATTCCTCAACAATATTTACAGGCTCGCTCTTTGCGGAAGCATACCCCTCAAAAAGCGACTTTCCCGCCTCGTTTAAGTAAGGAAAAATATCCTCCATTGCAGCGTCCATAAACTGCATACCGTCCGAAAAGCTCCCGCCGAATTCATAAGGAGACGTGCAATACGACAAGCAGCCGTCCCTGACCGTAAAGCCCTCTCTGTCAAAGTCATCTGCATTGAGTTTTCCATAAAACCTCTCAAAATCGCTTTCATATTCATCAATGCCGTGTCTGCTCCACAGCCTTTCAAAATACTGATAAGCCGCCATATTTATCTCGTTCGCGACCGCATTTTTGTCCTCGAAAATATTGTTAAAATCAACCTTTTCCCCCGTCCGCAGGTCGAATACGAAAGACACCGGTCTTACTGCTCCGTGCGCCCCGCCTGCATAATCCTCGGTATAAAAATCAACGCTTAAAATATTCCCGTTTATGTCGTAAGTCAATTCCGTATTGTCCCTGCTGTTTCCATGTATCGACATACTGAAACCGAAACCCGCCGTCACGTAACCGCAATCCATTTCAAAGTCGTACTCCTCCGTGTGCTTCTTTGATTTTTCGTAAGCCTCGTCAATATAAGCCCTTATGCTGTCGTTTATCTTCTGCATAACAGCCTTGTCCCCGCCGCTGAAAACAGGATATACCGCCCGAAATTCGTCAACGGTGTAGCCGTCCTTTTGAAATTTTTCTTTTATCTCCGCCTTTTCGGCAGTAATTTCTGTCGCTGTCTTTTCGGGGTAAATTATCCTTTTTGGGTAAACATTATAAAGCTCGTTTGCGGGAGTTGCCTTATACTCCGTTTTGTCAAAAAAGCCCTCGAAAAGCTGTCTGCCCTCTATAGTCAGATACTGTGCAATATCGCTTATCGGGACGCATACCTCGCATATTTCCACTCTTTTCGCATCATACATTGAGGGAGTAACAAGATACATTCCCAAGCAATCATTTTTCACAGTTATTTCATCAAAAAGCATATAGTCGTATTCGTTATCCATATCTATGAAATAGCTCTGACCATTGTATTCCATGTAATTACCGTATTCGGCAAGAGCCTTTTCAAACACGCTGTCAAAGCCCTCTCTGTCAGCAATTATTTTATCAAAATCCACCAATTCCCCCGTCCGCAGGTCAAAAACCATAGTATACGGTTCGCTGAATTGTATGGGAACGACAATATTGTAGGTGAATGCGCGAAAATAAATACTTAGCAGATCACCGTAATTGCAGTTTATTTCACAGCCTATCGACCGAATTTCCTTTCTGCCCGAATTGTCAATCAGAAACAGAAACCTATCGTTTGCGCTTCCGTCCTTGTTTACGAACAAGTTGTACAAATAATTCTGCTCCTCGTAAAGCCTGTTGTCAATAAAGGTTTTTATTTGTCTGTTTATTCTTTCGCAAACCTTTTCGTCCGCACCCGATATCTCCGGATATTCGGCATAGAAATATCCAACGAGATTTTCCGATAAATCATATATATCCAATTCGTCAGTTATAATATCAACATTTACCGCAGGATTTTCCTCCGCTTTTTTGACAAATTCGGAGCGTTCTTTTTCTGCCGTGTCGGAGATCTCTGCGGAAGTTTCCTCAAAAACCTCTTCGTCACAAAATATAACCGTCCCCGACGTAACGTAAGTCGTCACCGCGGAAGCGCTTTCCGAAAGGTAAGCTTCCGTAACGGAGACCTGCTCCGTCTCCGCGGGAATATTTTTCTCACACCCCGACAGCAAGCCAAGCGATAACCCCGCCATAACCGCCGCAATAATTTTTCTGCACATAATTACCACCCTAAAAACTATCAACTATCAACTGTAAACTGTCAGCTGCTCAATACTCTCCCAGATATTTAAAATACCAGATAAACTCCGCGTCCTTGGGGTTGTCCTCGTCCGCAATTTCGGGTAAAATTTTCATAGTCTCAAAATATCTTTTCCCCTTGTATTCTATAACATCAACAGGCTCTGTCTTTGCGGAGCTGTAGGAAGCAAAGATCTCCCTGCCCTCGTCGGTGAGAAATTTTTCCGCCTCGCTGAAAGGTATTCCCGCGAAAAAGCTTTCCTCGTCACCGCCGCCGAAGCCGAAATCATACAGCACGTAATATACTCCCAGACAGCCGTCACGGACTGCCGTTCTTTGGTAAAGATTATCTCCCATAAACACCTGCTTTGTGCCGTCCCCCAAATCAACGTTAAGCCAATCGGGTAAACCCTCGCTGTCAACAACCGCCGCCTTGTAGCCGTCCGCGTCAATGCTTGAAACGGACAGCGTTCCAATGCTCCGAAGTTCTTTTTCAATAGCCGTCGAAAAACCCTCTTTGTCGGAAATTATTTTCTCGAAATCAACAAGCTCTCCCGTATGCAGGTCGAAAACCATTTGCACAGGATAAACAAATTCGGGCGCCGCCCCCGCATGATAAGGGCTGTACAAAAAATACACCGCCCAGAAATTTTTCCCCACAGTGTCAACTCTGTAGGTCAGCGTATAGCTGTCCCTTGCCGTCTCGTAAAACATTTTCGCTTCGTCGGACATATTTCCGTCCTTGTCCTTGCCATGCAGATTTACGTCGCTTTGCGCGCTTTCAAAAAGCTCGTCCCTGTAATTTTTTATCTCGTTATTTATCTTTTCACGGACTTCCCCGTCAATTCTTTCGTCCGTGACCTGCGGATAGTCCGCTTTAAAAGTACCCATTTCCATTCCGAGGTCGTTGTACAGCAAAACAGGTTCTTCCTCAATTGGATCTGTGTCTATAACGTCCCACCAATTATCATTTTTGTAAGAAAATTTAACAGGGTAAACGTCGTACAGCTCGTCCGCCTTAGTGACCTTTATTTCATTGCTTTCGGGAACAACAGCTTCCGTCTCCGAAGCAGACGTTGTCGTGGTTACGGTTGTTTCCTCATTGTAATCATCACTGGCGCACCCTGTCAGCATTAACGCCGTGACCATAATTGCAGTAATTACCTTTTTCATGTAATTGTCCTCCCATTTTTTATAAATTTTATAGTAAAAATTATAACACTTAAAGCGCGGGAATACAATTACAGAACGGTTACAAATGGCGAAAAATAATTACAATTCGGTTACAAAATATGCGTTTATTAAAACCAACAAAAGGCGGAAAACGGCTATGCCAAAAGCATAACCGCTTCGCCCCAAAGGCTGAGCCTTTACCCCTATTGGCATACTTTTTCAGTAAGAGTAAAATGCTCCCATGAACGATACTTTTTTCAGTATCGTTACATACCTAAAGTCGTATTATTTTTTTACTTATTACGCTTAGCGTCCAGCATAGCCTTGACCTTGATAGGAAGTCCGAACAGATTGATAAATCCTGCGGAATCCTTCTGGTCGTAAACATTATCCTCATCGAATGTAGCGACTTCCTCATCATAAAGAGTGTAGGGAGAAGTAACGCCCGCTGTGATAATGTTGCCCTTGTAAAGCTTCAGCTTAACATCGCCCGTAACGGTCTCCTGCGTCTTGTCAACAAAAGCGGAAAGAGCCTCGCGGAGGGGTGTGTACCACTGACCGTTGTAAACAATATCCGCAAAATCAATTGCAAGCTTCTGCTTCATGCGCTGTGTAGCCTTGTCAAGAGTGATCGTTTCAAGAACGTCGTGAGCATAGTAAAGAACAGTTCCGCCGGGGGTCTCGTAAACGCCTCTGGACTTCATGCCAACGAGACGGTTCTCAACAATGTCCGCAAGACCGATACCGTTTGCGCCGCCAAGCTCGTTGAGCTTTTTGATAATGGAAACGCCGTCCATTTCCTTGCCGTCGATAGCGGTAGGAATACCCTTTTCAAAATGAATTGTAACATAAGTAGGCTTGTCGGGAGCCTGAATTGGAGACACGCCCAATTCAAGGAAGCCCTCTTTCTCATACATAGGCTCGTTTGCGGGGTCTTCAAGGTCGAGACCCTCGTGGGACAAATGCCAGAGGTTCTTGTCCTTTGAATAGTTTGTCTCTCTGTTTATTTTAAGAGGAATATTGTGCGCCTCGGCATAGTCTATCTCCTCGTCTCTTGATTTGAGATCCCAGATCCTCCAAGGAGCGATGATTTCCATTTCGGGAGCGAAAGCCTTGATAGTCAGCTCAAAACGAACCTGATCGTTGCCCTTGCCCGTACAGCCGTGGCAGATAGCGTCCGCGCCCTCTTTTTTGGCAATTTCAACAATTCTCTTTGCGATAACGGGACGGGCAAAGGAAGTACCAAGCAGATACTTGCCCTCGTAAACAGCCCCAGCCTTAACTGTTGGGAAAACGAAATCCTCAACGAATTCCTTGTTCAGGTCCTCGATATAAAGCTTGCTTGCGCCTGTCTTTATAGCCTTTTCCTCCAGACCGTCAAGCTCTGTACCCTGACCAACGTCGCCCGAGACTGCAATTACCTCGCAGTTATTGTAGTTCTCCTTGAGCCAGGGGATAATTATGGAAGTGTCAAGACCTCCCGAATATGCCAGTACGACTTTTTTGATTTCTTTAGCCATTTTAAATTCCTCCATTATTTTATCGGCAAAAAATCCTAATCTGCAATTAAAACCGTATGCAAAAAATCAGCGCAAAAACCATATACGCAAGTTTTTGCTTGATTTTTTGCACGGTTTTTAATTGCATATTAGTATTGCCGCTTTTTACACTATACACCTAATTATACACCATAAAATGACTTTGTCAAGTATTTTCTGCATATTTCCGCAAAAAATTTTAGCAATATTCATTTTTAAATGCATAAAGTCATAAATATGCAGGATTTTCTGTATATTTTTTTATTTTCCAAAATGATCGGGGCAAAAAAGGTTACAAATCGGTAACGATTATTACAATTTGTTTACAGATTTTAAAAACCGTTGACCCGCGGATTTTTCCGTGATATACTTTTATTAACAACATTTTTAGGGGGAATATGGTTATGAAATTTTTAAAAATTACCGCGGCGATTTTGTTCTTGGCAATTCTGACAGCCTGCAATTCGGGGCAGGTTCAGCAAGCTTCGGAAACCGTCTCCGAGACAGAGACTTCCGCCGTGACAACATCGGCGACAACAGCAACGACAACGGAGACGGAAACAGAACCCCTCCCCGAAACAGAGTCCGCGGAAATTGCCGAGGAAACCGACAACAAATATGTTGAAGTCTCCGCAAGAAATGAGTTTATCGACTTTGAATTTATAGAAAATTATCAGGGTACGACAGACATAGGCGACCTTGCGGACAAGGCGGTGGAATTTCTAAAAACCACGGACTTTTACTCCGACAGCATGAATAACATTTCCGAATTTTCTGACAAGGAATTTTCAGATTATATCAAGGATGGCGTTATTGTCCCCAAATTCAGCATTGCCTATCCGAACGACTATGACGGCGACGGCAGGACGGAGACCTTTATTATGGTGGATATGCCGTACTTTTGGAGCGAGTTCCGTCCCGTGATCCGCAATATTCTGATTTTTGCGGACAGCGGCGGTGAAATGGAAGTTATCGGCGACTATTCCTATTTTAAGCCCGAGAGGTATTTGGTTCTTTTGAATTACGGCAAGTATAAGCAAATTATTTTCGGCGGAGACGGCACCTGCGGAGCTGATATGCACACCGTTCTTTACGGAGTTAAGGACGGCAAAGCTGTGGAACACTTTGGTGTAAGGGGCAGCTTTAAAAAGGAAAACTGTTTTCTCACCGCAACAGACTATTATGGCGACGATCGTTTTATGTATTTTGACACAGTGGAAAACGAGTACAGAAACATTGTGGGCGTACCTGTTTCAATTGACGAAATGAAAGCCATTGACAGCGAAAACTTTTTTGCGGAATATTACAGCTTGTTTGAAGAAGAGGGCTTTGTTTATTTTGAACTTGTAAGCAAAAATTACTACCGTGTATATCGTGACTTATGGACGCCCGCAGCCGTTTACAAATATGAAAACGGAAAATTTACCAAAATCCAAGACAGCGGCATTAGCAGCGCGGTAAGAAGCGACAGCCCTAAATCTGTTATTGACATAGACATTGACAAGGCAATTGCCGGAATGAAGCCCCCCGCCGAACCGTATGTTCAAGTCTCCAAGAACAACGAATTCATAGACTACAATTTCATTTTAAATTATCAGGGTACCACCGACATAGGCGGCATTGCGGACAAGGCGGTGGAATTTGTAAAAACCACGGAGCAATATGCCAAAAGCATGGAAGACATCGGCAATTTCAGTTATGCGGCTATAAATAAGGTCACCACAAATGAAGAATATGCAAGGGAGCAGGCAGATAAGGTCGCCCCGTATATAGACGGCGGCAGTATTCAACCGCTTGTTTCAGCGGCTTATCCCGCCGACTATGACGGCGACGGAAAAACCGAGACCTTTATCGTTGTTGATATACCGTATATGGAATGGTCTTACCCCGATGTGTGGAGCTTTCTGCTTTTCGTCGGCAGCAGCGGGGACACGACCCCAACCCTGCTTGATTTTTACGAGGGATATTCAGCCTCAATGCTGGATTACGGCAAGAGCAAACACCTCATTTTCGGCGGCTGGGACGGTATGCACTCTTACGCAAGCATTTACGGCGTTAAAGACAATAAACCCGTTACGCTTTACGACCATTGCCCCGGCGGATATTTCCGAAAGACCGACTGCTTCCTTTCGGTATTCGGACTTCAAGGATTAAGCGATTTTATGTATTTTGACACCGCTGCTCTGGAGTACCGCGTTATCAAGGGCGTTGAAATTTCCCACGCCGAAATGAAAGATCTTGACGTATCAAACACACTTTGCAGCGATTTCGGCGAAGAAAATATAGACGAGCTTCCCGACTATGTGGAATTCCATTTTATAAAGCCTAATTACTACCTGCTTGACTGGGGTTTCCCGGGAAGTGTTCTTTTTACATACGAAAACGGCGTATTCACTCGTGTTGAAGATTCAAATATAACCCGTTCGTCAAACGGCAGCGACCTTGACGTTATAGCCGAATTTGACATAGAAAAAGCCGCCGCCGAAATGAAGCCCGTAAGCGACCCCTTTTCACCGATTTCAAAGGACAGTGAATTTATCGACTTTGAATTTATAAAAAACTATCAGGGAACAACAGACATAGGCGGCCTTGCGGACAAAGCCGTGCAGTACATCAATAACAGCAATGCTTTTGAATACGAAAGGAAAAATGCCGATAAATTTTCCGACGAAAAATTTTCTGAATTTTTTGACAGCGACGGCAATTTAGTCCCTAAGCTTTTAACAGCATACCCCAACGACTACGACGGCGACGGAAAAACCGAGACCTTTATCATAATGGAAATGCCTCTGTATATGGAAAACCTCAAAACCGCCGTTATAAGGGCTTATCTTCTTTTCGCGGACAGCAGCGGCAGGGTGGACTTGTGTAAGCACCTTGACGGCTTTGACCCGCAAAAGGACGCCGTTCTTTTAAATTACGGAAAATACAAGCATATACTATTTTATAACCACGGCGATTACGACGGCGGTACGGGAATATGCATTTACGGAGCAGCCGACAGCAGAGAAGCCGTTTACCATTACGGCGGCGTCGGCAGCCTGAAAAAGAACGGCTGTTACCTTTCCGTGTCCGACAACAACTATAATGATTATTTTATGTTTTTTGACACCGCGGCGCAAAAGTACATTACCCTGCTTGGCAAAAATTACGGCGGCAGTATGCCCGCCCCGCTGGGTACAAACCAAAACGCAGAAATAAAACCTGTGCAAAAATAAAGAACGGAGCAACACCATGAAAGAAATTTTCAACCGCAAAATAACCTGCATAATGATCGGCTGGCTGCTGATACTGGCGGCAATCGCTCTGGACGAGGGCTTGACTGTGCCGAGGTACGAAATAAATTCCGACAAAATAAAAAAGCCCCTGCGGATAGTCCTTTTGACGGACTTCCACAGCAGCAGCTACGGTAAAGATCAGCAGGTTCTGACGGACGTTATCGACGGGCAGAACCCCGATATTATTCTCCTTGCGGGAGACATTGCAGAGGACGTCCGTCCCCACAAGCACACCGAGGAATTGCTTGAACAGATCGCGGGAAAATACCCCTGCTTCTACGCTGTCGGCAACCACGAGGAATGGTCGGGAGAGTGCGGAAAAATAAAGGAAATGTTCCGCAGTCACGGCGTAACGATTCTTGAGGGAAACAGCGAAATTCTCGACTTTGAGGGTCAGAGAATACGCATTTCGGGAGCAGATAATTCCCTGCCCTTGGAGCAGTTCAACGCCTGCGCTGACAACGCGGGGGACGATATTTTCACCGTCTTTGTTTCCCACCGACCCGACCTTGTTGATATGTACAGCGGCAAGGGCTTCGACCTTGTTGTGTCGGGACACGCCCACGGGGGACAGGTCATAATCCCCCACATTCTAAACGGTCTTTACGCCCCAAATCAAGGAATTTTCCCAAAATACGCGGGAGGACGCTACACTCTTTCCGACGGCAGAACCGAAATGATAGTCAGCAGGGGACTTTGCAAAAATATTCTGCCGAGAGTTTTCAACCCACCGGAAGTAGTGGTAATTGATATAGTTGAAAGTTGACAGTGTACAGTTGACAGTTAATTAAAACTGTCAACTGTCAACTATCAACTTTCAACTGATTTTATCAAGCTGTTCCCGAACCTTATCCATATTGGGGTAACCCAAAGCCTCCGCCATTTGGTAAGCCTTGTCAGACTTTTCAGGCTCTATCTCCATGGCGTAAGCAATCGCAAGGAACGCGTAAACATCTGCCCTTTCGGGGTCAAGCAGCTGCGCCTTTTCAAGATACTCAACCGCAGAGACGGGCTTGCCCCTTTCAATATAGCAAGTCCCCAGACTGACATAAAGGGGAGCGTAATTCTGCGGGTCGTACTGCAAAGCGGTCTCGTAGCACTCGAAAGCCTTGTCCTTATCCCCCATATGCTTATAAGAGAAGCCCATGTTCACCCAAGCCTTGAAATAGTTGGGAGCGATACGTGTGCATTTTTCCTGATAAGCTATAGCCTTTTCGTAATCCCCAAGCTGCATATAGCAGTTGCCTATCAGGTGGAAATACTCTTCCTCCTTGAAATTTTTCAGCTTTGAAGCGTCCATACCGAGAAGTCCCTCCAAAGCCTCGCTGTAGCTTCCTTGGGTATACATTTTCTTGTACTTTCTTGCCGCGCTGTCCGAATTGCAGGCGGTAAGGGTCAAAGCCATTATAACCGCCGCAAGCAAAGCGGCGAATTTTTTTATATTCATAGATCTCAATTCCTTTCGTTCACTCGGGAAACATTATCGACTAAACCTTACAGCTATATTATATATCAATTTTTTTGCGTTGTCAACAGATAAGCCCTGCCGAAATATTTTCCCCTATTTTTTAAGCAGATAAAAAACGGAGGACGCTCCGCATTTGGAACGTCCTCCCATAATATCCGCATTTGCAGACATACGCAATAAAATTTTTCAGCTTAGTTCAAATTCCGCAGACAAATAATATTCGTAGTCGGTAATATAATATCTGCCGCTTTCGTCTTCTGCTATAAAATAAGTTACGATACGATATTCGCCGGGCTCAAGCTCTCCGTACAAGTCTCCCCATACTCCGTCAAAATCACGTGAGCATTGGCTTTCAATTGGGTTTGCATGACCGAGAAAACCGTCGATATGTTCAACATAAGGCAGTTCGTACCAGTTATCGTTTAATTTTTTCTGAACTTTAAAAACACCGTCCACGTCTATTTCTCTGTCAAGGTTATTTGTTATTTTGACTTTAGCCGACATATCGCACACATCAATAAGCTCCATAGCAACATCTTTAATGGCGTTGGTTTGCTTTTCAAAAAGCACATACCCGTCGGGAATATCAACAAGCTCTGCCGCCGTAATTTCCGCAGTATTGCTTTCAGTACAGCCGCACAGCGTTATCATTACCATAGCCGCCAAAAGAATTTTGTAAAGCTTCAAATTCATTCCTCCTTTTTGATCATAATTAGCCGCTGTAGTAATTCATCTTCTTTTCAAGGAAGTTCAGAAGCACCGTCAGCAGCGCAGAAAACGCAAGATAAAACGCGCCTATGTAAAACAGCGGCCATATAATGGAACGCATACTTACAATATTTTCAGCAGCCTTAACAAGCTCCGCAACGGCAATTACGCGGGCAAGAGAGGTGTCCTTGACAAGCGTGATTATCTCGTTTCCCATTGGGGGAACAATTCTTTTCACCACCTGAAAAAGCACTATCTTAAAAAATATCTGGCTTTTCGTCATGCCCAGAACCTGTCCCGCCTCGTACTGACCTTTGGAAATGCTCTCTATACCGCCGCGGTAAATTTCGGAAAAATAGCAGGAGTAATTTATCACAAACGCAATAAGCACCGCCGTCATTCTCGGCAGGGCATTCATTTTGAAAATCAGTCCCGGACCGTAAAAAATAAGTATTATCTGGAGCATAAGCGGCGTGCCTCTGATTATCCACACAAAGGTTTTTGTGAGCCATTTTATGGGTGGAAATTTCGACATCGACCCAAATGTTATTATAAGACCCAGCGGCAAAGAGCAAAGCAGAGTTATCCCGAAAATTATCAGGATAACACCAAACCCGTCCGCAAGCTGTTTTGTGACTTCCCAAAAGCCCATAAAAAATCCTCCCGTGTTTTTAATTAACAATTAATAACGATTTAAAGCTTTCTGTTAAAAAGCCATTGATCATTCATAAATATGAATTCATTTATATTCTTAACTTTATCGCTTTGAGTGATCTCATATTTCCATTTATTTATTCTTATAGTCGGTTTGGTGGGAAAGTTAATTTCTTTGCCGTCAATATTTTCACCTAATTTTTCGTTGATCTTCTGACCTAAAAAGGAATAAAAATCATTTATTTCCTTTGGAGAAAGAGTAGTGTCCCGAAAAGCAAAATCGGAGTTATAATATTCATACATATTACAAACGACCATATTTGAATTTGAGTAATCGTATTCTTCCAAATACACCGATGATATGTCGATTTCAGCATATTCCGCAACTCGTTCATCTGTCATTTTGTAAATATAAATATTTCTGCCATAATCATCAATAGTTTCACGAAATAAAGGAACTGCACATACATACTCATTATCATGATAGAAATATGTACTGCTGTCACAGCCGTACTGACTAAACTTGCGTATTCTTAATGGCTGTCCGCATTTGCTAATATAAAATTTAACGTAACGCTCCGAATTTGGTTTGTTATTCAAAAGCCGACCGCGTCTTCTGTTTGGATGTATCTTAAAATTTATTAAGCTTGGACAAAATTTGCCTATGCCGTCTATTGGCGTACTGTACTTTATTATTTCCGCGTCATCGGCAGCGGACGATAACTCGGAGAATTTAGCTTGAACCTCTTTTACTATCTTATTGCGATAGTTCAACAAATCAATACATTTATCCATTGACTTCTCCTGTATTTTTAATTAACAATTAATAATAAATATTCAGCGGGGAACGTCCAAATCAGCTAAATGTTCATTATTAATTATTAATTGCTGTACGGGGAACGGAGAATCGTCCCCATACAGAATTATAAAAAATTTCAAAACATAAAAATAATTATAACAGAACACCCTGCCCCCTTGAGGGGGCTTCCGCAAAGTTAATGCTTATTGTATTTAACAGCGGGGGTGACACTTTGCCAGTACTGCGTTACAGGCCGCCGCGGGGCGTTCCCCGCTTAGCCAAGGGCGTAAACGTCGGAAAGACCGTACTTCTCCGCAAGCGCGCCGAGAGTGCCGTCCTTTGCAAGCTCGTCGATAGCGGCGTTTATCTTTGCAAGAGTTTCGGTGTCCTCAAGACGGATACCGACAGCGTATTCCTCGGGAGTAAGCTCAACGGACTCGATGATCTTGATATCGGAATAATCCGTACCCTCGCCAACAGAAGCAAGAGCCATTACATAGTCGATAATTCCAAGGTCGGCAGTACCCGCCTTGACTTCCATAAGAGCGTCCTTCTGCGCTTCGCAGTTGATAAGCTTGCAGTTCTTAAGAGTGTCGTCGGAAGTCGCCGCAGTTTCGCCCGCAGAGCCGCCCTCGAAAGCAATTGAAGCGCCTGCCATTGAAGCGGTGTCGGTGTACTTGTCCGCATTCTCCGTCTTAACGATAACGACCTGCTTGTTTCTGATATAGCTTGTTGAGAAAGCCATTTGGTCGCGTTTTTCTTCCAAAACCGTCATGCCGTTCCATATAGCGTCGATAGTGCGGGACTGGAGTTCCAATTCCTTTTTCGACCACTCGATCACCTGAAATTCTGGAGTAACGCCAAGCTTTTCGCAAACAGCCTTTGTGAATTCCGTCTCAAAGCCTGTCAGCTCGCCGTTTTCGTCAAGGTAGTTCATAGGCTCGTAGTATGTGATACCCACAACGAGACTGCCCTTATTCTGAATGTAATCCCAGTCGCTTGCTGAGGAACTGCCTGCACCGTCCGAGGGGCCGCTTCCGCTGTCTGAGGTCGTTCCGCCGCAGGAGCAAAGACCGATACACATTGCGGCGCACATTAAAAGTGAGATGATTTTTTTCTTCATAGTGATTTTCCTTTCATTTAAGTACATGGTATAAATTTGCGGTTTATTTCTTTACTATAGTAAAGACTTTTCCGCAACACCATATATTTTAGCACACAAAGCCATATTTGTCAAGGGTGGGGCGGTTGAATTATAAATCATATTGTAGGGGCGCATCCTGTATGCGCCCGTTTAAAATGTTCCGATACGTTGTGCGGCGGGCGGATATGGAATCCGCCCCTACGGTATGTTAAAATTTGCAGTGGACGGGTTTCCATGTCAATGCAGACCGTCCCGCAAATTTCTGAAATCGTAAAAACAGGCGGGGAGACCCCGCCCCTACAGAGACGCTGCCAATATAAATACACGTTAAACGCTTGACAACATGGCAAATTTGGGATATAATTATAGCATATATTTTATAAATAAAAAGGCGGTAAAATAAAATGGCTGAAAAAAGTATGGACAAAATCGTTGCGCTCTGCAAGGGCAGAGGCTTTGTATACCCCGGTTCGGAAATTTACGGCGGACTTGCAAACACTTGGGATTACGGTCCTCTCGGCGCGCTTCTGAAAAACAATATCAAAAACGCATGGCTGAAAAAATTCGTGCAGGAATGCCCCTATAACGTTGGCTTGGACAGCGCAATTCTCATGAACCCCCAGACTTGGGTCGCTTCGGGACATCTGGGCGGCTTCTCCGACCCCCTTATGGACTGCCGCGAGTGTAAAACAAGACACCGCGCAGACCAGCTTATCGAGTCCCAGACGGACACGAACCCCACGGGCTGGACTAACGAGCAGATGAGCGAATTTATCGAAAACAACGACATAAAATGCCCCAACTGCGGAAAGAAAAACTTTACCCCTATCCGCCAGTTCAACCTTATGTTCAAAACATTTCAGGGCGTTACCGAGGACTCAAAGGCGGAGCTTTATCTCCGTCCCGAAACGGCGCAGGGCATTTTTGTAAACTTTGCAAATATCCAGCGTACCACAAGAAAGAAAGTTCCTTTCGGCGTTGCACAGGTGGGTAAATCTTTCAGAAACGAGATAACCCCCGGCAACTTCATTTTCCGTGTGCGTGAGTTCGAGCAGATGGAGCTTGAATTTTTCTGCAAGCCCGGCACAGACCTTGAATGGTTCCAGTACTGGAGAACCTACTGCAAAAACTTCCTGCTTAGCATTGGTCTGAAAGAGGAACATCTCCGTCTCCGCGACCACTCCCCCGAGGAGCTTTGCTTCTACTCAAAGGCAACTACCGACTTTGAGTACCTGTTCCCATTCGGCTGGGGCGAGCTTTGGGGCGTTGCGGACAGGACTGACTACGACCTTACACAGCACATCAAAACAAGCGGCAAGTCCCTTGAATATTTCGACCCCGAAACAAACGAGAAGTACGTCCCATACGTAATAGAGCCGTCTCTCGGCGTGGAAAGACTTTTCCTCTCGATCGTCTGCGAAGCTTACGACGAGGAGGAGATAGGCGAGGGCGACGTAAGAACAGTTATGCACCTCCACCCCGCGCTTGCGCCCATAAAGGCGGCGGTACTGCCCCTTACCAAAAAGCTGAAAGAGCAGGCAACCGAGGTCTACACAATGCTTTCAAAGCATTTCTCCGTGGACTACGACGAGGCGGGACAGATAGGCAAGCGTTACCGCCGTCAGGACGAGATAGGCACGCCTTTCTGTATCACATACGATTTTGACACTCTTGAAAAGGACGGCTGCGTAACAGTCCGCGACCGTGACACCATGGAGCAGGAACGTGTTAAAATTGAGGAGCTTGTTGATTATCTTAACAAGAAGCTTGAATTCTAAGCAAAACACTAAATAAAAAATATCGGAGCACTTTTTAATGCTCCGATATTGTTATATTTTCAGCATGAATTTTATCTGCTTTACCGCAAAGGCGAAGCCCTGTTTAAATGCGTCTATGTGCGCTTCCTGAATACATTTGATAGTTAATTCGTCAAGCTTTTGGCGGAGTGCGGTTTCCTTTATGTCGTATTCGATAATATGGCACAATTTCGCATAATTTTTTTTAAATTCCTTATTTTCGTAAAACTCAAACTCGGGGCTTTTAAAAAGGGTGTCAAAGCTGAATTCATTGCAGTCCATAAGCATTTCCTTTCAAGTTTTATCTTGATATAATTATAACATATATCACGGTTATTGTCAAGAAAAATTTATAGCAAATATTATACAAAAATAACCGTGATATATGTTATATAACTTGTGCAATATTACTAAAGGAGTAGTCAAAATGGCAGTTAGCAAGGCACATATTAAGGCAAGCAATAAGTACAACAAAGAAAATTATAAAAAAATACAAGCCAATGTAAAGCCCGACGATTACGACATGATAAACGACTACTGCAAAAAGAACGATATCAGCAAGGCAAAATTCATTGTTGAAGCCTGCAAATATTACATTGAAAATCATAACGAAAAATCTTGACAAACCGTTATAAATAGTGTATAGTATTTTTAGACAGAACTAAGACGGTTGCGTTTTTCTGTCTGCCTTACTTTTTCTTTAATAAAAAAGTCCCCCAAAAAGGGGGCTTTTTTATTTTTTATTGAATTACACACCCGCCCCCTTGCTAGGGGGCTTAGCATAGTAAAAATTTATAGCATTTAACTTTGGGGGTAGACACCCGCCGCGGGGCGTTCCCCGCTAACCCTTAACTGCTCCCGCAATAACGCCCTCAATAATATACCTCTGACAGAAAAGATAAAACACGATTATCGGCAGAATAGCAAGCACAAGCATTGCCATAAATCCGCCCCAGTTCACAGAGCCGTATGCGCCCTGCATGGAGATCTGAATAGCCACGGGCAGGGTCTTGTTGGACGTTCCCAAAATCAGATAGGGCAGGAGATAGTCGTTCCATATCCACATGGCGTTCAGAATTGTGACCGTTATCGCCGTGGGCTTTAATATGGGAAAGACTATTTGAAAAAATTTCTGCACTGGGTTACAGCCGTCGATTTCCGCCGCCTCTTCAAGCTCCGATGGGATACTTTTGATAAACCCGCTTAGCATGAAAACGGAAAGCCCCGCCCCGAAACCGAGGTACACAAAAATTATGCCCACAGGGTTGTTGAAATGAATTTTCGTAACAACATAAGTCATGGTGTACATAACCATTTGAAAGGGTACTATCATACTGAAAATGAAGAGATTGTACAGCGTTTTTGTAAGCCCGCTTTTCACCCGTACAAGATACCATGCGGTCATTGAGGTAAGCAGGGTCAGTATCAGCACCGACAGGACGGTTATAAAAAACGACCTGCCGAACGCCGCGGCTATACCTGCGGACTTTATTCCCGAGACGTAATTTTCAAGTCCCGCAAAGGTCTCGGCTTTTGGGAAAGTAAAGGGGCTTCCCATAATGCTGAATTTGGTCTTGAACGAGTTCATAAACACAAGCAGTATGGGGAACAAAAACAACAGCGCAAGCACCCCAAGCGTGATAAAAAGCGTCCTGTCCGCAATTCTTTTTCTTGCCATCAGCTTTCCACCTCCCTGTCGCCTGTTATTTTAAGCTGTGCAAATGCAATAAGGGCAACTATCACAAAGAAGATTACAGCTTTCGCCTGACCTACGCCCTGCCAGCCCGCGCGTCCGTAAAAGGTGTTGTAAATATCAAGAGCAAGCATTGCCGTCTTTCGTGCGGGCGCGCCTGCGGTAAGAGCAAGGTTCTGGTCGAACAGCTTAAAGGAATTCGTCAATGTCAGAAATGTGCATATCGTCACCGAGGGCATAAGCATGGGTATGGTAACGCTTTTCATTTTCTGCCACGGGGTCGCACCGTCTATTTCGGCGGCTTCCCCCAGATCCTTGGGAATGTTCTGCAAGCCCGCAATATAAATTACCATCATATATCCGATAAGCTGCCAGTTGGTGAGGATAACAAGCCCCCAGAAGCCGTATTTTGCACTGTAGCTTATATCCACTCCGAAATAATTCAGGACGCCGTTTATAAGCAGATTCCAGATATATCCCAGCACGATACCGCCGATAAGGTTCGGCATAAAGAAAACAGTACGGAAAATATTTGTACCCCTTATAGCTCTCGTAAGAGCCGCCGCCAGCAGAAACGCCAGAATGTTCACCGTCACCACTGAAACCAGCGTAAACAGCGCCGTGAACCATAGAGCATTCAAAAAATCCTTGTTTGAAAAAGCTCTCACATAGTTGTCAAAGCCCACCCATTTGGCGTTCTCCACCGTTGTAAAGCTGTTAAAGGAAAGATAGATCCCCATAACAAAGGGTATTATAAACGCCGCCGCAAACGCCGCTAATGTGGGCAGAACAAATAACGGAAAATATTTTTTCATTTTTTCTGATCACCTCCAAATTTAACTGTCAACTATCAACTGTAAACTGTCAATTGCCAAGGTACTCGCTTTCGGTTTTCCAGCTGTCGACAACGATTTTCTCTACCGCTTCCCAGTCAAGGCTTCCCTGCGCGTACTGCAAAAGAGCCGCGCCGAAATCGTCCTTAAAGGTCTGACTTGGGAACATGGTGAAATTCCAAGGAATGTTGGAAACTTCGTCGTCCTCCATCCAGTCGAGGATTTCGTGAGTAAGGGGGTCGTCGGGCTTTTCAGCGTCCTCAAAGGTGTCAAAGGGAGCGATAAAACCAAGACTGTTGACAACATAATTCTTTCCGCTTTCGCTTGAACAGAGCCAGTATAAAAAGTCCTCCGCAGCCTTTTGCGCGCCGCCGTCAGCCTGTGAATTTATACAGAGGAAATTCTCCGTACCGATACAAAGTCCCTGATTTTCCTCACCCTGAACTCCCGTGAAAATGGGGAGATATTTTATATTGTCGGCAGTGACCTTGTTGCCGCTTATGCCGTTTATCTGACTCCAAGCCCAGTTGCCGTTCTGAACCATAGCGCACTCGCCGAGAGCAAATTCAGCCATGGACTCGTCAGTGATTTTCGAGCCGAGAAGCTTTCTGTCCACCGTGGAATTATTTATATAAAGGTCGAAAATATTTCGGAAATTATTGCCGAATTCAAAGGTGATTTGCTTTGTCGCATCGCTTGTCAAGTCAACATTGTTCTTTTGGAACTCGTAATAAATGGGGAGATTTGCAAGGTGTGTCTGCCAACGCCAGTCGTCGCCGGGTTTGAGAGAAGTGCTTGCAAAAACGCCGTTTATGCCAAGCTCTGCCTTTTTCGCCTGCATATCCTCAACAAGGGCTTTCAGCTTGTCGAAGCTGTCCACGCCGTCCATGTCGTCGAACTGTACCGCCTTGTCCCCCATTTCAAAATACTTGTCGGTAATTTCCTTGTTGTAAATTATTCCGTAACCCTCCACCATAAAGGGAATTCCATAGACCTTTCCGTCATAGGTAAGGGCAGCGGACTTGTCCGTCAGGTGCTTGTACATCTCCGTGTTTGTCAGGTCGGCGCAGTAGTCCTTCCAGTTTGCATATCCCCGAGGACCGTTCACCTGAAATATTGTGGGAGCTTCATTTGTCGCCATTTTTGCGCTAAGTGTCTGCTCATAGGTGTTGTTTGCGGCAGTTTCAACAATGACCGTGCCGCCTGTTTCTTCCTTGTATTTTGCGGCAATTTCCTCATAAGCCGTGGCAATTTCGGGCTTGAAGTTTAGGAAACGTACCACGGCATTTCCCGCGTTTCCGCCGCCTCCGGTTTCGTCCGTAACCTTGTCCCCGCCGTCCTTTGAACAGGAGCAAAGTATAGGCACAGTAAAAGCCGCCGCCATAATAAATGCAAGATGTTTTTTCATTTATATCTATCCTTTCGTTTACTTCATTTTTTAATTTATTATCTTGCATAGCAGAAGAAATTATTCATTTTCACCAAAAGCAAAAATTACCCGCAAGGCTGAGCCTTGACCCTTATTGGCATACAATGTCAATAGCGGTAAAATGCTCCCATGGGTAACAATACTTNTGTATCGTTCATGGGAGCAATTTTTTTAAATAANNTTTTTAACAGGGATTAGTAGCAGTAATTTCATCATCAGCAGCTATTTCCACCGCTTCNNTATCAAGCCCTGCGGCTTCAANNGCGTTAAGAATTTTTTCTCTGTCCTCCCAAGCAATAACGCGTGCAGAAACTACATTTTCATTCATTCTTATACCGTAGGCAGACGACGCATTTGTCTCTCTTATCTCGCTTTTGATATACCACAGCTCGGANTATGAATATTTGCAGNTCTCNATNATAACATACTCATTATCCNCAAAATCCGAAAAAATATCCCGCTTGTCCAAGTCGGTCAGCATAATGTGCAGATAACCGTTTTCCCAGTAAGCCCCGCCGAATGGCTCAAAGTTTTCGGGATAGTCAAGAAATTTTTCCACCACAAATTCTCTGAACTGATAATTCATTTCGTCAAAATCTCCCGCAAACGTTCCGCAGGTATCNCGNGGANTGNNTTGCTGNACACCNTCNTAAAACAAGTCTCTGACCATATAGGCATGATCCCAGTCATCTATTNNCTCGGGAAAAGTNACACCTGTAACAACTCCGTTTTCATCGTAAATGTCCATATTATTGTTATTGTCNNTATCGTCNGTCTCAATAAGCACTTCCAATTCGGCAGGCTCTTCCGTTGCGGCGGGCTCTGTCCAATCATCAGTATTTTCGGCAACCGCCGTAACCTCNGGAACATTCCCCACCGTCTGCATAGTAACCATAGGCTCGGTAATGCTTTGCACCGTTATATCCTGCGGACTGCCCGTTCCGCAAGCCGCAAGCGTCANNCACACCGCAAAAATTATTGTACCCTTTAAAATATTTTTCATGTAAAATTCCTCCGTTTTCTGCTNCTGAAAAAGCTTCTATATATAATACAATTCAGAACGGGGATTTTTTTCAAATNNNTTTTCATTTCTCNGATATGCACAAATTATTTTTNTAANGTTGTAGGTTATTGACAAAAAAATCGCCCCCTTGATAGGGGGCAAGATATAATTACGATACGTTGTATTTAATTTTGGGGGTAGAACCTGCCCGCGGGGGCTTCCCCGCAAAAACTGCCGACGATCTTACACGTCGGCAGTAAAATTATTATTCGGAAATTATTCCTCGGCAGAAGCTTCTTCCTCTGCGGGAGCGTCTTCAAGAAGCGCACGGATAGACATACTGATTCTCTTCTTGTCNCTGTCGATCTCGGTGATCTTAGCCTCAACCTCGTCGCCAACGGAGAGAACGTCCTTAACGTTTGTAACTCTCTTGTTTGCGATCTGTGAGATGTGGATAAGTCCGTCAACGCCCGGAACGATCTGTGCAAACGCGCCGAAAGGAGTAATGGAAACNACCTTTGCCTTAACAACGTCGTCAACCTTGTAGTCCTCCTCGAATTTTACCCAAGGGTTGTCCTCGTCCTTCTTGTAGCCGAGGGAAATTCTGTTNGCTTCTCTGTCGAGAGCCTTAACGAATACCTCGATAACGTCGCCGGGATTTACCACCTCGGAGGGGTGCTTTATCTTGTTCCAGCTAAGCTCGGAAATGTGAACCATGCCGTCAATTCCGCCAAGGTCAACAAACGCGCCGTATGTTGTAAGGGACTTAACNTCTCCCTTGAATGTGTCGCCCACCTGAACNGTATCCCAGAATTTTGTCTTAGCAGCGTCCTTTTCAGCGGTGAGAACCACTCTGATAGANCCNACNGCCTTGCCTCTGGACTCGTTTACTTCGATTATCTTGAACTTAACGGGCTTCTTAACAAGCTCTTCAAGCTTATCGCCTCTGCGGACAGTNGCCTGNGAAGCGGGAATAAACACTCTTGTTCCCTCGTACATAACGATAACGCCGCCCTTGACAACGCTTGAAACCGTNCCGTCAAGAANCTCGTCGTTTTCCTTAGCCTTGATGATCTTGTCAAAGCCGACCATAGCGTCGATCTTCTTCTTGGAAAGATGAACGATACCCTCTGCGTCGTTTACCTTGAGGACAAAAAGCTCAACCTCGTCGCCGGGCTTAACAACGTCCGCAGGCTTGAGCCCGGGGTTGTCCGTAAGCTCGTCCAGCGTAACGTAACCCGTGTGCTTNGTNCCGACGTCAACAATAGCTTCTGCGTCGTTTACAGCGGTTATGTATCCTTTCACCCTTTGACCGGTATATATTTTTTTGAAGGTCGCGTTCAGCTCCTCCTCAAAGTTAAAGTCCTCTTCCATGTTCTGTAATTTTTCACTCATTTGGTTTGTAACCTCCTTGATTATATGTGCGGGAGTTGANGCNCCCGCAGTAACGCCGACGATAAATTTTTCGCCGCCGCTGCTTTCCGTCAAATTTTTGATTTGCCGAAAATCAAGCCCGCCCGCATTTTCGATATGCATACAGGCTTTACAGTTTTTGCTGCAAATCTCCGCAAGCTTGACTGTGTTGGAACTGTGCTTTCCGCCGACGACTATCATCAAGTCCGAACGCTCGGACAGCTCAGCCGCTTTCCGCTGTCTCGTGTCGGTGGCAGAGCAGACCGTACTGATTACCTCCGCCTCGGGAGCAGCCTGCGCCGCCAAGCGGGTACACTTTTCCCATATACTTATATTATACGTTGTTTGCGCAACAATTGCAACCTTTTTTTTCGTATTTGTATAATTTTTTATTAAAATTTCATATAATTCAGTATCATTGGCACAAATTTCTGCCATATTATTACAATAACTGACAATTCCTTTTATCTCGGGNTGATTTTTGTCGCCGAGAATTATGATATCATAGCCCTGCCCCGACTTCTCTTTTGCAATATCCTGTATGCGTTTTACAAAGGGACAAGTNCCGTCAATATAATTTGTGCCATTTTTATCCAGTAAATCAAAAACCTCTTTACCCGCCCCGTGGGAGCGAATAACAACGGTCTCGTCCGTAAGCCGNGCAAGCTCCTCCAAGGTCTCGGCAATTTTAACNCCTTTTTCGGAAAGCTCCCTCGTCACGTCCTTGTTATGGATAATTTCCCCATAGGTAACAACTTTTTTTCCCTCATTTAATATATTATACACGATTTTTACGGCTCTGTCAACACCAAAACAAAAACCTGCATTTTCCGCAACAATAATTTCAGTTTTCATTAACAATTATTTCCTTTTCGACCGTATTACCCTCCACAAGCTCGGTAATAGCACCCATTATGCGTTTCTTGACCTCTTTCAANGCTTTGGGAGAAGCGTCCTCCACCGCGATNTCCTCCGCAGGGATCACCTTGCCGAANNTTATNGTAAGCTTTGAACGGAANTGNAGCTTTTCCCCCTCAAAAATAATACCGCANGGNAGAACGTCCGCCCCCGACTTTGCCGCGATCATAGCAACGCCNGTTTTNCCTTTGCCCACCTTGCCGTCCTTGGAGCGCGTACCCTCGGGGAAAATAACAAGATGTCTCCCCGAATTNAGAATTGCAACNGAGTCCTCAATGACCTTCATGTCCCCCGTGCCGCGCTTNACAGGNAAAGCCCCGAGCATTGTTATGAACCANCCGAAAAGCTTGTTTTTGAAAAGCTCCTCCTTAGCCATATATGTAACGGGAAGCTTCATTGGCATGGTAAGNAGAACGGGGTCGGCGTANCTGCGGTGGTTTGAAGCCAGTACCAGCGCCCTGTCCTGNGGGATATTCTCCACNCCCTCCATATGAAAATTATAAAAAAGCTTGTATGCGAGAATGGTAGCGTGTCTGACGAATGCGTTCATAATTCCCTCCGTGAATTTAATTAATAATTAATAATGAATAATTAATAATTATTATCNNTTGCCGATAAACAATTATTAATTNNAATANGTNAGCAAAGCGAACACCGACATTATTAATTATTAATTGTTAATTATTAATTTTNTNANTGATNANNTNTATCAGCATATCGATCGCGCCCTGCAAGTCCACCTCCGTGGTGTCGCAAAGGACTGCGTCCTCCGCCTGTTTAAGGGGAGCGATCTCTCTGTGCATATCGTTGTAGTCACGCTTGTTTACGTCCGCAAGGACTTCCTCAAAGCTGACCTGCNCGCCCTTTTCTGTAAGCTCCNTNTGCCGCCGTCTTGCNCGTTCCTCNGNGGAGGCGGTAAGGTAAATTTTCACGTCCGCGTTTGGCAAAACTACCGTGCCGATATCNCGACCGTCCATAACAACATTGTTCTCNGCGGCAATTTTCTGCTGNAAATTAAAGAGAAAATCCCTTACCCTCGGTATAGCNGANACNGTNGAAGCNCCCATNGAAATTTCGGGAGTGCGAATTTTGTCNGAAACGTCCTCGCCGTTTACAAAGACGTGCTGTTCGCCGTCTATATATTTCAGTTCNGGNACAACATCACACAAATATGAAACAACTTTATCTTNCTTNTTTANATCAACATCATGTGAAAGCATAAAGTAAGCCACCGCGCGGTACAATGCCCCCGTGTCCACATAAATAAACCCGAAAGCCTTTGCCGCGGCTTTGGCAATGGTGCTTTTCCCTGCGCCTGCAGGACCGTCTATAGCAATATTTATCGGCATATTTTTACCTCCCCAAGATTTTTTATTTCCGAGTGCATTAAGTATGGCGTCAAAAAATTCTGATATTTCTTTTTGCTTGATCCCTGCAAAACGTTCCCGATGCAGGAAAGCCTGTACTTCCCAAGGCTCTTTTTCTTTTAAAGCTAAAATTTCCTCCTTTAATTTCATACACTTTTCTTTAGTTGCTGCTTCTCTGAAAAAATACGCATTTTCGGTAAAAGTGTAGTAATAATCAGACATATATGCTTCCATAAAATATGAAAACACAGGATAATCTTTTCTCTCAATCAAACATTAAACCTCCCGAATTATAAGCGGCAAACCCGCGCCGCCTATGATCCGTGGAACGCCGCAAATTTACTTCTTAGTAATTTTAGTACCCTCTCTCGTCTCGGTGATAACATATCCGAGAGCAGTAATTTTGTCCCGCAGCTCGTCCGCAAGAGCAAAATTTTTCTCTTTTCTTGCGGCTTTTCTCTGCTCCGCAAGAGCAGCGACTTCCTCGGGGAGAGCCTCTTCCGCATCAGCCTTTGCGGAAATTTTTCCCGCCGCTTCCACAAGTCCGATCGACAGAACCTTGTCGAAATCCTTTATAAGCGCAAGCTTTGTGGCATTGCTCACATCCGCCTTTAAAACGTCGTAAACCGCTGTTATGGCAAGAGCCGTGTTCAGATCGTTGTCCATAGCGTCAGTAAATTTCTTCTTTAATTCCGCAAACTTTTCCTCGTCAATTTCGCCCGAACCGTCCAAAACTCCTGCGATTTTCGCCGCAAGCTTTTCATAGGCAAGCTTTGCGTTATCAAGATTTTCCCAACTGAAAACAAGGGATTTTCTGTAATGGGACTGTAAGCAGAAAAACCTGTACACCAGCGGGTCGTAACCCTTTTCTTCAAGCAGGGACACCGTTAAAAATTCCCCTTTGGACTTGCTCATCTTGCCACCCTCGGTATTAAGGTGGTGAACATGAAACCAGTAATTGCACCACTCATGACCCAAGTATGCTTCGCTTTGTGCGATCTCGTTGGTGTGGTGGGGGAAAGCGTTGTCGATACCGCCGCAGTGTATGTCAAGGTACTCGCCTAAATTTTTCATGCTTATGCAGGAACATTCGATATGCCAGCCCGGATATCCCACGCCCCAGGGACTGTCCCATTTCAATTCCTGATCGTCAAATTTCGACTTTGTGAACCACAGTGCAAAGTCTGCCTTGTTCCTCTTGTTGGAGTCCTCCTCAACGCCCTCACGGACGCCCACAGCCAAATCTTCCTCTTTAAAATCGTTGAACACGTAATATTTTTTAAGCTTGGAAATATCAAAATAAACATTTCCCCCTGCCTCATAAGCGTACCCTTTTTCAACAAGCACGCCGATAACTCTGATAAACTCGTCAATGCAGGAGGTGGCGGGCATAACAACGTCGGGGGTCTTTATGCTAAGCTTTTTGCAGTCCTCAAAAAAAGCCTTTGTGTAAAATTCCGCAATTTCCATAACGGACTTATGCTCACGCTTTGCGCCTTTAAGCATTTTGTCGTCCCCCGTGTCGCCGTCGCTTGTGAGGTGTCCCACGTCGGTAATGTTCATAACACGGGTAACATCATAGCCAACGTATCGGAAATATTTCTCCAGAACGTCCTCCATGATATAGCTCCGCAGGTTTCCGATATGGGCGTAATGATAAACCGTGGGACCGCAGGTGTACATTGACACCTTGCCCTCAAAGCGGGGGGTAAAGTCGTCCTTTTTTCTTGTTAATGTGTTGTACAGCTTCATATGATTACTTCCTTTAAGTATTTTTCAAAAAAAGATTATTTCTTGTTGTTCAGCTTTTTACCTATCTCGGCAATTTCCATTTCCTTGATCCTTTTTTCAAGCTTTTCGATCCGTACAAGATGTCTGCAAAGCTCCTGTGAAACAGGGTCGGGAATGTGTATCTGGTCAAGGTCGCAGCTTGAGACCTTCTTGCCGTTTTTGCGGACTATCCTTGCGGGGACGCCCACCGCCGTGCAGTTGGGGGGAACTTCCTCCAGAACAACAGCGTTTGCGGCAATTTTGGCGTTGTCCCCAACCTTGAACGGACCCAGCACTCTTGCCCCTGCGCCAACCATAACGTTGTTGCCGAGGGTAGGGTGTCTCTTGCCCTTTTCCTTGCCCGTACCGCCGAGAGTAACCCCCTGATACACAAGACAGTTGTCCCCGATCTCGGTGGTCTCACCGATAACAACTCCCGAGCCGTGGTCTATAAAGAAGCCCTTGCCTATCTTTGCCCCAGGGTGTATCTCAATACCCGTCAGCAGACGAGCCAGCTGGGAAATGCACCTTGCTATAGTATAAAGCTTTTGCTCATAGAACCAATGGGCAACGCGGTACATAAGCACAGCATGAAGTCCGGAATAAGTCAGCAAAATTTCCAAAGTGCTTCTTGCGGCAGGGTCTCGTCTTTTTACCGATTCAATGTCAGTTTTTATATGTTCAAGCATAGCAAAGTCACCTTTCAAAATGAAAATAGAGGCAAGCGGCGGACGCTTGCCTCTATTAGTATACCATATTCTGACTGCGATTTCAAGAGAATTTTGCCTGAAACTGAATAATTCAAATTTTGCGTTATAAAACTTCAATTCAACAAAAACGGTATCACCATCATATTGAACAAATCACCCGCCCCCTTGAGGGGGCATAATAAAGTAAACTCTGCTGTATTTAACATCGGGGGTGACATTCGCCGCGGGGCGTTCCCCGCTTCCCCGCTTAATACTCTGTTTTTGTGATCTGCAAGTCCGCAACGAATTCCTCGAATTTCGGGAGCTGTTCCTCCCAGTCCTCCTTAGTGGTATCGAACATTACAGCATAAACGTCCTGCTCGGAATAGAAGTAATAGTTACGTCCCATATAACGTGAGTGTTCCTGCTTTACAGGCTCACCGTCGGGGTCGTCGGGATTTTCCACAAAATCATAGACTATCATCTCATAATCATAGCATATCGCGTCAAAGCCGCATACCTTTGTTTCAACAGGGTCTCCGAAATTCGTATCCGCCGAATTGTTTGTGATGTTGGATATAACAATGCCCGCGCTGGTACTTTCCGCCCATGTTGCAAGGTCGGGGAAACTCTCGGCATAGTTTGCCGAGCGAATAATTACCTTTGACCCGCCGTTGGCAAAATGCTTGCCCTGACCCTCCTCGCTGTAATTGACAAGCTTGTAGCCGCCCGGGAATTCCTCTCCCTCGGTCTTATTGCTTAACTTGTTTATGGCGTAATCGTCGCCCTCGGCAATTGTCGTGACCTCAAACGGGTCTTCCATATCTTCGGCGGGGACGGTAGTCACGTCAGCCTGTGAAGCCGTTGTTTCGGAAGCGTCATCGCTCTGACTTGAACAGCCCGCCATTAACGCCGCCGCGCACAAAGCCGCAAGAATTCCGCTTATAATTCTTTTAAGTTTTTGATTTTTCATTTTCAATATCCTCTCTGTAAATATTATTAAGCCCGTTGGGCTTGCCGTCATTTTCACCGTACCCGTCAATGGAGCTTCGTGCCGTGTATCGCCGACTGTCCGCTTCAGGCATATCCCCGAAGAAAAACGCAAGCTTGTCCAGAATAGCGCGCCGCCTGTCGGAACCGTCCACAGGTCTTTCCGCAAAGACGGAAGCCCCTCTCGGCAAAGCCTCGATGTCCATTCTGCAAACACAGCCGCCGGGAATGTTTTCCTTTGAAAATCTTGCCCCGTTTTTAAGACCGAGTACATCATAAATATATTCCGAAAGAAGCTTTCTGTTAAAGCTCCCTTCATATCCGCGTTCGGGAAGCCTGTCCTTTGAGCTTCCTACCGAAACGCTTTTACCGCCGATATTCAGCGACATGACCGTTATCTCGGCTCTGTCCCGTCCGGAACGTCTTGCCGAAAAAATTATCCTTTCGGGAACGCAGTCACGGCAGCAGCCAAGATGTTTTTCCGCGCCGCAGCATTCCGCCGTCATGGAAGCAACCGCTGTTTCAAAGGAGTCCGCATTCATTCGGAAAAATATGTCCCTGTCGTAATCCTCGCTTATTCTCACCGTTCCCGCAGAGCTGTCCTCGGGACTGCTCACAGAACTGTCATCATTTCTGTCAGTCAGATATATTTTTATCCCAGCCGCCACAGCCGTCATTTCCCTGTCAAGGATTATAATATCGTCAGGTCTTTCGGGTTCGACAAGAGAGTAAATCCTGTCGGGATAAATTATCTCCCTTTCCAGCATAGCGGCGGTCTCATAAATTCGGTCGAAGCCCTCCGCGGCGCGTACTGCGCCGAGATACCCTGCCGAAATATCGTCAAAAAGCCTGTCCGTAACGGAAATTATATCTCCCGCGGCAGTCCTTATCTTAGAACATATATAACCTATATATCCTCTCACAGCCTCCGAAGAAACGATACCGCCAAGTCCTCTGGAGGAAACAAGCTCGATTATATAGCAGGACTTCCCGTCCGCGGTCTCATCGGTTTTTATAACGTTGAAGGTGTATATCTCTCCGTTTATTTCCCTTGTGACAAGTCCCGTGACAGGTATGCCGCCGTCGAAGATAAAGTCCGCGCTTTCCCCAAGGTCCGGAACAGAACCGCCCGCATTGTTTTTCCACAGAATTTTCAGTTCCTCATCGGCAATGACCGTAGGCACTCCCGACGCTGAATATTCTTTTTTGAGCTTGTAGGCATTATCCATTTTTCCCGCTTCCCTCAGGGTCGTTTTGTCCTCGTATCCTAATCACCAATTAAAAGTGCAGATAAAAAATCTGCGCAAAAATCATATATGCAAATTTTCGCTTGATTTTTTATACACTTTTTAATTGTTGATTAGTATTAACAGTATACCGCAAAAATGCAAATTTTTCTACTGTTTCCGTAAAATATCATCTTATTTTTATTTTTTCAACACATTGACGCATATTATACATACTCGATAATATACGTCAGTATCCTGTACTGCTCGTAATAATCCGTACAGCTAAGCTTTATATTTATACCGTAATCCGACTGCGCCCGCCGTATTATCGGCTCAAACGCGGAAGAGCCGTTTGCAAGGTCTCTTTCAAGCTGGGACGTTACCGATATATACATATCGTTTGAAGCAAACTTCACCATTGCGCTCTGCTCACGGTTTCTCACCGCGTTCAGCACGGCGTTCTGGGACACCGTAAGGAATTCGCTTTCGCTGTTTATATCCGTCCCCTCTCTGACGAAATAATTCTCGTTCCTGCCGTTTGCTTTCGGCGGCTCTGCCGGGATATTCCGTATAGTGCGATTGTTTTCTATTACCGAATCCGTCACCATAAAATACTGATAAAGTATCACGTCGGGATATTCCTTGTGGAGAGCGTCATCGGGATTGTCCCACGTAACGTCAACATGATACCAGTTGCCCCCCAGCTTCACCATATTCCACATATGGGGGACAGTTGTCTCTCCCGTAACTATCGTATTCTCAATTCCCGCCAAGTTGCAAAGATAAGAAAACGCCTTTGCATATCCCTCGCACAGCGCCTTTTTCTGCACCAGCGCGCCGTATATCGTGTCGCTGTAGGGACTTTCCGTGTCGTTCTCGCAGTTCAGCACAAGATAGTCGTGAATATATTTCAGCTTGTCGTAATCGTCCATATTCGGAGTTATATTTTCCATTATCTCTCTTGCCGCCCTCTCGGAGGCAATGTTCATACTGCTTATCTCGTCCGCGGTAAAGCGGTATCCATACTTGATCTCAAACTGCTGCGTTTCTTTGTTGAAATCGATCCCGCGGTCGGAAACATGAAAATAAGCAAGCTGCTCAAATCTCATAATATCCAGCACCTTCTGAAGCACCGAGGAGTCCACCTCCAGCGGCACTATCGTCCTGAGATTTCCAATGTCATTCAAAGCAGCTTCGTAAACTTCCTTTTCCGCGTCTGTAAGCGCCGTCAAGCTGTAATAATCAGTTTTCATGCCCTCGGGGACATAAAATTCGGCATTGTCCGATGTGGAATATACCTCCTGCTCTCCCGCCACAACAGCGGAAGTGCCGTTTGAATAAACATGAATAACGTTGTCGGGCTTGCTGCTCCGACAGCCGCTGATTGCAAGCAAAAACGCTGACAAAACCACCGCCGATAAGCTTTTGCGGCAAACTGACATATTCTTCAAATTTCCACCACCTTATCCTAATACTAAACACCAATAAAAGTGCAGATAAAAAATCTGCACAAAAATCATATATGCAAATTTTTGCAAAGATTTTTTATACGCTTTTTAATTGGTGTTTAGTATAACATCAAATCAAAACCGCGGGAAAAATTAATCTGATGCTGCAGCAATGCCGAAATGAGTTTGTCTAAAGACATTATTTTAATTCGTATAATCCAGATACAAAGTTATTATATGCGTACCCTCGTCGTATGCGTAAGAAATATTATCCGTCCTGAACTTGTTGTCCGACATTGTAAGAGCGTCGTTCATAACGTTTATAGCCTGCTTTTCCGAAAGCCCGAAAAGCTTGTCCATAGCCTCGTCATAGACCGCCTTGTCAGAGCATTTTACCTGTGCAATGACCTTTTTTTCCTCCGCGGACTTCACGACCTGATCCGTAAGTATATCTCTTACCGAATCCCAGTCGTTTCCCACAAGTCCGTTCCTTGAATAATAATTGCACCTTGACGAACCTGCTCTCGGATATTCGTACTCCTGTTCGTAAATATTGCGCTTTGAACGCATAGTATCGTCGTCAAGACAGAAATAGTCATACCTCACATATCTTCCGTAAGTAGGCGACTCAGCGTTATCATAGGTAGGGTCTATGTGATACCACTCCCCGCCTAACTTTACCATGTTCCACATATGGGCGATACCGTCAGCGTCTCCCGTTACAGTAAGGGTCTCGATACCAACCTTTCCGCAGAGATACGAGAACGCCTTTGCCATGCCCTGACACAAGGCTCTCTTGTTCACGAACGCGCCGTAAATATTGTTGCAGTTTTCCGCCTCGTCGTCGTAAACGACATTTTCGCAAATGTAATCATGGAAATACTTTACTATATCATACTGGGACATATTCGGAGCAATGCCGTCCAGGACTCTGTTTACCTCCTCGTCGATAGCTTCCTCCATGCGGGATATCTCCGCGCCGCCGTGCTTGTAGATTATCACCGCCGAAGCCACCGTTTTTGTGGAGGACTGTATGGCATACTGTATTTTCGGGTCTATAAAGAACATATTTATCTCATCGTTGTATATCTGCTGATACACCGCAAGATAATCGTCCGCAGTAATTCCCATAACGTCGGAAAAAGTTATGTCCGTCCTGCGCCTGTCTATAGCGGTCACAAGGGCGTCGTAAATATAAGTGTACTTATCGTTGTTCAGCATCTTATAGCTGTATGGACGTACTATCTCTTCCCTCGCCGTGTATGGAGCAAACGGGTCTGTAACGTCGGGGAGAGTTGTCACCACATGAACAGTATCCTCGGTAAGAGAAGCCGTCCCGCTGTCATAAACAGAGGAAAAGCTTATGGGAGGCTCGGTCATTGAGGACGTATCCGACTCTGTGAGCGAGGGGGTCGTTGAAGTGAACTCCGAAAGAGGCACTCTCGGTACGCCCGGTATCGTTGAGACCGCCGTTGTGCCGTCTACAGGGTCCGTAGGCGGATTTGTCGTTGTGGCAAGCTCCGGCGTCTCCGAAGTAGCCGCCGTCCGCGAGGTGATTTCCCTTGTGGGGAGAGTTATCTCCTCGGTAGTGGTGCTTTCCTCGGTCACAATTATCACCGTAGGCGAAGCGGAGGTAGTCACGGGAACGGGCAGGTCATCGTCCCACTCCGCAGTATGAGTGTCGCATGACGAAAGCATCAATGCGGACAGCGCCGCCGCCCCGAACCTCAAAAAGCCTTTTTTAAACCTGTTCATAAAACGGAATTTGCTCCTTTAAAAAAATTAAAACAGAGAATATAAAATAAAAATTTTACTCCCCAGTACCTTAACAAACTTTTCCCCCAATAATATCCCCGCCCCCTTTGAGGGGGCTTTTACAAAGTAAAAATATCACGTATTTAACATTGGGGGTGACAATGGGTCCTGCTGAACAGAGTTCAGCTTTGCTCAGCCTTGCTTGTCCTGTTCGTATATCAGGGAAAGATGTATTATGTGAAGCTTATCGTTGTTGTGCCTGTAGACGGAGCTTATTTTTGTCCCGTATTCTCCGTTTATGTCCTCGATTATATCCTTCATCTCGCCGTTGTCAATAAGCCTTGCAAGGGCGGCAAAGTATTCGTTTTCGTCCGAAAGCCGCAGCTCAGTCTCGCGCTTTCCCGCAAGACCCGCAGACTTGACCTGCTCCCGCATAGCCTCCACAGCCTCGGCGGCAGTGCCGTAAACAATACCCTTTTTCTCAAAGTAATTCCCCGCCGCAGCCGTACAGGCAGGAATACCGCTGTAAAGCTCCTCGTTGATAAAATGAGTAATGCCCTCTATCTCCGCGTCCGTCACAAGCATATAGTCGTGCCGCACAAAATCCTTTTGATCCCGCTTTAAAATAGGGTCGTCCCAAGTGCAGTCAACATTGTACCATTCACCGTCAAGGACTACCTTGTTCCATGCGTGAGTAGCTCCGTCAGCGTCAAAGCCGGTCACCATATAATTTGGGATACCCGCTTCACTGCACAAAAACGCCATAGCCGCCGCATATCCCTCGCACTGTCCCGCGCCGTCTACAAGCACGCCGTAGGCGGAGCTGCTGTTCACGCTTGTCTGGGAAAATTCACAGCCCGTAACTATCTTGTCGTGGAAGTACACAAGCTTGTCAAAAACGTCCGCGTCCTTCGGCAGTCCGTTTATTATATCCGAAGCCGCAAGGTCAAGCTCCGCCCGCATAACGTTCGCCGCGTCCTTTGTGAAAAGATAGCTCAGGGTGTACACGCTTATCTCCTTTTCGGGAGCGTAAAAAACGTTGCTGAACCAGAAAAGCTGTCTCTCCTGCGCGTAAACAAGACGGTATATCTTCCGCACCGTGTCTCTCGGCACTGGCGTATCAAAGCTTACTGACTCGTCAAAATTTTCCACAGCCTCCCGTATCTTGTCGTAAAGCTGTTTTTCCTCGTCGGTGAGACTTTCGTAAACGGGAGAAACAAACTCCCCCTCCGTTATTTCCGGGGAAATAACAACGCTGTCCGTCGTCCCCTCAACAGGTTCTTCCGAAATTTTACGGCAGCCGCAGAGCGATACCGAGACCGCCGCGCATAAAACCGCGGAAATGACTCTGCCGTACAAATTCAATTTACCGATCTTTTTCATACCTTAAAAATCAATTGTACAGAACGTCAAACTCGATAAGCAGCATTTCCTCGCTGCAAGCCGCATTGTTGATGCCTCTTACGCCGGAAAATTCTCTTGCGTACTTCTGATACTCCGTACCCTTTGCATAGATCTGGTCGTAAACGTCCTTTGAACCCACCATGATGTGAGCCGAACGGGACTTGTTCTCCGCCGCCTTTTTGATCTCCGCCTTTATAGCCGTCTCCGCGGAAGCGAAATCGTTGTAAACATAGCCACTCTTTATAAAATAGTTCTGTGCAGTCTCCGTGCAGGCGGGAGGCGTAAAGTATGTAATGTACTTTCCGCTTGAAAGCTTCTGCTGATTAACGTGCATATGAGTGATATTGTGTATCCACTTGTCGGGGACAAGGAAATAATTGTATCTTATATTCTTGTAGTTGGGAGGATCCATAAGTGGGTCGTCCCATGTGCAGTCAAGGTTGTACCACTTGCCGTCAACGTCCACAACGTTCCACGCGTGGGAAGCTCCCGCGTCGGTCTCGCCGGTAACTACCATGCTCACAATACCCGCCTTGTCGCAGAGATACTGCATAGCCTTTGCGTAACCGTTGCACTGAATGTTGCCCTGCGCCTCGCCGCTGCCGAAAGCGTTGTAAATGCTTGCGTTGTAGCTCTGGTCTCCCTCGGAGAATTCAAAGGAAGAATTAAGAACAAGATAATCGTGGAAAACCTTAAGCTTTTCAAAAGTGGAGGATTTTCCCGCCGCCTCGCTGATAAGCTTGTCCGCAACAGCGTCGATAGCCGTCTGCATCTCGTGGATAGCGTCGGGGCTTTTCGTCGTGTAGAAAAGCTTGCCCACCTTTACCCTTGAGTTCATATAGAAAAGTCTCGGCTCCTGATTATAAACCATACCGTATATCTTAGTCCATTCCTCGATAGAGTAAGCGTCCTCTTCGCATATCTTGTACTTCAGACCCTCAATGCCGTTTACGATATCGTCGTAAAGCTTCTTTTCCTCTGCCGTAAGAGTGGAGTAACCGTATCTCTCGGTATCTGTTCTTGTAATATTGAGGTTAGCTTCGGTGGTCTGGCTTGTCATAGCCGCCTCTATCTCCTCATCGCTCAATGTTCCCGTGCTTACTGCCGTTGTGACCGCGGGGACTGTAATAGCGTTTCCGTCAACGCCTGTAACCGCGTTTCCTTCGGCGTCGGTAAGAGTTACCATTTCCTCTGTTACAGCGGTTGTAGTTGCGGACGTAACGCCCGTGTTGCCGTCAAGGTCGGTCTCGGCGTTGTTGTTAATGACCTTTATGGACGTTTCAGAACCGTCCGCAGTCTCAGGGTCTTTATTGTCAGAACAGCCTGCCGCCATCATTGAAATAGCCATGATAAAAGCAAGCACGCTTAAAAACTTCTTTTTCATTTTAAAACAATTCCTTCCGTGATAGAATAATACTAATTCACGACCTAAATGTGTACAAAAAATTCAAACAAAAACTTGAAAAGTTTTAACTTTTTTATATGGTTTTTGTGCAGAATTTTTTGTCTGCACATTGGGAGTGAATTAGGATAAATTACCATTTTTGATTTAAGATAAGCACAGCAGGGATAAATCAAAGCCGTGACCTACCCCTGCGTGAAATTTTATACATTAATTATATACGATATCGTACTGAACAACAAGCGAACCCTCTGTTATCGCGCGCTGTCTGTTTATCTTTGAAACGCTGCTGCTCTGCTCCTTCGCATACTTCTGGAATTCAACAGCTATGTCGGTAGTGAAAAGCTGCTCCCAGAGGTCGTGGCTTGTAACTCTGATCTCAACAACATTTCTCTTTTCCTTTACAGCCTTAGCGATATCGTCAAGAATAGCCTGCTTTGCCGTCTTGAAATCGCTGTACTCCTTATTATACGCCTTGAAGTAGTAGCAGGAGGTCTTTGTACAAGCGGGGGGATCGTAGATCTTGACAACAGTTCCGTTGTTTCTTGTCATGGTCGCCTTGTTAAGGTGAGTGCCTGTTGTCAGCTCGTCGTTTGTAAGGAAAAATGTGTATCTGAGGTAATTCTTGTTGCCGTAGCTTGTTATCGGGTCGCCCCATGTTGAGTCGATGATATAGTAACCGTTGTCGCAGTAAACGATGTTCCATGCGTGAGAAGGTCTTTCGTCGGAAGTACCGTTTATTCCGGGAACAGTCATGCATTCGATACCCGCATAGTCGCAGAGGTAAAGGAACGACTTCGCATAGCCCTGACACTGGATAACGCCGTATCCGCCGATACCGTTGATGATAGTGCTTCCGTCGCCGCCTGCCGTTACGTCACAGGTGTTGTTGAGTACTATCCAGTCGTAAATTACCTTAAGCTTGCTTATAGTGCTGGAGTAGCCGTTTACCGACTTCATGATCTCTTTTCTGTTCTTGTCGATAACAGCCTGATAGCTTTCACACTCGCTCTTTGTGTGAGAGTAGTCCATAAGGAGCGAACCGCCGAGAGCTGTAGGCATAGACCTTGAAAGCCAGAAAAGCTGCGGCTCGTTGTCGTATACCATACTGTAAACTCTGTATATCTGATCGCTGTCAAGACCCTGGGGCATACTTACCATGTCGTTGAATTCGTAAGCCGCCTCAACAATTACCTGATAAAGCTCCTTTTCCTTGCTTGAAAGCTGCTGATAAGGATATCTGTCCTTGAAGCTCTTGGGGTGCTTGCCGTCTATTGAAGCAGTTCCCGAAGAGGGCTTCTTTGTTGTCGTGTCGGGATCTTCAATAATAAGACCGTCGTCCTCTGTAACCTTTGTTGTTGTAGGCTTCTTGGTGGTTGTGGCAGAGGGAGCTTCGTCAGTAACATAATCGGAGTGAATGAACGTGCCGTCCGCAAGCTTGTAGTAGCCTGTGTCTGTAGCGGCAACGACCTCTATCCTTGTTCCGACAGAATATTTCTTAACGGAATCAGAGCCAACGATAGCCTTTGTTCTGGAGTAGCAGGAGGTCTTTATGTACAGCGTCTCGCTGATCTCGGTCTCGTTCCATTCCTTTGCGGCGGCAGTTGCGGAAGCCGCGGTAGCCGTAGTCGCGGAGGTAGTCTCAGAGCCTGTAGTAGTCTCCGTCTCGCTTTCCTCGGTCTCCTCCGTTGTGGTCTCTTCAGTCGTTGTCTCGGTGGTCGTAGTGGTCTCCTCGGAAGCCGTTGTGGACATCTGTGTAAGAGACACCGCCGGCGTGGTCAGGTCGGGAAGTCCGTCGGTATTTTCCTCCGTTTTCTTACAGCCTGCCATAATGGAAGCCGCCATAAGAAAAGCAAGGACAAAGCTTAGTTTTTTCTTCATTTTGATTGCTCTCCTTTTTCATTGTTTTTTTCATCACTTGTACTCATTAAAGTCGCTTTGATTTTTGATATACATTTATCCTCCGTGACAAGCACGGTAAAAGCCCAGCTGCCGTATTCCACCGAGGGGTTCTCGTTTTCCTCGGGGATACGCCCGAGAAGCTCCACAATAAAGCCACTCATGGTATCGAAATCGTCAAGATCGTCAAAGGGTCTGTCCTCAGCCTCCTCGCCGCTGTCCTCCGATATTTCGGGAAGCGGTATGCCCAGCTTTTCAAAAACCTCCTCGGGGTCTGCCGTACCCGCAATGGTGTAGGTCTCCTCCGATATTTTAACGATCGCCTCTTCCTCGTCGTCGTATTCGTCCTGAATATTTCCCACAATGGTCTCAACAATATCCTCCATTGTGACGATCCCCGCAGTTCCGCCGTATTCGTCAATGACCGCAGCCATCTGCATTTTCCCCTCCGTAAGACGCTTGAAAGCCTCTCCGCAGGGTACGGACTCGGGAAGATAGATTATGTCCCGCACAAAGCTTGCCGCCTCGGCGCTTTCCGCAGCCTCCGAACCCACAAAGCAAAGCAGATCCTTGACGCAGATTATTCCAATGATGTGGTCT
>JAAVHM010000096.1 GCA_014799675.1 Ruminococcus sp. | reverse complement strand
CCCTCAAAGCGTAAGCATAATGGACGGCAGCGGCAAGCAAAGAGATTTTACGGCTGATTTTCTGTTTTTCCAATCAAAGAACATAGGCTATCCCCATGCGCCCGATACGGCTAACAAGTGGCTGAAGATCATATGCGACAAGAACGGTCTTGCACACATCAATCCACACGCCCTGCGGCACAGTGCGGCAAGTGCGCTCATATTCGGCGGTGTTGATCCTGCTTCAGTTGCAAAATACTTAGGACATACGAGTCCGCAAACCACCGAAAAGGTCTATGCTCATGCGTTAGAGGAAAGCCGCTCACGAAATTCAAATATAATCGGTGACTTCATGTTCAGAAACAAACCTGCTCCACGCAGGGAGGATAAAAAAGAAGATGTTGGATAATAATTAAAGGCTCTTTCTCGAGTATGGAAAAGAGCCTTGATTTTTATATTTTTCTCGAAGTTGTTGTCAATCTGTTGTCAATTTGGGAAAATCGGACAAAATAAATTGCCGTCTGAACTGCTTCAAACGGCTTAAATACGTGGCGCGCCTGACAGGAGTCGAACCTGCGACCTTCAGAGTCGGAGTCTGACGCTCTATCCAACTGAGCTACAGACGCATACAACTCCGCCGGACATTTCCGTCCGATGGAGTTTAATGGTATTATTATACAAATTAATTCGATATATTCAGCTTTTTCCCCTTATTCACGTTTGTATTCGTACCGGAGAAATAGTTGATCACCTGCTTGCCCTTTGCGGATTCTTCCAGCTTTTCTTTGATCTCCTCCTGCATTTCGGCAAGATGATTGTATGCGGCTTTATTGCTTTCAATGATCTGCAAACGCAGCTCGTTGGTGCGCTTGATCTTTTCCTGAAGCTCCAGAAGTTCTCCGTTCAGTACTCCGATATCCTCAAAATTCATAAGCCTTTCAAGCTTTTCCTTGCGCTCCACGGACTGCTCGTTGATATACTGCTTTATGTCTAACGAGATACCGTCCATTACCGTAATGATCTTCTGGCACTCAAACATAAGCTCCTCTACGCCGTCTATGTCCTCGTATACCATTTGATTTGTAATTTCCTTGTACCTCTCCATTTCCTGTATCTTACGGTCGACAAGTCCGATCAATGGTTTATTCATAATGGAGCACTCCTTTTAGAAAATAGAGATTAGAATTTTGCCCATATTAAAAGTCGGAAATCGGAAGCTTCCTGCCGCCCTTGCAGCTTAGCAAAATTAAGTCAAGCTGTATCCTGCATTGCAGTGCGGGACATTCTCCGCCGTGACCTGCTAAAAGCCTTTTGAAGCCTCGGCAAAAGCGTTCCTTATCTCTGTGAAAAACGGTATCAGCTCTTTGAGAAGATTTGCGTCCTTTTTCACGTTTGCTCTTATAAGAGTTTCACGGAAATACTGATACATATCAGCAAGGGTCTTGGAAATTTCATATTTCTCCTTGAGGTGCGCGTCAAGCGTATCAACAATGTCCGCAACCCTTGTTATGGCGTTGTGCGCTTTTGGTATGCTTGGCTCCTCCTCAATGAAATACACCGCTTTGTTAAGCTCTGTTATTGCCTTGTCATAAAGCGCAACCACCAATTGTCCGGGGGTCATTGTCGTTACTGATTGCTGCATAAATTTTTGGTAAGGATTTTGCTGCATTATGACGGTCCTCCTCTGCTAGAAAGCTAGAAATTAGAAGCCGGAGGTCAGAAGCTATAATTCCAACCTCTGCTTCGTTTTTATTTAGTAATTTAAGTCCTGCTCAATTACTGCGTCCTGCTGTTACTGCTCAAAGTATGACATTGTGGACTGCATCTTGGACATCATTGTTTCAAGCCTTGTATACTTGCTCCAATAACGCTCCTGCTCGTTTTCATACTTGGTATTAAGTCTTTCAATAACCTTATTGATGTATTCCATCTGCTTGTAGATCATGTTGTCCTTTTCGGTTCTTGTACCCTCAACACCTGCCAGCTGTGAAAGGTATCCGTAACCCTTGGTGACTCTGTTGCCTGAAGCGTCTGTTGTTTTTAATTTGCTTGTGGAGATAGCCTTGTCGATAACATTTTCAAGCTTTGCAGCAAGACCGTCCTTGCCTGTGAACAAGTTTGCGATCTGATCGCCGTAAGCCTCCAGCATACTGTCAAGCTTGCTTTCATCTATTGCAAGCTGACCGTTCATCTGATCCAATGAGATCTTGCCGTCAACCAACCAAGTCTTGCCTGATATGCCGAGATCGTTAAGACCCATGTCGTCTACTCTTGTAAGCATTGCGCCTCTGATCTCCGAGAGGAATTTCAGAACGTTGCCGTCACGGTACAGCAAGCCTTCCTTGGCGTTCTCGTTCCACTTCTCGATCTCCTTGTCGGACATCTCCTCTTCCTGCTCCTCGGTAAGCGGGTCGTAATAAGAGCCGCTTGACTTTGGACGTGAGGTGGAAGTTATTTTATAAAGCTCTTCAATAAGTGTGTTGTAATCATTAACAAAGTTTGTGATCACTTCCTTGATGCCGCTGTTGTCCTTAGCGGTCTCAACGGTGATATAATCATCCTCGGACTCGGCTACGAAATCCTTTGCGTTTGTAAGGTTTATCGTTGTGCCGTCAAATGTAAAGAGGTTTGTTGCGCTTGAATACTTTGTAAAATTCTCGCCGTCGGTGCTTACTTCAATTACGCTGTTTGAGCCTCTTGCTGTCATAATATCGTTGTTCGCTGCTCCCGAAACGGTTTCCTTGCCGAATAACTTGTTGAAGAAAGCCTTGGCAGCGTCGTCCTTAGCGGTGAAATTTCCCGCAGCCAAAACCATTCCGTCGGCGGGGAGGCTGATTATCTTAGCGTCAATGAGATCCTGGAGGTTGAGATCAATTGCGGACGAAACAATTATCTCCTCGCCGTTTTCGTTCTCAAAGGTCATTACATTTGCGTCCTTAACGGGGATATACGCAGGTGTAGCGGGGATTTCCTTTGCGTTTGTCAAAGCTTTGTCGCCCGTTGTAAAGCCGTTGTCAAATTCAATTGTACGGTCGGGGCTGTCGATTGTGAGAACGCCGTTTTCATACTTGAAAATTCCCTCGTCAGCGCCTGTGCCGTTTATTGAACCATACGCCGAGTAAAACGCTTCATTTATAGCAACTTCAACAACAGCGTCGGTGTAGCCGCCCTCGTCCGCGCCTGCGGTGTAGTTCTTGAGGTGCTTGCCGATATCAAGAGTAACGGTTCTTGAGTTTCCGTCCTCGTCGGTTACCTTTACGCCCACTGTGAAAGTGCCGTCCGCGCCTGTGAACTCTTCCTCAAACTTGCTTGTAACGACTGAGCTGAGTCTGCCGGAAGCCTCGACGTTTCCGATATATGTAAGAGAAGCAGTGTCAGCGCTTGTGGGCTTGAGCTTGTCGCTGTCAAGGTTGAACATTGCGTTCAGCAGGTTGCCCTTTGTCTGATACATATTTATCTCGGCAGCGTCGCCCGTTGATGTGGATTCAAGTGTAAAGCCCTGCGAAACGTTGCTGAAAGAAAGCTTTACGCCAGCCTTTGAGTTGTTTATGGTGCTGACGATATTGGAAATGGTTGTATCCTTTTCAAACTCAAAATCAACGCCGTTGATGTTGAAAGCGTACTTGCCGTCATCGGTTTCCTGCAAAGCCTGCTTGAAGCCGACCTTGTCGATAGCGGTGCTTGTATATATCTGGTTGGAGGTGGTATTTGTAAGACCAACGCCTGCCGAGTTGTAGCCTACGCTGAATGTGTGGAAAATACCGTCGTTGCCGTTGAATTTAAGATTGCTTGTGCCGTCTGTAAATTCAAACTGCTTGCCGCTGCCCTTTACCTCTGCAAATACCGCGTTTGCTGCTGCAAGGAAATTCTGCTTTGACTGCTCAACGTTTGTTCCCGCCTTAAAGGTAACGTCCTTCTTAACTCCGTCAAGCTCCATTGCAACGGTGTAGCTTCTGCCCGAAACAGCGTTTGAGAAGTCGAGCTTTACCTCGCCTGTTGAAATTGAACCTGTGGAAGAAATAGACGCGCTTTTAGCGGCATGAGCCTCTTTGACAGTATATTTTGCGGGAGTTGCGCCCGAGGCGGCAGTTGCGGTAACTACCTTTTCGTTGGAAGATGTTGCGCTGTATTTTTTCAATACGGCGTTAGCCTTGATAGAGGTGCTGCTCAGAATATCGAGGTACTTATCCTTAAAGCTTGATATTTTGGAGATAACGTCTCTGTAGCTTTCCTGCTTCCATGTAAGGGACTGGAGCTTCTGCTTCTGGGAATTGATGCGGTTTTTTGTGTTTGCAGTCATAGCCTTAACGAGAGATTCCGTATCAAGACCCGAGACCAAGCCTGCAAATCTGTTTCTGCCTATTGTTGACGACATACAAATCATCCTTTCTGTAATTCAAAATAGCAATTTTATTCCTGATTTTTTATTATTGACAGCAGATCCGCGGCGGACTTGTGCAGAGCTGCCTGAATATTAAACCTTTCGGTATCGAAAAGCTCGTTCCTTATGATCTTGACATCAGACGGAGCGTCAATGCCGATCTTAACGCGGTCCTTGGCAGTTTCGACCACCGTTACCCTGACGTTCTCGCCTATAAGGAAGCCCTCGCCGTTTTTACGGGTTATAACCAGCATTACGCTCCCTCCTTCTTAAAGATAGGGAACTTTATGGGGTAATCCTCCGACGCTATGACCTGCGCCGCAAGCATTTTATCGGCGTTTATCATTATCGGACTTTTAAGGTTCACCGTTGTGTTTTTGTACTCCTCGGGCACTACGGCAAGACTAAGGTATCTTATGCTTGTTTTGCGGTTCTTTTCAATCGCCGCTGCGCTTTCCTCGTCCGCTGTGACGGAATAATCCTTTACCAGCTGTTCGGGGTCGAACACTATAAAGCAAAGATTTTCGTTGTCAAGACTTTGCAGCCACGCAGGAAAAACGTCGTTACCCAATGGAGAAAGCATTACGAACCTGTGCTGATCCTCAAAGGCATATATGCCGTTGGGAAAATTGATTATCTTATCCTCGGCAATTTCCTGTTCGCCGAAATCTCTTGTATTTATAGTCATACAAATTCCTCTCTTATTTTCTTATTACGCGAAATCACGCAAAAATGTCAAGAGGCGGTTCATAATTGGGGTCGGCGCTTCTGGGGAAGTATATCGGGTCGCCAAGATACTCGATGTCAAGCTCGGGCATTTGAGTGATTATAAACTCTATGCTGCCCGGAACAAATTCAAACTCGGTAAACTGTATCGCCTCAACAGGGTCGCTTGCGGCTGCCGCTGTTGTTTCGACGGTGGGGGACGGCAGATTCATCTGATAGTTGATGCTCAGCGTGCCGTTGTTATAGCTTACAGCCTTGCTTCGGCTTTTCGGCAGAGCCTTTAACGCCGCTTCGACGCTTGAAGGCTTTTTATGCTGAACGCCGCTTGCCTCTCCGCTTTTTTGTGTGCCGTCGGCAAGCTTTGCCACAGCCTCGTAAGTAAGCGTGATACCGTTTTCCGTACCTGTTGACGGGATATAGGTATCGTAGTTTCTTGCGTCGGAAAGGTCTACCCTGTAAGGCTCAGCCTGTAAACGAAGTCCTCCCCCCTGCTTTGAAGATACCTTTACGGAGGGTGCAGCAGATGTTTTACCGCTGTCCTCTACAGGCCTCAGCTCTGCCCGCTGAACCTTTACCTCAACCTTAATTGGAATATGTTTATAACTTAACAATTGCTCCATATCAGTAATCCGCCCCCGTAAGGCTTCACTGCGCGCCGCAGGGTGGCTTTCTCCTTTCGTTCATTTGTTGACGGCTGAAAGAACCGTTTTATGCCAAGCCATAAGCTGTTTTAGAATTTAATTTGCTTATATGTAGTTGAAAATAGAATTCGGAATGACCTGTGTGCCTACCTTGAGGGAAGCTTCATAAGCCGCCATAAGGCTTTCCCAATAGCTTATCTCGGTCTCCATATCAGTTCCCTCAACAATGTTCTGACGTTCTCTCAAATTGTATCTGGAATCATCGTTCCTGTTTACATAGAACTCAATGCTGTTCTGCCTTGAGCCGAGAGTTGTGATAGCTGTCAGGACGTTGTTGTTAGATATATCAGCCTTGTCTATGATAGCGTTTACCGTGGACTGGTCGCCTTTCTTCAAAGCTCTTGCGGCGTCGAGAACAAGCTGCATAAGGTTCTTGCTGTAGCCCTCGCTGTCAAGACCGCTGCCTGTAACGGAAGCTCCGTTAAGTGAAATATCCATAGCTGTCTGGGGGTCTACCTTATAATCATTGTCCTTATCGTATTTAATGCCTATGCCGATGTCGATATAAATAGGCTCGGAGCCGGGGAAGATAAGCGAATTGTCTCTTCCCTTGACAGCCGCTTCAACGTTGGGCGCGATCTCCTTTTCCTCGCCCCATGTGAAATCATCGTTCAATGCTTTGATCGTGAACTTTTCACCTATCTGGATATCGAATTTATTTCCGTTCGCGTCGGTCATCCTGTGCATAACATCAAAGTCAACGGGGATACCGTTGTATGTTACCGAACGGGGAATGTCAGCCATTTCAAAATGAGACTTAACTTCGTTTTCCTTAGGCGGATTGCCCTTGGGAGTTATTTCAACGCCGTCAACGGAAATACCTACTGTTGTTTCTCCGTCCTGTGTTGTGTTTATGTCGCAGCTTACTTCCTTGAATTCTCCCTGATAATTGAGAATTTCAATTTTATCGCCCTTGCCGTTGTCCGCAACAGCGGTTACCATGTACTGGTTATCCTCGTTCAATGTAAGCTCCAAATTAAGCTTTTTGAGATTTTCTCTTATTGCGGCGACCTCTTTGCCGAGCTCGTCTTTGTTCATATTCTCAACGCCGTCTATATTGTACTGGGCAAGCTTTGCGATATCGGCGTTTGCCTGATCCACCTGCTTCTGGGTAGCGTCAGCTCCCACATAGTAGTCATAGTAGTACGGGGGATAAACTACCTCGCCGCCCTCGTTGGTAATACAGTATCTTCCTATAGCAAACGGAGGAGAGCTGTTGTTTGTTCCGCCGAATATCTGCCTGTCGCTGAAATCGGCATTCATGGTGCTGACCATTTGTTCAGCGATCTGGTCAAGCGCTGTAGCATAGCTGTCCAATTCCATCTGGGAATAAGAGCCTGTTGACGAGGCGACAAGTATTTCCTTAACGGAAATATAATTCTTGCTGGCGATATCGGTAAGATTGCTTTCCGCCTCGGTGAAAAGCTGCTTTGCGGAGCTTAAATTGCTGTCGTAAATATCAAGGTCTCTGAGGTCGCGGCGGATTATCATTGCCTTTGCGCCGTTTATGCTGTCCTCCGAAACACGGTTGAAGCGGCGCTGGGTCATGATCCTTGTATAGCTTCCGAGCAGATTGCTGCGAAGACGGGTATTGTTGGTGAGAAAAGTTCCGTTTGATATCTTATCGGTAATTCTCATCATCATTGGTGATCATTCCTTTCTTGCTTTTTATTTATAACGTTCCAAAATTATTTATTAATTCAAGCCGACTATGCCGGTATGGTTGATAAGCCTGTCAAGAAGTTCGTCCATAGCGGACACCATTCTTGAAATTGCGCTGTACCATTTCTGGAAGTTCAGCATATCAACGCCCTCTTCTTCCATTGAAACGTCCATAACGCCGCTTCTGAGGTATTCATACTGCGTCAGATTGATATCCGTTGTCTCGTATATTGTTTCCTCCAAGGATACCCTGTGACCGAGATCCTGGCATATGAAATCCACGAATTCCTCGGGAGCGTGCTCTGTCTTTACTGTATGATCGTAATTTCCGTCGTTGTCATAATCGGCATAGATCGTAAGGTCTGTTCCGAAAATTCCGAGAAGCTTGTTTATCTGTACATTCAGCAGTTCCTCATATTCATTGTCGTTTGTAGGGTCTGCAATGATCTCGGGTCTGTTGAGCCAGTCGTCGCTTATTCTTACGTTTTCAGCGGCATTTCTGAAGAAATTCTTGTCATATGTAAGAAGCTCATAGTCAAAGTCTTTGAGGATAGTGGTCTGTTCATCTTCGGGAAGCGCTTCCTTGTCTATCTTGGTGAACGTGCCGTCGGGGGAAGCTACTTCTGTACCCTTGTACTCTACCGTGTAAGTTTCTACGCCGTCCGCCGTATCCGGAGTAACGGTCACGCCGTCAACCATTTTAAGTCTTTTAATAATCTTTGCGACGTCGTCCCTTGTAAGGTCTGACTCCAGCGGATTTTTGCTGTATTCGGCAAGCTGCATTGCGTAGCTGTTTATGTAATCGGCGGTATCTACCTTAACGTCAAAGCCTGTGTATGCGTTGTTGAAATGATCCGTCAGGGTATTTACATAAGAGTTGAGAAGGTCTCTGTAATATTCGATACCCTGATAGGAGTTGCTGTACATCGTCCTTAACGTTTCTTCCTCGCCCGGGACAATATTGCCGTCCGCGTCCGTAGTATCCGCGCCCTTGGCGATTATAGTAGCATAATCCTGACCTGCCTTTGCCTTCAGTTCAAGAGTTTTAACGTCGCCGTCCTTGGAAAGTATCTCAACATTGTTGACTGTTACAACATATTTTTCAACGTCATCGCCGTTTCCGTCCTGCTCAATTATCTTTGTGATCTTTGCTCCGATAGCGTTCTCAATGTCGTCCTTAAGCTTTTCTACCTCGCCGTAGGAGAAGCTGCCCGGATTCTGATTGAAAGCCGCAAGGTCTGCAAGAGCCTTGTTTGCGACTTCGATCTGCTTTGCGACCACGGGATAATTTCCGCTGTCGCCTTCAGCGAATGTGCCTCTGCCGTTATAAACGTCCAGAAGACCTCTTAACGAACCGGAATCAAGGTACTGAGGGATAGCCCTGCCGCTTCTTCCGCCTGTGATATCAAGAAGCTCGCCCTTGTACATATCGCTTCTGAGAAGCACCTGCGCGTCTCCGCCCGTGCCTACAGCCGTGTGGAGCTTATACCATTCGTCCTGACTTTTAAGACCTCTTATCCTGTAATCCACCTCGGTATCAACATATCCGTAAGCGTCGATAATGTTGCCCGCAGCGTCCTTTTTAGGTATAAACTGGTCGAGGTTATCGTCGTTGCTTGAAAGGACAAAGCCAAGCTCTGTGGGACGAGGGTTGAACTCGGACATAGCCATCTGAGCGTAGTACTTGTTTTTTACAACGATATTACCCGCAAACTTTACTGTAAACGTACCGTCGTTTTCCTCCTGCACGTCAATGTTGCCGTACTGTGAAAGCTCGTCAAGGAGGACGTGGAACTGATCCTTAAGCTCGAGAGGACCGTACTGGTTCTGTACCTTATAGTTGTTCATATCGCTTGTGATATATCCCATAGCGATATAGGCGTTCTTGATCTCCTTGTTTATGCCGCCCAATTCCTCAAATATCTCGTTTATCCTGTCTACCGTCGCTTTTGTGTCGCTGACAACGGTCGCGGATACCTTGTCGATATCGTTATAGTACTTGTTTATGCATTCAATAAGGCTCTTTGCGGCGTTGAGAGTTGTATTAGCCATTGTGCTTCTGTCGGCGTTGTCAACGGAATAGCTGCTGAGAGCCGATTTCAGCTTGCTGACGAGGGAAGAAAAGCTTACGCCCAGATCCTTTCCGTCGGTATCTCTCGTATCAGCCTCTATGCTGTCGAAGATATCCTCTATCTTGCTGAGAGCGTCCATTTTTGCGCCCGCGTTGCAGAGGTTGCCGCTGTAGGTCCTTACGTGCTGGTCGTACAGCCTGTCTCTGAGCTGTGCAACGCCTACAGCCTCCGCGCCTCTTCCCGAAAGCTCTATAGAGTTGTTATAGCCGAGAGTTCCCTTTGCATAGCCTACCGAGCAAACGTCTACTCTCTGCCTTGTGTAACCAACGGTTTTAATGTTTGAAATATTGTTTCCTACTATATCCAGCGATTTCTGTGCAATATTAAGAGCGTCGCGCTGAACATACAGACCCATAAAACTTGATGCCATTTATGACCAATCCTTTCTAAATCTTATACATTTCTGAAGATAGCGGCTTTTGTCGCGTGTTCCCGCTTTAGTGCGCCCTTGCCGTCGTAAACGTCCAGCTCCGCGGTGCGCTGCTGTATTCTTTTAAGTCTTTCCGAAACTATTTCGCCTGCACAGTCGTTAAGCTCTTTTATCTTGTAGATGATCTTTGACAGCTCCTCGTGCTGGCTTCTCAGCCTATCCCTGTGCTCCTCGGGAGCGCCGTTTATAAGCTCTTCAAATGTGTTTCCGCAGCCTTCCACAAGCTTCATGCGCCTTGTTTCAAGGGTATTTGTTTTCATGATAAGCGCCTGCTCCGTTGTAAGAGAGTCGCTGAGCTGCGCCACCGCGCCTTTGTTTATCATGTCAGCCTTGGCGTATTCAAACTTAAGGAAGCTTTTATAATGAGCAATATACTCATCAAAAAACCTAATGATTTCTTTGTAATCGGGCATATCTTTTTTCCTTTCGTATAATCATACAAGATTATTACAAACCGTATAATAATTGGTTATCCCCGTTATGTTCCGATATTGTGAATGACCGAAAGGCTCAGCCTTCCATAATGGAAGAAGCAACGCATTCGGCGGAAATATTGTAAGACCCGTCGGCTATCATAGTCTTGAGAGCAGCTATCCTCTTGGGGGTAGCAAAGCTTTCGAGCTCTTTTTTTACCGAAGCCTTAGCCTGAGAAACTCCGCCGTCCTTCGGTACGGAAGAAAATTCAGCCTTATCGGTGTTTTTGGCCGAAGCTCCGACGCGTCCCCGCCTTGCAGGCTCATAAGAGCTTTTCATATAGGCAGACATTACCGAACCGTATTTATTAATTTCCATAAAAGCAATCCCGTCCTTTCGGTTCAATTTTATGCTCCGCATTGGCGTGCGGGCATAGTTATGACATTAGATAAAGATCCCTCTATATCTTTTATCGGCAGGTTTCCAAAAAACTTTAGGGTTTTTTTTGATTTTTTTCAAAAAAATTTTTTGGCGGTTAATATTTTTTACTCATTATACTATTTGTAATATATTTTTGAACTAATTAATAATTTGTAATTAATAAAAAGTTACTAAAATACATATTATGCCAATTTATCATTAAGCTTGTNACATNATGGGAAATTNTTCCATTNCNCNTTGTTAANTATTAATTNTTAATTTTCTATTGACTATCNCCGCAAAGTNTTGTAAAATAAAATAGTATGCTTAAAANAANGTNNTATAGGGNAGAAAATGGAAAATAANGAAAGAAAGCTCCTGCGCTTACGGGACGTTTTTATAATAGTATCTATNATCGCGGCGGTATTTGTCTTTTATGCGCTTCTCCCCGAAAGCGGNGGAGAGACAGCCGTTGTCTCNCANGACGGNNNCGTTNTTGCCGAGATACNGTTGNGCAGTTCGGGAGAATATGTTTTCCCCCAAGTCCCCGNCATGGTTTTTACTGCGGGGGACGGTGCTGTCTCCGTGACGGANAGTAACTGCGGCGACAAGACCTGCATNAGGACGGGGAAAATTTCCAAACGGGGCGAGGCTATAATTTGCGTNCCCAATAAGATTGTTGTGGAAATAAAAGGAAGTTCCAANGAAAGCGATGTGGACGCCGTAATATGAAACCGAAAAATATGTCCGCGGCTCGTTATGCTGCTTTAATGGGACTGNTGTTCGCTCTTGCNGGGGCTTTNAACACNCTTGANAANCTGCTGTCGGCGTTCCTGCCTGCGGGAATGAGAGTGGGGCTGTCCAACATTGTAATAATGGCGGCGATACTTTGCGTAAATCTTCCCTCGGCGGCGGCGCTTGTTATTTTAAAGGCAATGCTGGTGCTTTTCACNCGAGGGCTTACGGCAGGGATAATGTCCNTTTGCGGAAGCATGGCGGCGTTCNTTGTGACGGCNTTGTTATTCCGCCGCACNTGCTGTTCATATATATTGATAAGCGTACTNGGNGCTATNGCCCACTCGGTGGGACAGCTTTGNGCCGCGGCGGTNATTCTCGGTACTGTGTACACCTTTGCATATGCGCCTGTGCTTGNNTTTGCTTCCGTTGGCACGGGTATCTTTACGGGGGTCGTGCTTAAAGTAACTTTACCACACGTTCAAAGAGTTATTTCTTACGAAAAATAAAAGGTGATAGTTTATGATAACATTGGGACACAGAAACAGGCTCACTTTTGAACCTCTCGGCTATGAGGCTGAAAACGGCGGCTCGGAATGGGACGATTTTCTTGTAATAGATATTGAGTATTCCGTTNAGGAACAAAGCGTTTTTCATTTCNGTCACCCATGTATTACNGCGGCGGAGCTTGCGGGNCTTGCCAAAATCATGCGTGAATTTCTTACGTCAAANGAAAACAAAAGAACCGTTAAATTTATAGAACCGCTGATAAAAATTACTCTTGAAAAGAAAAAATATGAACATTATGACTTTTTTGTAACGGCTGAAGTTTGGATGGAGCCGTACAGGGACAATGATACTATAATTAAGTGNCAGACNTTTAANGAAAAGACGTTTGAGCGTTTTGCCGAAATCATAAAGCAGGAAAGTGAAAAGTTTCCGCCGAGGTTTATTGAACGCAAACAATAAATTACATATNGAGATTTTTAATATATATTATACAGGGAGGATTATAAATGAGCAAACTTAACGGTATAAAGCTGCACCACAACAAGAATACCCGTGATTGTGAAACNGCTGATTTCCCGCTGCCCCAAAGCGTGGTCATACCCATGTCCCAGCACATGGGCGCGCCCTGCAAATGTATTGTCAAAAAGGGCGACAAGGTAACTGTTGGGCAGAAGATAGGCGACACGGANGCGTTCATGTCCGCGCCTGTTCATTCTTCCGTTTCGGGAACNGTNACGGATATTGAGCAGTTCCTGCTTGCAAACGGAGCTGTATGCGANGCGGCTGTTATNGAAACGGACGGCTTGCAGGAGGTCTGTCCCGACATAACAGTCCCCGAGATAACCGACAAGCAGTCCCTTATCGCGGCGGTTCGGGAAAGCGGTCTGACAGGTCTTGGAGGTGCGGGCTTCCCNACACACATCAAGCTTAACTTTGACGCTGTGAAAACGCCCATAGACACNCTNGTNATNAATGCGGCGGAGTGCGANCCNTACATAACAAGCGACTACAGAGAAATTATGGAGAGCAGTTCGGACGTTATCGAGGGTATACTTTTGGTACAGAAATACTGNGGTATTCCNTTATGTAAAGTTTGTATCGAGGACAACAAGCCCGAAGCTATNAAGCTTATGCAGCAGAAAACCGCGGATATAAAGTCAATTGACGTTGTTACCCTGCCGTCGTCATACCCCCAGGGCGCGGAAAAGGTCATAATNTTTTCGGCGACGAACCGNATAGTTGCCGAGGGTGAGCTTCCCGCAAACCAAGGNGTAATGGTTATGAACGTTTCNACNGTGGCAAGCATTTACCGCTACACAAGGGACGGTATGCCCCTTATAAAACGCCGCATAACAATNGACGGAAACGCTGTGACGAAAAATGCGGGAAACTATTTCGTGCTTATAGGCACGAGGGTCTCGGAGCTTATGGAATACTGCGGCGCGGAGGGCGCGAAAAAAGTCCTGTACGGCGGTCCGATGATGGGTATTTGCCTTTACGACACCGACCAGCCTGTGGTAAAGAACAACAACGCCATACTTGCGTTCNGNGAGGGAAAGCTTCCCGAGACAACGGCGTGCATACGCTGCGGAAGATGCGTGCGGACTTGTCCCCTGAACCTTATGCCTGTACTTATTGAAAGCGCATACAACGCGGAGGACGTTGAGGAATTGAAGCGGCTGAAGGTTACTCTCTGCATGAACTGCGGCTGCTGTTCATACGCTTGTCCCGCCCATAGACCTCTTGCGGAAATAAATCAATTGGCTAAGGCTTTAATACCTCGTAAATGACCCGTAGGGGCGGATTCTATATCCGCCCGCAAAACATAACACGGTTAAACGGGCGGATATGGAATCCGCCCCTACAAAATATGAAAAGGATCTGATAACTTGAAAGGATTATTTGTTTCACCGTCGCCCCACAGAAGCTCCAACGCTTCAACGGCGAGGATAATGCTTATGGTCATAATCGCGCTTGTCCCCGCGGCTGTTGCGGGCTGTGTGTTCTTCGGACCGAGGGCGGCTATGGTTCTTGCCATGTGCATTGCCTGCTGTATAATTTTTGAGGCTCTTTGCAGAATTGTCATGAAGCGTGAACAGACCGTGGGAGACCTGTCCGCTGTTGTTACGGGACTGCTTCTGGGAATGAACCTCCCCGCTTCCGTACCTTTTTATATTCCCATTATAGGAAGCTTTGTTGCGATCGTTGTTGTAAAACAGCTTTTCGGAGGTATCGGTCAGAACTTTGCAAACCCTGCCATTGCGGCAAGGATCGTGCTTATGCTTTCTTTTACGGAACAGATGTCAAACTGGGTAAAGCCTTACTGGTACACAAGCGTTGTGGACGCGGAATCAAGCGCGACTCCTCTTGTTGCGGAATGGCTTGAATTCGGAAACGCTTCGGGCGGACTTAGCAAAATGGCTCCCTTTACGCTTGGAGAAATGTTTTTCGGCGAGACTGGAGGCTGTATCGGCGAGACCTGCGCGGCAGCTCTTATTGTGGGCGGACTTTTCCTTATCTTTGCAAGAATAATTTCCCCTGCAACGCCAATTGCTTTTATCGGCTCGTTTGCGGTGCTGACGCTGATTTACACGGGAAGCACGGTTGAAACGGTTTACGGCGTACTTGCGGGAGGACTTCTCATAGGCGCGTTTTTCATGGCTACGGACTATGCGACAACTCCCCTTACCACGTCCGGCAAGATAATTTTCGGCATAGGCTGCGGACTTGTTACATTTATTATAAGAAGCTTCGGCAGTTACCCCGAGGGCGTGTCTTTCTCAATATTGCTTATGAACCTGCTCACGCCTTATATTGACAAGCTGACAAAGCTTGTTCCGTTAGGTGCAAAGAAGCCGGTAAAAGGAGGTAACGCATAATGTTCAACGAAAAAATAAAGCCCCCTCTGGTGCTTACATTAATATGTATAATAACCTGCGGACTGCTTGTTGCGGCATACGAGGCGACATATGTTGACACAACGGGCGTTATCACCGAAAAGCTTACTGCGGGACTTACAGAGGTGTACGGCTCTGCGGAGGGCTTTGAAATGCTTAAAAACAACGACGGAACTGTACTGACCTATGAGGGCGTTACCTCGGTGCTTTTCGACGGAGAGAACACCGCTTTTGAAATTACCGCGGACGGTTATTCCTCGGGGGGACTTCACGTTCTTGTGGGACTTAACAGCTCGGGGGCGGTAAACGGAGTTTCCGTTATGACTATCGGGGAGACCCCCGGCGTCGGCACAAAGGTGCAGGACGACAGCTTCAAAAATCAATTCAAGGGAATTGTGTACGAAAACACGGTTTCCGCCGATACGGGTGAAACAAAGGTGAAAGCCAAAGCGGTATGGGGTACTCGTGAGGAAATAAAGCGTCTGAAGCTGGACGCGGCGGCAAGCAGTTCCTCGGGAAGCGGCTTTGAGCTTGACGCAATAAGCGGAGCGACTTTCTCGTCAAACGGTATGTACACCGCTGTGAAAACTGCTCTTGCGGCATATGAGGAAATGAAAGGAGCTGACGAGTAATGGCTAAAAAGGGAAATCTTTACGAGCTTACAAAGGGTATCATAAAAGAAAACCCAACTCTCGTTACCTTGCTGGGAATGTGTCCCACGCTGGCGGTAACGGTGTCGGCTTCAAACGGTATCGGCATGGGACTTGCGACAACCTTTGTACTTATATGCTCAAACGCTGTAATTTCTTTGCTGAAAAATGTTATACCGAAAGCGGTGCGCTTGCCCTGCTTTATTGTGGTGATCGCAAGCTTTGTTACGCTTATTGAGTTTCTTATGAAAGGCTATCTCCCCGACCTTTACGACCGTCTGGGACTGTTCCTTTCACTTATCACGGTAAACTGTATCATTCTCGGTCGTGCGGAGGCTTTCGCTTCCAAAAACAAGTTTTTCCCCTCCATACTGGACGCGATAGGAATGGGACTTGGATTTACACTTTCGCTGTTCACAATGGGAAGCATACGTGAGATAATCGGCACTGGCAAATGGTTCGGCATGGAGCTTCACCTGCCTGTTACAATGGGTATGTTTATCATGCCTGCGGGAGGATTTTTCACCCTTGGCGTACTTATTGCGGTTGTAAACAAAATCGCAAACAAGAAGCCGCCGCAGCAGGTTGGCTGCGCGAACTGTCCCAACGCTGCAAACTGCCCAAGTTATAAAAATGAAGATAATGCAAAGGAGGTCGCTGCCGAATGAAAAGTCTGCTTGTAATTTTACTCAGCGCAATGCTTACAGACAACTTTGTACTTTCAAAATTCATGGGTATATGTCCGTTCCTCGGCGTATCGAAAAAGCTTGACAGCGCGGTTGGAATGGGCGCGGCTGTAACCTTTGTAATGGTATGCGCCACCCTTTGCACGTTCCCCATATACACGTTCATACTTGTTCCAATGGAGCTTGAATATCTGAAAACAATTGCGTTCATTCTGATAATCGCTCTTTTTGTACAGCTTGTGGAAATGATACTTAAAAAGAAAGTTCCCGCTCTGTACAATTCTCTCGGCGTATTTCTTCCTCTAATCACAACGAACTGCGCCGTACTTGGCGTAACTATCCTTAACACAGACAGCGGCTACAACATCGGTCAGTCCGTTGTAAACTCTGTTGGCGCGGGTCTTGGATTTTCCCTTGCTCTTGTGATATTCAGCGGAGTACGTTCAAGGGTGAACGCGGCAAACGTCCCCGAGATGTTCAAGGGAGTTCCCGCGACGCTTATTGCGGCTTCTGTTGTTTCGGTAAGCTTTATGGGATTTTCGGGTCTGTTTGGGTAGGCA
>JAAVHM010000095.1 GCA_014799675.1 Ruminococcus sp. | reverse complement strand
GTTATAATATGTGATATAATGAATATATGATTGAGTCTTGTGCATACATTTTAGATGTGTACTAATATCATTTACATTAAGGAGGTTCTATAATGGGTTCAACAATTTCATCCATTCCTTTTGCGGGCACTCCCGAACAGGAGAAGCAGCTTCGCGGCATTATTGACAAGCATAAGAACGAAAAAGGCTGCCTTATGCCGATACTTCAGCAGGCGCAGGAAATTTACGGTTATCTCCCTATCGAGGTTCAGAAGATAATCGCCGCCGAAACGGGCTATCCGCTGGAGAAAATTTACGGCGTTGTTACTTTCTACGCGCAGTTTGCCCTTAATCCAAAGGGTCAGTACAAAATCTCGGTATGTCTCGGCACAGCCTGCTATGTTAAGGGCAGCGGAGACATCTATAACAAGCTTATCGAAAAGCTCGGCATTGAGGGCGGGGGCTGTACTCCCGACGGTAAATTCTCCCTCGAAGCCTGCCGCTGTATCGGCGCTTGCGGTCTTGCCCCGGTTCTCACTGTAAACGAGGACGTTTACGGCAGACTTACAGTTGACGATATAGACGATATTCTTGCAAAATATAACTGATCATGATGACGGAAATTTCCCTGAATATTCTTGACGTCGCGCAGAATTCCGTGCGGGCGGGGGCTTCTCTTATCGAGATAACGGTAAAAGCCGACGACGCTGCGGACAAGCTTTCGGTAATAATTTCGGACGACGGCTGCGGTATGTCGGAGGAACAGCTAAAAAGCGTCACCGACCCGTTCTTTACCACAAGGACGACCCGCAAGATCGGTCTGGGTATACCGTTTTTCAAGCAGTCTGCGGAGCTTACGGGAGGCAGCTTTGAGATAACCTCAAAGGTCGGCTTCGGAACAAAAACAGAGGCGGTCTACATTTTGTCCTCTATAGACAGAATGCCGCTGGGAAATATGAGTCAGACTATCCACTCCCTTGTTACCATGAACACGCACATTGATTTCCTCTATACATATTCCGTGAATGACAGGAGCTTTACTCTCGACACAAGAGAGTTTAAGGAAATTCTCGGGGAGGACGCAGATTTTGCGGCTCCCGAGGTCTCGGTGTTCATTATGGATTTTCTAAAGGAAAACCATGCCGAGGTGTCAAACTTAGCGGAATAATGCTGCTGTAACAGGCAGTTCGGAGAATTGTTCATAATAGGGAGATTTTACTAAATATTTCAAGGAGGAAAGTATCATGAAATCACTGGAAGAACTTAAGGCTATCCGTGAAAAGATGAAGGGTCAGGTAGATATCCGTGAGGAGGGCTCTGACGCAACGAGGATCGTTGTGGGAATGGCTACCTGCGGTATCGCGGCAGGCGCAAGACCCGTTCTTACCGCGTTTTCAAACGCTGTACAGGAAATGGATCTGAAAAATGTTGCTGTAGTACAGACAGGCTGTATCGGTCTTTGTCAGTACGAGCCTATTGTAGAGGTGTTTAAAGCCGACGGCGAAAAAACAACCTATGTAAAGGTCAAGCCCGAAATGGTGGGCGAGATAATCGACCAGCATATCATTAAGGGCAATGTTGTTACAAAATATACTATCGACGCTGCAAAGCTCGGTTAAACCTGAGGAGGTAGAATAAATGTATCGTTCACACGTATTAGTATGCGGCGGCACAGGCTGTACTTCCTCCGGAAGTGCAAAGATCATCGAGAAGCTTCAGGCTGAGATCGACAGTAACGGTCTCCACGATGAAGTTCAGGTCGTAAAAACAGGCTGCTTCGGTCTCTGTGCGCTGGGTCCAATTATGATNATTTATCCCGAGGGNTCGTTCTATTCTATGGTAAAAGAGGACGATATCCCCGAGATCGTTTCGGAGCATCTGCTCAAGGGTCGTATCGTTACAAGNCTNCTTTACAAGGAGACTGTTACGGAAAACGGTATCAAGTCCCTTAACGAAACAAACTTCTATAAAAAGCAGCACCGTGTTGCTCTGCGTAACTGCGGTGTTATCAACCCCGAAAATATCGACGAGTATATCGGTACTGACGGTTATCAGGCTCTCGGCAAGGTCGTTACGGAAATGACCCCCGAGCAGGTTATCCAGACAATTCTTGATTCGGGTCTCCGCGGAAGAGGCGGCGGCGGCTTCCCCACAGGCATGAAGTGGAAGCTTGCAAGAAATATCGTTCCCGACGCAGACCAGAAGTATGTTTGCTGTAACGCCGACGAGGGCGACCCCGGAGCGTTCATGGACCGTTCAGTTCTGGAGGGCGACCCCCACGTTGTTCTCGAAGCTATGGCTATCGCGGGCTACGCAATCGGCGCAACTCAGGGCTACATATATGTTCGTGCTGAATATCCTATCGCTATCAAGAGACTTGAAATCGCTATCGGTCAGGCTCGTGAGTACGGACTTCTGGGCAAGAACATCTTTGATTCGGGCTTTGATTTTGATATTGAGCTTCGTCTCGGCGCAGGCGCGTTCGTCTGCGGTGAGGAAACCGCTCTTATGACTTCTATCGAGGGCAACCGCGGCGAACCCCGTCCCCGTCCTCCTTTCCCTGCTGAAAAGGGACTTTACGGCAAGCCCACAATTCTCAACAACGTTGAAACATACGCAAACGTACCCCAGATCATACTTAAGGGTGCGGACTGGTTTGCTTCAATGGGTACAGAGAAATCCAAGGGTACAAAGGTATTCGCCCTCGGCGGCAAGATCAACAACACAGGTCTGGTAGAAGTTCCTATGGGAACTACCCTCCGTGAGGTTGTTGAGGAGATCGGCGGCGGCATACCCAACGGCAAGAAGTTCAAGGCTGCACAGACAGGCGGACCTTCCGGCGGCTGTATCCCTGCGGAGCATTTCGACGTGCCTATCGACTATGACAACCTTATCGCTATCGGTTCTATGATGGGTTCAGGCGGACTTATCGTTATGGACGAGGATAACTGTATGGTCGATATTGCTAAGTTCTTCCTTGAATTTACAGTTGACGAGTCCTGCGGTAAGTGTACTCCCTGCCGTGTTGGTACAAAGAGACTGCTTGAAATTCTCGACAAGATAACCAAGGGTCAGGGTACTCTTGAAGATATAGACAAGATGGAGGAGCTTTGCTACTACATCAAGGCTAACTCCCTCTGCGGACTGGGTCAGACAGCTCCTAACCCCGTTCTCTCAACGCTGAAATTCTTCCGTGACGAGTATGTCGCTCACGTTGTTGACAAGAAGTGTCCCGCAGGCGTCTGCAAGCACCTCTTAAGCTTTGAGATCGACGCTGACAAATGTAAGGGCTGTACAGCCTGTGCAAGAGTTTGTCCCGCAGGGGCTATCGAAGGCTCTGTCAAGGTTCCCCACGTTATCAATAAGGATAAGTGCCTGAAGTGCGGCGCTTGCATGGAAAAATGTAAGTTCGGCGCAATTTCCAAGAAGTAATCGGGAGGATTGAAGAAATGGATATGATTAATGTTAAAGTCAACGGCGTGGAGGTCTCTGCGCCAAAGGGCACCTCAATTCTTCAGGCTGCCCGCCTCGCAAACGTTGACATTCCCACCCTCTGCTACCTTAAGGACATCAACGAGATAGGCGCTTGCCGTATCTGCGTTGTTGAAGCCGACGAGGGCAGGGGAAAGAGGCTTGTTGCTTCCTGCGTTTACCCCATAAGCGAGGGTATGCAGATTTTCACAAACACGCCCAAGGTTCTTGAATCAAGAAAGAAAACCTTGCAGCTTATTCTTTCTACACATGAGAAGAAGTGTACTTCCTGCGTAAGAAGCGAAAACTGCGAGCTTAAGAAAATGGCTCACGACATGGGTGTGGACGACGAGTGCAAATACGAGGGCGAGAACATGAAGTACGATATCGACTTCTCCGCTGCTCACATGATAAGAGACAATAACAAATGTATCCTCTGCCGCCGCTGCGTTGCAGTATGTAACGCTACACAGGGCGTTGGAGTTATCGGCGCAAACGAGAGAGGCTTCAAGACCCACATCAGCTCCGCATTCGAGCTTGGTCTGGGCGAAACAAGCTGTATCTCCTGCGGACAGTGTATCGCTGTATGTCCCGTCGGCGCAATTACCGAAAAGGACGACACAGCAAAGGTTCTGGACGCTATCGCTGACGAGAGCAAATTCGTTGTCGTTCAGACAGCTCCCGCTGTACGTGCGGCTCTGGGCGAGGAATTCGGCTACCCCATGGGTACAAACGTTGAGGGCAAAATGGCTGCGGCTCTCCGCAGAATTGGCTTCGACAAGGTGTTCGATACGGACTTTGCCGCTGACCTCACAATTATGGAAGAAGCAAACGAGCTTGTTGAGCGCGTTAAGAACGGCGGAAAGCTCCCCATGATAACATCATGCTCACCCGGCTGGGTAAAATACTGCGAGCACTATTTCCCCGACATGACGGAGAACCTTTCTTCCTGCAAGTCTCCTATGCAGATGTTCGGCGCAACAGCAAAGACNTACTATGCACAGAAAATGGGNATNGACCCCAAGAACATGGTAGTAGTTGCAGTTATGCCTTGTACCGCTAAGAAGTTCGAGATAGGCAGAGACGACGAGAGCGCGGCAGGCGTACCCGACGTTGATATCTCTATCACAACAAGAGAGCTTGCNCGTCTCATCAAGAGATGCGGNATCAAGTTCACNGAGCTTGCTGACGAGAAGTTCGACGAGCCTCTNGGAATNGCAACAGGCGCAGGCGTTATCTTCGGCGCAACAGGCGGCGTAATGGAAGCTGCTCTTCGTACCGCTGTTAAGATGATAACAGGCGAAGAGGCAGGAAACATCGACTTTACCGAGGTTCGCGGCGTTGCGGGAATNAAGGAAGCTTCCTACAAGGTAGGCGACCTTGACGTTAAGGTNGCNGTTGCTTCGGGTACAGCAAANGCTGCNNNANTNCTNAAAAAGGTTCAGAANGGCGAAGCTGATTACACNTTTATCGANATNATGGGTTGTCCCGGCGGCTGTGTAAACGGCGGCGGTCAGCCTCAGCAGCCCGCTTCTGTACGCAACTTTGAGGATATCCGCGCGATCCGTGCAAAGGCTCTCTACGACGAGGACGCTGCAAGCACCCTCAGACGTTCTCACGANAACCCNGCNATCAAGGCNGTTTACGANGAGTTCTTTGAGAAGCCNGGCAGNCACAAGGCTCACGAGGTACTCCACACGACTTACGTTAAGCGTGGNNTNTAANTTTAAAGTTAAAAAAGGTTACCGATTTTTGGTAACCTTTTTTTGTTTTTATACTTTTTGGAATTTGTAGGGGCGGATTCCATATCCGCCCGCCGCACGTATTATCAGTAATTTAACGGGCGCATACGGGATGCGCCCCTACAATACATTTGCAGCAATTTACCCGCCCCCTTGCCGGGGGGCTTGGATAGTAAAAGTTTTCAACATTTAACCGCGGAGGTAGACATTCGCTGCGGGGCGTTCTCCGCTAAATGTAATGTGCAGGTTGCATAATTTTAAAAAAATGTTATTGACTTGTTTAAGTAAATATGATATAATGTTTGTAACGTATAGTTGGATTGGCAGAATTATACGGTATGCGCTGTAAACACAGTTAATATATTTATTTCTGTAAACGTTTACGGCGGAAAACCCTATGATAAAATAAAACGAATTTAGGAGGTATTTTTTGTGAAAAAAACATCGCGTAAAATTTTAGCAGGCGTTCTTGCGGCGGCTTCTCTTGCTTCACTCGCAGCTTGCTCCGACAGCAGCTCTGACAGCGGAAGTTCTAATGCCGGCGTTGAAACAACCACTACTACAGCCAAGACCGAATGGACAGGCGACAATATTGAGGTAACTGCCGACGAGGGCAGCCTTGACACAACTCTTGACACACAGGGCAAGACCCTCAAATGGATGGGTACTTATGACCTTAACCCCACAAACGACGCTAACGAGCGTTCGGCGGAGGTCGCTCTTTTCGAGGATAACTACGGCGCGAAAATAGAATATATACCCACCACCTCGGGAACACGCTTTGACGACCTTGCAACAGCTATTCTCGGCGGCAATCCTCCCGACATCTTCATTTATGAGTGGCGCGCTTTCCCTTACGATATCGTAAAGGGTCAGTATCAGCCTATTGATTCCGTTGTTGACTGGGACGACCCCATGTGGGCTGACGTTAAGGAGCAGGCTGACAAATATACTTGGAACGGCGAGCATTATATCGCTCCCCTCGGATACGCTTTCACCGATACGCAGATACTTATGTACAACAAAACAACCGTAGAAGAAAACGGCTTTGAAGACCCGTATGAGCTTTACCAAAAGGGCGAATGGAACTGGAATGAATTTGTAAGCATGATGAACGATTTCAAGGGCGACGATGACGAGCGCTTCGGTATTGCAGGCTGGTGGGCAAACGCTTTCGTTTACACCGCAGGCGATATTATCGTAACATATGACGGAAACACATTTACCAACAATATGTACAGCGGAAAGATAGAGCGCGCACAGCAAACTATTGAGAATATCTGGAAGAATCAGCTTGTTAAGCGCGGCTGGTTTACAGGCGATGTATTTACCAACGGCGGTGAAACTCTGTTCTACTCAATGGGAACATGGGCTTACAATGACGTTGCCAAGGCATATCCCGATGATGTTATCCAGATCGTTCCTTTCCCCAGAGACCCCGATCAGGATCAGGACTTCATGTCCAAGAAGATCCACGCTTATATGTGGGTAAAGGGCAGCGACAACGCTGACTGCGTAAAGGCTTGGTTCGACGTAAACAGGCTTGTAAACTATGACGAGCAGTACAAGGAAATTACAAAGCAGAAGTACCTTGCAAACAACACAGGCTGGACAGAGGAAATGTACGACCTTGCAATGGAATTCTATGACGAGGACAAGTTTGCTCTTGCATACGATTACGGCTACGGAATTTCCCAGTACATGGGCGACGAAGTAATGCCCGACCTTTACGAGGGTATCGTAAACGAGAAGTTCGAGAGCTGGACGCAGGGCAGAGAGACCTACATGAACATTGTTGATCAGGAGATCGCTGTTTACAACAACTAATAATTTTATTTGGTACGGTAACGAAATTTCGGTACCGTACTATTTATTTAGTCGGATTTAAAAGTCAAAAGGTTCAGTGACAGAAATTTTTTGCATAAATATGTTGATATTTTTGTAAAAATAGTGTACAATTGCGGGGAACGCCCCGCGGCGGGTGTCACCCCCAATGTTTATAATTATAATGCATTTAATTAAAAATGCCCCCTCAAGGGGGCGGGGGAAATTTTTTTGCATAAATATGTTGATATTTTTGTAAAAATAGTGTACAATTAATATAGTATAAAACGGAAAGGACGCTTGCTATGAACCGCAGAACCTCAATGCTGACCACATCTTTTTTTCTTGGGGGGACTATCCCCAAGGTCTGCCGTGAAATGTCCCGCCTTGAGGTCTCGCACTTTGACATAGCCTCGCCGCTTCTCCCCCAAAGCTTTGACGGACTTAAAATAGTACATCTTTCCGACCTCCACAACAAGGTTTTCGGCAAAAACAACGCGCCCCTGCTCCGTCTTATTTCGGAGGAAAAGCCCGATATCACCGTTATGACGGGGGATATGATAAGCCACAAAGCTCCCAACACGGAGGCTTTTCTGAACCTTGTGGAACGGCTTGCGGGGTTTTCCGCGGTTTACTATGTCAACGGCAACCACGAGCTTTCCGACCTTTCGGAGGAGGATTTCGAGTACGCCGCCGAAACTATGGCAGGCTGCGGCGCGGTGTGCCTTGACAATGATTTTACGGACATTTACCGCGGCGAGGAAAAAATTCGCATATGCGGGCTTTGTTATTCCGCGGAATATTATCGGGGCGTCCGTGAGTACAAGCGTGGCTGGAAAGCCTTTATGCTCACCGATATGATAGATTATCTCGGACTGAAAGACCCCGAGATCTTCACGGTTCTGCTTGCACACAATCCCCTTGATTTCGACGTCCACGCCGAATGGGGAGCAGACCTTTCCATGGGCGGACACGTCCACGGGGGCTTGGTTCGGCTGCCCTTTGTGAACGGTATCTTTTCCCCCGAGCGAAAAATTTTCCCGAAATACAAGGAGGGCGTTTACAATATCGGCGGCTCATACCTTATCGCAAGCCGCGGCTTGGGACGCTTCCGCATACACAATCCTCCCGAGATAGTTTCGGTAACGCTGCATTCCAAATAATACCGCTTCGCCCCCCTGAGAGGGGGTTTTTTTTTTTTTTTTTGTTCTCGCCGTTTCAGAATTTACCGTATCTTAACAACTTATTGTGAAAAATATGGTATAATTATTTTATCTTTTTAGCTTTTTAGAATGTTAAACTATTGAAAGGATTTGATGAAATGGGATTTTTTGCTAATGTAGACGTCCCTGTGCTTATCGCGTTTATACTTTATTTGTGTATAATGCTGGGTATAGGCTTCTATTTTTCAAACAAATCAAAAAAATTAAGCGACTATTTCCTCGCGGGCAGAGGCTTGGGAAGCTGGGTAACGGCAATGTCCGCGCAGGCTTCCGACATGAGTGGCTGGCTACTTATGGGTCTCCCCGGGGCGGCTTATGCCACAGGTATGGGCAACTACTGGATAGCCATTGGACTTGCCATAGGAACAATTCTTAACTGGGCATTTGTGGCAAAGCCCCTTAGAAGATTTACCGAGGTCTGCGGGGACTCGATTACAATTCCCCAATATTTCCAGAACCGTTTCAAGAGCGACAGCCCTGTTGTGCGTATGGTTTGTGCAATAGTTATTTTCATATTTTTCCTTGTGTACACAACTTCCGCATTCGTTTCGGGCGGAAAGCTTTTCCAGGTGGTTTTCAACATCGACTCCAATAACGACGCGTATTCAAAGGCTGCTATCATAATCTCGGCGCTGATAATAGTTACCTACACATTTTTCGGCGGCTTCAACGCCGTTGCATGGACAGACCTTATTCAGGGCTTGCTTATGGTGGTAACTATNGTNATNCTGCCAATNGCGCTTATTGCAAACACTCCCGANTTTTCNGCGGAAATGCTTGCAAACACCCCCAAAATGGTTGCCGAGGGCGCGGACACAAGCGGCTTCATGTCAATGTTTTCNGGCAGGAGCGCGGTTTCNATAATCAGCGACCTTGCGTGGGCTTTCGGATATTTCGGTATGCCCCATATTCTGGTAAGATTTATGGCNATCAAGGACACAAAGGAAGTCAAAAANTCNGGNATAATCGCAGTNGNATGGGTGCTTATCTCCCTTACAGCGGCAGTTTTGGTNGGCGTNCTCGGACGTGCATACCTCGATTCGCAGAACACCGTNCTTGACGCGGCTTCAATGGAGCTTATCTTTATNACCACGGTAAAGCGTCTTTTCCCCTCTTTCCTNGGAGGAATTTTCCTTTCCGCNGTTCTCGCTTCNATNATGAGNACGGCGGACAGCCAGCTTNTGGTNACNGCTTCGGCGGTGGTAAACGACTTCTACACCATAGTTGTCAANAAAGANACTTCCGAAAAGAAGCTTATGTGGATAAGCCGTATATCTGTTATGGTAATTTCTGTAATTGCTTGTATTCTTGCCCTTAACCCCAACGATTCTATCATGGGAATAGTTTCCAACGCATGGGCAGGCTTCGGCGCAGCGTTTGGTCCTGCGATACTGCTTTCGCTTTACTGGAAACGCCTTACAATCAAGGGTACTGTTGCGGGAATTATCGGCGGCGCAGGAACGGTACTTATCTGGGAGTACGTTCTCCCCGATTCCCTTGCTATAACATCACTTTACTCAATTGTTCCGGGAATAATCATTTCCCTTATTCTTACAATTGCGGTATCTCTTGCGGACAAAGAACCCTCCAAAGAGGTACAGGAAATGTTCGACTTAGCCAAGCAACAAGGATAAGCGGGGAAGCNCCTGCGGGCTTGTTCTANCTCAATGATAATGTTGCTACTCTGAAAATACTCCCCCCATATCAATGGGGGAGTTAAATGTCAATACACAAAAAAGTCACTCCAATAATTGGAGTGACTTTTTTTCACTATAAACCTGCCCCGCTCCCTTGANGGGGCTTGACAAGGTTAAAAATTATATTTTTCAAATAGGGGGTGACTCACGCCGCGGGGCGTTCCCCGCTTAGAGACCACGCTTAACGTATGTTGTGTGGAGTACTTCGTGAGCCTTGTGGCTTCCTGGCTTCTCAAAGAACTCATCGTAAACCGCCTTGATAGCAGGGTTCTCGTGAGAACGTCTCAGAGTGCTTGCAGCGTCCTCGTCATAGAGAGCCTTTGCACGAATAGCACGGATATCCTCAAAGTTGCGTACAGAAGCGGGCTGCTGAGGCTGACCGCCGCCGTTTACACAGCCGCCGGGACAACCCATGATCTCGATAAANGTGTAATCAGCTTCGCCCTTCTGAACCTTTTTAAGGAGTTCAGCAGCATTTGCTGTACCCGAAGCAACAGCTACCTTAACGTCAAGGTCGCCTACCTTGTAGGAAGCTTCCTTAATTCCCGCAACGCCGCGAACCTCGGTAAAGTCGATGTTTCCTGCCTCTTCGCCNGTTATCATCTTAACAGCGGTACGNAGAGCNGCTTCCATTACGCCGCCTGTTGCGCCGAAGATAACGCCTGCGCCTGTTGCGATTCCGAGAGGCTCGTCGAACTTCTCGTCAGCAAGCTCTGTGAACTTGATACCGCATCTCTTGATGAGACGTGCAAGCTCTCTTGTTGTGATAGAGATATCAACGTCGGGAACACCTGCCGCGCTCTCGTCGTCTCTGCCTATCTCGAACTTTTTAGCGGTACAAGGCATAACTGCAACTACTACCATGTTCTTGGGGTCAATTCCCATTTTCTGTGCATAGTAGGTCTTTGCTGTCGCGCCGAACATCTGCATAGGAGACTTGCAGGAAGAAAGATTCTCCGTCATGTCGGGGAAATAATGCTCGCAGTATTTTACCCAACCGGGTGAGCATGATGTTATCATGGGGAGCTTTCCGCCGTTCTTAACACGCTCAACAAGCTCGTTTGCTTCTTCCATAATTGTGAGGTCAGCGGCAAAGTCTGTATCAAACACCTTGTCAAANCCGATNCTGCGGAGAGCCGCAGCCATTTTGCCCTCAACGTTTGTNCCCATNGGNTAGCCNAATTCCTCGCCCAGNGCCGCACGTACAGCGGGAGCTGTCTGAACNANAACANATTTGCTCTCGTCAGCAATAGCGTCCAGAACCTTTGNNGTNTCGTCCTTTTCNGTNATAGCNCCAACNGGACATACAGCGATACACTGTCCGCAGGAGATACAGCTTGTTTCGCCNAGACCAAGCTCAAATGCGGAGCTGATGTGGGTCTTGAAGCCTCTCTCGTTTGCGCCGATAACTCCAACGCCCTGTGTAGCGTTACATACNGCAACGCAGCGGCGGCAGAGGATACATTTNTTATTGTCTCTTATCATNTGAGCGGCGGAGAAGTCCAANTCGTACTTCATGTTCTCGCCCTCGTATTTGCACTCGTCGTCCACACCCATGTCGTGAGCCATTTTCTTAAGCTCGCAGTTTTCGCTTCTTACGCAGGAAGTACACTTCTTCTCATGTGTAGAAAGAATAAGCTGCAANGTTTTCTTTCTTGANTCNAGAACCTTGGGCGTGTTNGTGAAAATCTGCATACCCTNGCTTATGGGGTAAACGCAGGAAGCAACAAGCCTCTTTCCCCTGCCCTCGTCGGCTTCAACAACGCAGATACGGCAAGCGCCTATCTCGTTGATGTCCTTNAGGTAGCAGAGAGTGGGAATGTCAACGTTTGCGAGGCGGGCAGCCTGAAGAATTGANGTNCCCTTTGGCGCNGANACNTCCACGCCGTTGACTTTAACATTAATCATATCCATTTCTTCAATCCTCCCGATTACTTCTTGGAAATTGCGCCGAACTTACATTTTTCCATGCAAGCGCCGCACTTCAGGCACTTATCCTTATTGATAACGTGGGGAACCTTGACAGAGCCTTCGATAGCCCCTGCGGGACAAACTCTTGCACAGGCTGTACAGCCCTTACATTTGTCAGCGTCGATCTCAAAGCTTAAGAGGTGCTTGCAGACGCCTGCGGGACACTTCTTGTCAACAACGTGAGCGACATACTCGTCACGGAAGAATTTCAGCGTTGAGAGAACAGGGTTAGGAGCTGTCTGACCCAGTCCGCAGAGGGAGTTAGCCTTGATGTAGTAGCAAAGCTCCTCCATCTTGTCNATATCTTCAAGAGTACCCTGACCCTTGGTTATCTTGTCGAGAATTTCAAGCAGTCTCTTTGTACCTACACGGCAGGGAGTACACTTACCGCAGGACTCGTCAACTGTAAATTCAAGGAAGAACTTAGCAATATCGACCATACAGTTATCCTCGTCCATAACGATAAGTCCGCCTGAACCCATCATAGAACCAATAGCGATAAGGTTGTCGTAGTCGATAGGCACGTCAAAATGCTCCGCAGGGATACAACCGCCGGAAGGTCCGCCTGTCTGTGCAGCCTTGAACTTCTTGCCGTTGGGTATGCCGCCGCCGATCTCCTCAACAACCTCACGGAGAGTTGTTCCCATAGGAACTTCAACCAGACCTGTGTTGTTGATCTTACCGCCGAGGGCGAATACCTTTGTACCCTTGGATTTTTCAGTACCCATTGAAGCAAACCAATCCGCACCCTTAAGTATGATCTGGGGTACGTTTGCGTATGTTTCAACGTTGTTAAGAATTGTGGGCTTGCCGTAAAGTCCCTTTTCAGCAGGGAAAGGAGGACGGGGACGGGGTTCGCCGCGGTTGCCCTCGATAGAAGTCATAAGAGCAGTTTCCTCACCGCAGACGAATGCGCCTGCGCCGAGACGAAGCTCAATGTCGAAATCAAATCCCGAATCAAAGATGTTCTTGCCCAAAAGTCCGTACTCACGAGCCTGACCGATAGCGATTTCAAGTCTCTTGATAGCGATAGGATATTCAGCACGAACATATATGTAGCCCTGAGTTGCGCCGATTGCGTAGCCTGCGATAGCCATAGCTTCGAGAACAACGTGGGGGTCGCCCTCCAGAACGGAACGGTCCATGAACGCACCGGGGTCGCCCTCGTCGGCGTTACAGCAAACATACTTCTGGTCTGCGTCGGGTACGATATTTCTTGCAAGCTTCCACTTCATGCCTGTGGGGAAGCCGCCGCCGCCTCTTCCGCGGAGACCGGAATCAAGAATAGTCTGTATAACGTCCTCCGGCTTCATCTCGGTAAGAACCTTTCCGAGAGCCTGATAGCCGTCGGTACCGATATACTCGTCGATATTTTCGGGGTTGATAACACCGCAGTTACGCAGAGCAACACGGTGCTGCTTTTTATAGAAGTTTGTTTCGTTAAGGGATTTGATACCGTTTTCTGTAACAGTCTCCTTGTAAAGAAGTCTTGTAACGATACGACCCTTGAGCAGATGCTCCGAAACGATCTCGGGGATATCGTCCTCTTTAACCATAGAATAGAACGATCCCTCGGGATAAATTATCATAATTGGACCCAGCGCACAGAGACCGAAGCAGCCTGTTTTTACGACCTGAACTTCATCGTGGAGACCGTTACTGTCGATCTCAGCCTGAAGCTTCTCAATGATCTTTGCACTTCCGGAGGAAGTACAGCCTGTGCCGCCGCATACTAATACGTGTGAACGATACATTTATTCTACCTCCTCAGGTTTAACCGAGCTTTGCAGCGTCGATAGTATATTTTGTAACAACATTGCCCTTAACGATATGCTGGTCGATTATCTCGCTCACCATTTCGGGCTTAACCTTTACATAGGTTGTTTTTTCGCCGTCGGCTTTAAACACCTCTACAATAGGCTCGTACTGACAAAGACCGATACAGCCTGTCTGTACTACAGCAACATTTTTCAGATCCATTTCCTGTACAGCGTTTGAAAACGCAGTAAGAACGGGTCTTGCGCCTGCTGCGATACCGCAGGTAGCCATTCCCACAACGATCCTCGTTGCGTCCGAGCCCTCCTCACGGATATCTACCTGACCCTTCATCTTTTCACGGATAGCCTTAAGTTCTTCCAGTGATTTCATGATACTTTCCTCCTTGAAATATTTAGTAAAATCTCCCCATTACGAACAATTCTCCGAGCTGTCGTCTGCGACAGCATTATTCCGCTAAATTGGACACCTCGGCGTGGTTTTCCTTTAGAAAATCCATAATGAACACCGAGACCTCGGGAGCTGCAAAATCTGCGTCCTCCCCGAGAATTTCCTTAAACTCTCTTGTGTCGAGAGTAAAACTCTTGTCATTCACGGAATATGTATAGAGGAAATCAATGTGCGTGTTCATGGTAACAAGGGAGTGGATAGTCTGACTCATATTTCCCAGCGGCATTCTGTCTATGGACGACAAAATATATACCGCCTCTGTTTTTGTTCCGAAGCCAACCTTTGAGGTTATCTCAAAGCTGCCTCCCGTAAGCTCCGCAGACTGCTTGAAAAACGGTATACCCAGACCGATCTTGCGGGTCGTCCTTGTGGTAAAGAACGGGTCGGTGACGCTTTTTAGCTGTTCCTCCGACATACCGCAGCCGTCGTCCGAAATTATTACCGAAAGCTTGTCCGTCACGTCGTCGGCTTTTACCGTTATTTCGATAAGAGAAGCCCCCGCCCGCACGGAATTCTGCGCAACGTCAAGAATATTAAGGGAAATTTCCGTCATCATGATCAGTTATATTTTGCAAGAATATCGTCTATATCGTCAACTGTAAGTCTGCCGTAAACGTCCTCGTTTACAGTGAGAACGGGGGCAAGACCGCAAGCGCCGATACAGCGGCAGGCTTCGAGGGAGAATTTACCGTCGGGAGTACAGCCCCCGCCCTCAATGCCGAGCTTTTCGATAAGCTTGTTATAGATGTCTCCGCTGCCCTTAACATAGCAGGCTGTGCCGAGACATACCGAGATTTTGTACTGACCCTTTGGATTAAGGGCAAACTGCGCATAGAAAGTAACAACGCCGTAAATTTTCTCCAGCGGATAGCCTGTTTCGGCAGCGATTATCTTCTGGACCTCGATGGGGAGATAACCGTAAATATCCTGCGCCTGCTGAAGTATCGGCATAAGACATCCTTTTTCATTCTTATGCTTGTCAATAATGCCGCGAAGCTGCTTCTCCTGTTCGGGAGTACCCGCAAAAGGAATGGATGAAATTGTTGAACCCATTATAGAACCTCCTTAATGTAAATGGTATGTACATCTTAAATGTATGCACAATACGCAATCATATATTCATTATATCACATATTATAACAAAATGCTACAAAAATTTATCACAGATGTAAACGAGCTTTTTTATGCACATTTCACAAAACACTACTGTTCAAGTATACTATTATTGTAAAAATATTTCTCTGAATATGGCAAATCATAAAACCTTAAACTTCTTTTTGCACGTTTTTTATGAAAATTGCATAAAAATATTATGCGATATAACTATTTATTTTGTATTAAAAATATGTTATCATAATATTATTAATATGTATGTCGTTTTGCTGTCAGAAATAACTTCAAGTTTCTGACATATAATCTCTAATTCTCTAAAAAGGAGTGTTTTTCCATGACCGTTTCCGACATTAAAAATCTTTTGGGAGCAAGCTTTCTCTGCGGCGAGGATCATGCCGACCGTGAAGTCCACACCGCCTGCGGCTCGGACATGATGAGCGACGTTCTCGCATTTGTTAAGGATCAGTCCGTGCTTTTGACAGGACTTTGCAACCCCCAGTCCGTAAGAACAGCCGAGATGATGGACATTGTATGCATAGTTTTTGTCAGAGGCAAGACTCCCGACGAGTCCGTGATAGAGCTTGCCAAGGAGCGTAAGATAGTGCTGCTCTCCACCCCCATGCGTATGTTTGCGGCCTGCGGCATTTTATATGAGAACGGCTTGCGGGGCGGCGAATAATTTCCTGCAAATTTTTGCAAAATTTTACATAAACATTGCGAAAGGAGAATGCTCCGACCAATTTATAGGAGCATGAGCATAAATTATGAGTGATTCAATAAAGCTTCACTACACCGTTTCCCCCGACGATTTCACCCGCGCGGGCGAGGCTTCGGGAGACGTTAAGAGCAAGCTGAAAAAAATGGGAGTTCCCCCCGAAGCGGTGAGAAAGGTCGCCATTGCCATGTATGAGGGCGAAATTAACATGGTTATCCATGCCAACGGCGGAAATATTGACGTTGAGATAACCGAGGACAGCATAATAATGATACTTGCCGACAAGGGTCCCGGAATTGCCGACATAGAACAGGCAATGCAGGCAGGCTGGTCAACAGCTCCCGACAATGTCCGTTCGCTGGGCTTCGGCGCAGGAATGGGTCTGCCCAACATGAAAAAATATTCCGACGACATGACAATAGACACCGTTTTAGGCGTTGGCACAACCGTAACAATGCGGGTAGATGTCTGATGTCTGATTTCCAGATAGCGATAATCGGCGGCGGTCCTGCGGGGGCGACCCTTGCAAGGCTTATAGACAAACGCTTTTCCGTGCTTCTGATTGACGGAAAAACAGGTTCGGCGGAAAGCTTCCGCAAGGTCTGCGGGGGACTTCTCTCTCCCGACGCGCAGAAAGCCTTTGCCGAGTTCGACCTTACCCTGCCAAAGGATATTATGGTAGACCCGCAGATTTTCTCGGTGCGTACCATAGACTTGCAGAACAACTCCGAAAGGCATTATCAGAGGTTTTACATGAACCTTGACCGCCACAAATTCGACCTTTGGCTGGAAAATCTTGTTCCCCCGACTGTGACGAGATTTTTCGGCAGATGCAGGAAAATTTCCGCAGGGGACGGTTCTTACAAATTGGTATGCCGCGGGAACGACGGTACGGAAAAAGCTTTTACCGCGGACATTATCGTAGGCGCGGACGGCGCAGGCTCGATAGTTCGGAAATTTTTGTACCCCCAAAAGAAAATACGCCGCTATACCGCGATACAGCAATGGTTCCCCGAAAAGAACGCCAAGCCTTTTTACAGCTGCATTTTCGACCCGAAAACAAGCGACTGCTGCTCGTGGTCTATTTCAAAGGACAGCTTCTTTATTTTCGGCGGAGCGTTTGCGCCGAAAAACTGCCGCAAAGCCTTTGAGGAGCAGAAAAAACGTCTTGCCGAATACGGCTTTGAATTTGGTACGCCTGTAAAAACGGAGGCTTGCATTGTCCTGCGACCAAAGTCACCCTTTGACATTTGCACGGGAAAAGGAAACGCTTTCCTTATCGGTGAGGCGGCGGGGCTTATAAGTCCAAGCTCTTTGGAGGGCATAAGCTTTGCTATAAACAGCGCGCGGCTTCTTGCGGAAACACTTAACAGCGGTACAGAAGACCCGTCCAAAAAATATGCGGCAAAAATTCTGCCTCTTAAATTGAAAATACTGGTAAAAATATTAAAATGCCCGTTCATGTACGAACCAACTCTGCGAAAGCTTGTTATGAAAAGCGGCATAAGCAGCATAAACGTCCGTGAACGGAAATAATCGTTGTCCCAAAAGGAGAGAAGCTAAAATGAATTTCAACAATTCCGTGCAGCTTGACAAGGATAAGTGCATGGGCTGCATAAACTGCATAAAACGCTGTCCCACGCAGGCTATACGCGTTCGGGGCGGCAAAGCCGCAATTATCAAGGAATTCTGCATAGACTGCGGCGAGTGCATAAAAATATGTCCCCACCACGCAAAGCTGGCTTCATACGACCCGCTTTCCGTTCTTGATGATTTCGAGTACACCGTGGCTCTCCCCGCGCCCTCCCTTTACGGACAGTTCAACAATCTGGACGACATAAACATCGTCCTGCGGGCTTTGCTGAAAATGGGCTTTGACGCGGTTTACGAGGTATCTGCAGCGGCGGAGCTTGTCAGCGAGCTTTCAAGAAAATACGTTGCGGAAAATATGCACCTGCGTCCCTTTATTTCGTCGGCTTGTCCCTCGGTGGTAAGGCTTATCAGCGTGCGTTTCCCTAATCTTATAGAACACGTCCTGCCAATTGCCGCTCCCATGGACATTGCCGCTTCGGAAGCAAGAAAAGCCGCAATGGAGAAAACGGGGCTTCCCTCTGAAAAAATAGGTATAATTTTCATTTCACCCTGCCCTGCAAAGGTTACGGCGGTAAAATCTCCCATAGGCTACGAAAAGTCCGAAATTGACGCTGTTGTTGCAATGAAGGACGTTTATCCCGCACTTCTTGGGCACATGAAAAACTCCGTTGACGACGATACGGAGCTTGTCACATCGGGCAAAATCGGCATTAGCTGGGGAAGAAGCGGCGGTGAAGCAGGCGGCTTGCTTACGGACAGCTATCTTGCGGCGGACGGCATTGAAAACGTTATAAAGGTTCTGGAGGATTTGGAAGACCAGAAATTCTCAAACCTTGATTTTATCGAGCTTAACGCTTGTTCGGGGGGCTGCGTCGGCGGCACTCTTACTGTAGAAAACCCATATGTTGCCAAGGCAAAGCTTGACAGGCTTAGGAAATATATGCCTGTTTCAAAAAGTCATCTTGCGGGCACAGAGCTTGACAATCCGTTCTTTGAAGAGGAAATCGAGTACACTCCCGTTTTCAAGATCGGAAAGAGCCTAAAGGACAGCATTGCGGCTATGGC
>JAAVHM010000094.1 GCA_014799675.1 Ruminococcus sp. | reverse complement strand
CGTTTCCGAGGAAAGGATTTACCGTCCTCACAGCTGGACAGGCTTCGGCACGGCTGACAAGGAGAGCGCGGATTACCGTGCCTGCGCGCATTACGGCGCTATGTACAAATAAAACGATCTTGCAGGGCGGGGGCGTTGCTCCCGCCTTTGTTTTATCAAAAAATAAATAGTCGGCGGTAAGCCTCGTCCTACAGAAACGTGCCTGTATAAAAAATTATTATACAGGATCCGGTTACTTTTTTGCTGAAAAATATTGAAATCTAAAGAAAAATATGTTAAAATAATTTTATATATGTATGCTTACGCTTAATGTGAAAGGAATTCGGAACATGAACAAGGTAAAAGTTACCATATGCGGCAAGGAATTCAGCCTTAGGACTGACGATTCTCAAAGCTATATGACCGGGCTTGCGAAAAAGGTTGACACGGCTATTGCGGATATGATGTCCTCGTCGGCTAATCTGCCTATGCAGTCGGCGGCGATACTGACCGCGCTTGCGGCTTACGACGAGCTTCAGAAAGCCAACGACAGCATTGACAATATCCGTTCCCAGATAAAGGAATATGTTGACGACGCAGGCAAAGCCCGTGCGGAGCGTGACAGGGCTGTCAAGGCGGAAAGCGCTCTCAAGGCGAGAATTTCCGCCCTTGAAAACGAGTTGAAAATAAAGCAGATGAAATCGGATATCGACCGCCAGCTTACCCTTGATATGAGCGACACGTCCGCAAATAAACAAGACAACAAACCTGCCGCGGGCAGACAAGGCGGTCAGGGCAGCAGTCAAGGGAACAATCAGGGCGGAAGACCGAGAAAATGAGTGTGAAAATTTTGGATAAAAGGGTTAAAAAGCCAGAGCTTCTTGCCCCGGCGGGGAGCATGGAAAGCGTCCTTGCCGCTGTGAGGTGCGGTGCGGACGCCGTTTACGCAGGGGGCGAAAGATTTTCCGCAAGGGCGAACGCGGCGAATTTTCCCGACGCGGAGCTTGAAAAGGCTGTTCGTTACTGCCACCTCCACGGCGTAAAGCTTTACCGAGCAATGAACACCCTTGTCTTTGGGTCGGAAATTTCCGATTTTATCGAGGCGGCAAAGCGGTCGGCGGAGATCGGCGCGGACGGTCTTATCGTTCAGGACTTAGGGGCGGCGCGGCTTTTGCGGCAGGTTCTTCCCGATATGCGGCTGAATGCTTCCACCCAGATGACGATACACACCCCCGAGGGGGCTTTGCTTGCGGCGGAGCTTGGCTTTTCGCGGGTCGTTGCCGCAAGGGAACTGAACATTGAACAGCTCCAAAGGCTTACGGAAACGGGAATTGAGATAGAAGCGTTTATTCACGGCGCGCTGTGTATGTCCGTTTCGGGGCAATGCTTTATGAGCGCGCTTATCGGCTCTCGAAGCGCAAACCGCGGTATGTGCGCGCAGGCGTGCAGGCTGCCCATGGCTGCCAAACTCCCATTCGGTGCGGTAAAGGGCGACCGTTACGACCTTTCTTTAAAGGACTTGTGCGGCATACCTTATATAAATAAGCTTACGGAAACAGGCGTGGCTTCCCTAAAGATAGAGGGCAGAATGAAGCGTGCGGAGTACGTTGCCGCCGCGGTCACGGCTTGCAGGGCGGCTTTGGACGGCAAAGAACCCGATCTGGAAACTTTACAGGCAGTATTTTCTCGAAGCGGTTTTACTGACGGTTATCTTACGGGCGAGACGGGTACGGCAATGTTCGGCTACCGCCGCAAGGAGGACGTTACCGCTGCGGAGGCGGTTTTGCCAAGCCTGCGGGAGCTTTACCGAAAGGAAAGCAAGGTTTCGGACTGCGCTGCGGATTTTTCCGTGAAAATACAGCATGACGAGCCTGTGAAGCTTGAAATGCTCTGCAAAAATATAAACGTTTTCGCTGAGGGAGCAATGCCGCAGGAGGCGAAAAACCGTCCCGCAGACGAGGAATTTTTAAAGCGTCAGCTTGATAAATTGGGGGACACGATTTATACTTTAGGTAATATTTCTGCCGAAGTTGACGGAAAGTCAACGATCTCCGCGGCGGCGGTAAACGCTTTGCGGCGGGAGGCTGTTCAGAAAATGGACGAGACTCTTATTGAAGCGGCGAAACCGAATTACCGTTTGGAAAGCTTTGTTCCGGTAAAAAATTCGGGCAGGCGTTACCCCGACAGAATAAGGGTGCGGGTCGACCATATGGAACAGCTTAATGCAGTTCCGCAATACGTTGAGGATATAATTATTCCGATTAAACTATGCGTAAATATAAATAGTGACAAGAACAGGTACATTGTCGCTCTGCCGAGGTTTATTGACGACGAGGAATTGCTGAAAAAGCGGCTTGATGATGTAAATCAATTGGGCTTTACACGTATCTTATGTACAAACCTTGCCCATGCTAAGATTGGCAGGGAAATGGGCTTCAGGCTTTGCGGAGATTTCGGGCTGAACATTGTGAACCCTTACTCTGCTATGGCGGCGGCTGAAATGGGCTTTGAGGACGTTACGGCAGGCTTTGAGGCGAAGCTTGCCGATATCGCGGCGGTTTGCGGGACAATTCCCGTGGGTGTTATCGTGTACGGCAGACTGCCTGCAATGCTGACGAAAAACTGTCCCATAAGACAGGCTGTTGGGGAATGCAAAAACTGTTCGGGCTTTCTCACGGACAGGACGGGGAGGAAATTTCCCGTCCGCTGCGAAAAAGACCCAAGCGGGTTTTCCTGCGAGGTTCTGAACAGCGACGTGCTTATGATGACGGACAGGCTCGGTGAAATTAGCGCGGACTTTGCGGTGCTGAATTTTACTGACGAGACGGGGTCGGAAACGGCGCGTATAATAGAATGCTGCCGAAGCCGCAGGAGATGTTTTGAAAAAGGCTTTACACGAGGGCTTTACTACCGAGGGGTGGGGTGACAGTTGACAGTGTACAGTTTACAGTTTACAGTTGACAGTGAAAATTTACTTTGAAAGGACATTCATTTATGGCTAAAGACCTTAAAAGGACTATTGCGTTTCTGTTTTTTCTGCTGGCGGGAATTGTTATGGGGACGGTTATCGCTCGGCTTTGCGAGGGAGTGTCGTTCCTGTCGTGGCTGGCGTACTCTATGTCGGTGGGACTTGACACGGCTTCTCCGCTGGTGCTTGACCTTATCGTGTTCAAGCTTGCGTTCGGATTTTCCCTTACGGTAAATCCCGCACAGATTCTCTGCATTATTATTGCTCTTATTGTGTACAATAAGACTTGTAAGAATCTTTGATACACATTTTTAAGACATATTTTTTGAAAAAATTCCCACCAATTCTGTGTAATGTGCCGAAGCTTTTATGTAAAATTTGTACGAAAAGGCAGGAAAAAGTTACACAAAAAAAACAAAAGTTACAATTCGGAAAAAATTTTCAAAAACTGTTGTACAGCGGGATTTCACGTGCTATAATAGTATATGTGGCTTTGTTTTCGGAAAATTTATGCAGGCAGGTTTATGAAACTTATGCAATGCTCCGAAAGCTGTTGAAAAGTATTATTGAATTTTAAACAATAAATGGAGGAAGAAAAAATGTTTGCTAAAGAAATCGGAATTGATCTGGGTACTGCAAATACCCTTGTATATATGAGGGGAAAGGGTATCATTATCCGCGAGCCGTCGGTTGTTGCTGTTGACACACGCACAGACAGGGCTAAGTATGTTGGTCAGGAAGCCAAGGACGTTATCGGACGTACCCCCGGCTCTATCGTTGCGGTAAGACCTCTTAAGGACGGCGTTATTGCCGACTTTGAGATAACCACCACCATGCTTCAGGAATTTATCAAGAAAGCTTTAAAGGGAGCAGTGTTCAGCAAGGCTCACGTTATTATATGTATCCCCTCGGGCGTAACGGCTGTTGAGAGACGTGCCGTTAAGGAAGCTGCCGAAAACGCGGGAGCTAAAAAGGTAAGCATTATCGAAGAGCCTATGGCTGCCGCTATCGGTGCGGGTCTGCCTGTTTCCGAGCCCCAGGGTTCTATGATCGTTGACATCGGCGGCGGTACTTCCGAGGTGGCTGTAATTTCTCTGGGCGGCATCGTAACCTCCCGTTCGGTAAGAGTTGCTGGAGACGCTTTCGACACGGCTATAATCAACTACATCAAAAAGAAGTACAACCTCCTCATAGGCGAGCGTACCGCGGAGAATGTTAAGATCGCGATAGGTTCTGCTTTCCCCATGGAGCAGGAAACTGAAATGGAGATAAAGGGACGCAACCTTTTGAACGGTCTCCCCGAAAATATTACTGTGACCTCCGCGGAGATAAGAGAGGCTCTTGCTGAACCCCTTTCCAACGTTATTGAGGCTATCAAGGTTACTTTGGAGAAAACTCCTCCAGAGCTTGCGGCTGATATTATCGACCAGGGTATCACTCTTGCAGGCGGCGGCGCATTGATAAGAGGTCTTGACAAGCTTATCAGCAAGGAAACGGGTATGCCCGTTCACGCTGCGGAAACTCCCCTTGACTGCGTTGCTGACGGCACGGGCAAGGTTCTTGAGGATATTGAGAGACTGCGTGAGGTTCTGAACGACGATTCAAAATATTATTAAGATTTTGTAGGGGCGGATCCTGTATCCGCCCGCAGGTTTATATATTAATAACGGGCGCATACGGTGCGCCCCTACGGATACGAAAAACTGTCAACTGTAAACTATCAACTATCAACTGTTAGGAGTGCCGCCGTGAAGGATTTTTTCAAAACCACAAAATTTAAAATTCTCGCTGCGGTAATGGCTGTTATTGTTGGCGTTATGATATATTCCCTCACAATGGGCGGATATACCTCCGACAGCGCGTCGGTTTTCGGGTTTATTTTCGAGCCTTTTCAGAAGGTCTCCACGTCCATTTCGGACAAGGTAACTTCCGCAATGGATATGCTTTTCAATGCGGAGAAATATTATAATGAAAATATTGAGTTAAAAAATACTCTTAACGAAATATACAACGACATCATTGACTATGACAAGATAGTCCGTGAAAACGAGCAGCTCCGCGTTATGCTGGAGCTTAAGGAAGAATATGACGACTACACATTTTCTCCCCCCTGCACGGTAATTGCAAGGACTACAAACGACCCCTACCGTTCCTTTACCATAGACAAGGGCAGCGACGACGGTGTCGCTCCATACGACCCTGTTATAACTTCTGCGGGACTTGTGGGAGTCTGCTACGACGTTTCAAGAAGCACAAGCAAGGTGCGGACGCTTTATTCCCCAAGGACGGCGGTAGGCGTAACTGTGGTAAGAAGCAAGGCTACGGGAATTATCGAGGGCGACTACGAGCTTGCGGAGAGCGAACGCTGTCTCATGAGCTACATCAGCAAGACCTCCGACATAAAGGCGGGGGACATTATCGTCACCTCGGGAAGCGAGACCTTTCCCGCAAATCAGCTTGTCGGCACGGTGGAGGAAGTGGGCATGGAGGACAGCGGCTTGTCCATGTACGCTATTATAAAGCCTGCCATAAATCCCGACGACGTTTCGACGGTTTTTGTAATCACAAGCTTCAACGGACAGGGCGGCGGGGAAGCCCCCGCGGGCAGTGTCACCCCCAATTAAAATATTACTGACAGTTACTTCTCTAAGCCCCCTAAAGGGGGCGGGTGAGTACATTATAAAATATTTTTCTGACCTTTTACAAAGGAGTACATTGTGAACATAGATATAAAGAGGAAAAAGGAAAAACGCAACACCACCCTGCGCTGGATTTTGTACGGCGTAATGCTGGTGCTGTCATATGTTTACATGACAACGGCGCCGCTGAATCTCAGAACGCCGCTTTTTGTCATTCCGATAGCGATGTGCATTTCAATGTTTGAAGAACCCTTTGAGGCTGCAATATGCGGCTGTCTGGCGGGGCTTCTGCTGGACACGGCGCAGGGTACTCTCGTTGGTCTCAGCGGGATAATAATGATGTGGTGCTGTTTGTTTTCCTCGCTGCTTTTCCACTTTTTTGTGCGGCGGCACTTTCTGAACATTGTGATACTCAATGCCGCGGCAATTCTGATACAGGGCGTTATACACTACTTTTTCTACTACGCGATATGGGAGTACGACCATTCGGGAAAAATTTTCATGAATGAATTTCTCCCTGTGATGATCTACACGGAAATTGCTGTACTGCCGTTTTATTTTGCGGTAAAATTTCTTGTTAAACATCTGGGACTTATCGACGAAAATTATATTGAGGAACAATCAGATGATATTGTTAGAGAATAGTAAATTTGCGGTGAACGCCCCGCGGCAGCCTGTAACGCAGTACTGGCAAAATGTATACCCCCACATATAAATGTTATATAATTTATTACATCAAGCCCCATAGCAAGGGGGCGGGTGAATTAATGCAAATCACATTGTAGGGGCGCATCCTGTATGCGCCCGTTGAAAATGTTCAGATACGGTGTGCGGCGGGCGGATATGGAATCCGCCCCTACAGAAACGTTACCCCGCTAAATATAAATTTAATGTCTTTATTGTAAAGGAGTTTTAGATTAAGATATGCGAAAATTTTTAGACCGCTTAAGAGCAGTATTCTTTTTTCTTATACTTTTGGGAATGATGTCGCTGTGCGTTATCGACCTTATGAAAATACAGATAGTTGACGGCGCGGCGTACCTCGAAAAAACCCTTACCACAAGAATGGCTACACAGGTGATAAGCTCCCCCAGAGGCGAGATCGTGGACAGGGACGGGGACGAGATAGTCAGCAACAAAACAGGCTTTAACGTTGTTGTGGAGAAAGCTTTTTTCCCAAGCGACGACCGTGAGATAAACAGGATAATAAACGGTATCGCAAGGATACTTGATCAGGACGGCGTTGCGTGGATAGACACTCTCCCCATAACCGCGGAACAGCCTTACGAGTACCTTGAAGCAAGAGCCACGGACGTTGTCAAGCTGAAAAATAATATCGGCGTCCAGCACTATGCAACTGCCGATGACTGCATTGCGGAGCTTTGCAAAAGCTATGAGATAGACGACAGCTACACCGAAAGGGAAAAGAGAATTATCGCAGGCGTGCGTTACGAAATGTTTATAAGAAGCTTTTCGCTGTCAAACCGCTACACCTTTGCGGAGGATATCCCCATGGACACGGTGGTAAGGCTGAAAGAGGCTTCCCATATCCTTGACGGCATGGACATCATTGAGGAAGCTATAAGAATTTACGCGGCGGGGGACGTTGCCCCTCACCTTATCGGCACGGTGGGCGCGATCGACGCGGACGAGTACGCCGAGAACAAGGAAAACGGCTACGCTCTTAACGACGTTATCGGCAAGGCGGGAATTGAAAAGGCTATGGAGGCGGAGCTTCGGGGCGATAAGGGGACAAGGACTCTGGAGCTTTTAAACGGCGCGGTGGTCTCCGATACGGTCACGGAGGAAGCCGTCCCCGGGAACACTATCAGGCTCACCCTTGATATTGATTATCAGAGGGACGTTCAGGAAATTCTTGAAAACCACATTTTATGGCTGAACAATCAGACCAGTACAAAGGCAAAGGGTACGGAGGCAAACGCGGGGGCGATCGTTGTTCTGGACGCTAAAAACGGCGCGCTTCTTGCTGCCGCAACTTCCCCGACTTATGATATAAACGATTATCTTACGAATTACGCTTCCGTGGTGAACGGCGAGAACTCTCCCCTTACAAACAGGGCGACAAGCGGCACGTACCGTCCCGGCTCAACCTTTAAGACGGTTACCGCAACGGCGGGACTTAACGAGGGTATTATCAACAGGAATTCAATAATAAGATGCAACAACACCTACACATACTGGGACGATTACAAGCCGAAATGTACGGGCTGGCACGGCGGTATCAACGTTATTACGGCTATTGAAAAATCCTGCAATATTTTCTTCTATGAAACGGGCAGGATAATGGGCATTGACACCCTTGCGGACTATGCTTATCAGTACGGCTTGGGAAACGACGTTTATCTTGAAACAGGCGGAAAAAAAGGTTATATCGCTACCCCTGCCACCTTGCAGGGCTTCGGTCTGGAATGGAACGCGGGACTTGTTGTACAGGCTGCCATAGGTCAGTCGGAAACAGGCGTTACGCCGCTTCAAATGGCAGTCCAGGCGTGTACGATAGCCAACAGGGGAGTGCGTTATCAGCCCCATTTGGTGGAAAGCGTCCACACATACAACATGGAGGAAGTGGTAAGCGTCACCATGCCGACGGTAGTCCACACCATACCAGACAAGACGGGGGAGACCTTTGACCTTGTAATTCAGGGAATGAAGCAGGCGGCGAATTTCCTGCCCTACAGCTACCCTGCGGTAAAGGATTATTACACGGACTACCTGCTGACATCTCTCCCCGAGCAGACGGCTATAAAGACAGGTACGCCCCAGATGACCTCAAGCGAGGACACGGGTTCGGCGTTTATCGGCTTCTATCCCGCGGACGACCCTGTTATTGCTTTTTCGGGATTTGTGGAGCACGGCGAATACTCCAAGTTTATGATAAAGCAGATAATCGAGGCGTATTATGATGAAAATTACGTCCCCGAAAAGCCCGTTATTATCGTAAAGGAGGAAGCTCCTCCCGAGAACGTTATGGCGGGAATTACCCCGCAGTAAGCGTAACTATTAAAGGCTTTCCCCAAAAATCAAGGGAAAGCCTTTTCAATATCATATTTTATCTTCTGCCGTATTTGTAATGCTGAAAGCTCCACTCGGGAATATCCAGCCGCCATGAGGTCATCATACTGTGAGTACGCCTTGTCCTTGCGGCGTTAAAAAGGAGATCCGCTGTCATTACCGTCATAAGCGTTGCTCCGAGAATACTGGAGACCGTTGGGTCAATTCCCGCAAGAACGTCCATGATACGCTCAAAGAAGCAGTCCATAAACACGGTTATTATCACCGTGAAGCCTATGCTTGTGGGTATGGAGGTGTATCTTGTTATATGCAGGGGTATCGAGGTATAGTCCCACAAAATTATATGGCAGGTCTTCTCAATTATTTTGCCGAGAATAATTTCTCCAAGTGAAACGCACACAAAGGTTATGATAAAATATGCTGCAATTCGCATTCCGACATTGTTTTCAATTTTATCGTTAAGCTTATTGACGTACGTTCTGGGATTCTGGGGAGTTCCCAAAAGAAGATAGAAGCCCATTACAGCGATACCGTAGCCGAGCAGGAAAGGGGCAAACATATTGCGGTTATCCATATAGCCCTTTCGCGCCGCAAGCCAGATATTTTCAAGGGCAAAACCCAGAAATGAAATTATCGCCGTCATAATAAACATTGAGCTTATACTGTAATCAATTTCGGTAATTTTCATAAGTTCACTCTCCTTTCGTTTTCTGCGGACAGGTTCTTATTATTGAGAATTATAAAGCTTTGTCAAAAAATTGTCAATAGACACTTTTTATATTTTGCATAAAATTTGTCCTATGGGTTGAAAATGCCGAAAAAATAGGGTATAATTGCATTATAGAAAGAATGCAAGGGAGCTGTTTAAAAATGGATATAAAGCTTTACGAACACAGGGTAAGCTACTACGAGACAGACCAGATGGGCATAGTCCACCACTCGAATTACATTCGCTGGTTTGAGGACGCAAGGGTGGACTTTTTGGAGCAGGTTGGCTACTCCTACAAAAAAATGGAGGACATGGGGGTAATGATAGTTGTGCTGGGGGCTTCCTGCGATTATAAAATTTCCGCGCGGTTCGGGGACAATGTTATTATCGTGCCGAAAATTTCCGAGTTCAACGGCTTTAAAATGACGGTGACATACCGTGTTCTCAACAAGGCGGACGGCACGCTTCTTGCGACGGGGGAGACAAGGCACTGCTTCACCGATCTTAATCTGAAGCCTGTCCGCACAAAAAAGGACTACCCCGATATATACAAGCTTTTTTACGATTTTATTGACGTCGATCTGGATAAATGAAAGGAGTTTTTTCATGAATAATTTTTTTGCGGACGAAAGCCATGTGCGCGTTCTCGGCAGAAGTCTTTTTCGGGACAATATCCGATATCTGAGCTGGAGCTGTTCGGGTGTGGAATTCCTTTTCACGGGCAGCAAGCTTACCGCCGAGATATGGACGGACTGGGTTCGGGACGAACCTTGGAAAGATATTTTTAAGTGCTATGCGGCGGTGTTTGTGGACGACGAGGAAGTTCCGCGAAATAGATTTGCAATAGAGTCGGGGACGAACAGCTATACTATTTACGAAAGCGATTCTACAAGTACCGTCAAGATAAAAATCCTAAAGCTTTCCGAAGCGGCGTTCAGCAAAATGGGTATTGTCAGCCTTTCCGCGGACGGGGAAATTTCTCCGACAGAGCCGCTGTCAAGACGGTTTGAATTTATCGGGGACAGCATTACCTGCGGCTTCGGTATCGAGGCAAAATGTGCGGAAGAGGGCTTTCGGACGGAGACGGAAAATTCCTATATTACATACGGCGCGGAGGCGGCAAAAGCCTTTAACGCGGACTTTAATCTTATTTCATGGAGCACTATCGGAGTGTATTCCAGCGACTGCAAGGAGGGGGCGGAAAAGCCCAACGACGGCTGGATAATGCCAATGCTTTACGATTACACCGACATCGGTATCGAGGGGACTTTAAATATTCCGGAGCATATCCTTTGGGATTTTGGAAGCTTTGTCCCCGACGTTATTTTTGTAAATCTCGGCACTAACGATATGAGCTTTACTAAAAAAATTCCCGAAAGAGTACAGGCTTTTAAGGAAGCTTACAAAAAATTTATCCTGCACATAAGGGAGAAAAATCCAACCTCCGAAATTTTCTGCATACTTGGCATGATGGGGGGAGAATTATACCCTGCAATTGAGGAAGCGGTCGCTGAAATGAACGATAAAAAAGTCCGCGCTCTTGGGCTTGACGAACAGCTTGAAGCGGACGGCACAGGCGCGGAAAAGCACCCGAATTCTGTTACTCACAAAAAGGCTGCGGAGAAAATTATTGCCGAAATAAAAAGGACGGGAGTTATATATGAAAATTGACCGTCAGATAGGAATTCTTTCAATACTGCTCCAAAAGGAAAAGGTCAAGACGGGGGAGCTTGCCGAAAGGTTTGAGGTCTCAACGCGGACTATTGCCCGTGACATTGAGGATATAAGCGCGGCGGGCATTCCCATTGCTGCCGAGCGCGGCTTCCGCGGGGGTATCTCCATTATGGAGGGCTTTAAGCTTGACAAGACCTTGCTGACTTCTCTTGAAATGCAGGGGATAATTGCGGGCTTAAAGGGTCTTGACAGCGTAAGCGAAACGGGAAGATACCGTCAGCTTATGGACAAGCTTTCTCCCGATTCGGCTTGCGGAAATTGTGGGAGCGATATTATTATCGACCTTTCCGCATGGGACAAAGCTGCTGTTGCAGACAAGATAGAACTTATGCGGGCGGCTATAAATGACTGCGAAAAAATTTCCTTTACGTACTATTCTCCAAGCGGGGACAGCAGACGTACAATAGAGCCGTACAGCCTGATCTTTCAATGGTCTAACTGGTACGTTTGGGGCTGGTGCGAAAGCCGCGGGGACTACAGAATGTTCAAGCTGACAAGGCTTTCGGAATTAAAGCTTGCGGGGGAAAAATTCAAGCGGCGTGAATGTCCCGAATATTCCTGCGACAAGCTTCGGCACACTAATGGCGGGATAGAAGCGCAGGTCAGATTTGACAAGTCAGTGAAATGGCGTGTCATTGACGAGTTCGGAACGGAGCTTCCCGAATTTAACGAGGACGGCTCGGCGCGGCTTACGTTCACATGGTCGGACGTTCCCTCGTTTTATCAGTATATTTTAAGCTTCGGCGACATGGCGGAAATTCTTTCTCCCGATGAGTACCGCCGTGAATTTCGGGAGCTTCTTAAAAGAATTCTTGAAAGGTACTGACGGAATTTGCAAAAAAATAAAATAAAAAAATGGCTGCCGTACAAAAATACGACAGCCGTTGTTGTTTTTGGCGTAACGTTTATTCTGTCCGCAGCGCGGTAACAGGGTCTTTCTTAGCCGCAACACGGGACGGGATAAGTCCCGCAATAAGGGTAAGTATCATGCTTATCACCACTAAGATCGCTCCGCCAACGGGAGGCAGGTGACAAAGGTCGTGAACGTCCGTAAGATGTGTGATTATCATATTTATAGGTATGTTCAGAAGCAGCGTGGTAATTATTCCTATCGCTCCCGCCGTGAAGCCTACAATAAGGGTCTCCGCGTTGAACACGCGGGAAATATCCCTCTTGGAAGCTCCTATGGAACGGAGTATGCCTATTTCCTTTGTTCTTTCCAGAACGGAAATATAGGTGATAATTCCTATCATTATAGACGATACCACAAGGGAGATCGCAACAAATGCAATAAGGATATAGCTTATCGCGTCAATGATCGTGGTAACGCTGCTCATCATTATGCCCATGATGTCGGAGTACTGTATGCAAAGCTCGTCTTTTCCCGAGTCGTCCATGCGCTTGTTGTAGTCGTCGATGATGTTGGTTATAAGCTCCTTGGACTCAAAGTCCTTGGGGTAAATATTTATGGAGCTTGGCTTGGCAAGGTCGGAAACTCCCAGAATGCCGAGGTTGCCCTCATAGGTCGCGTCGGTGGACGGGTCTGCAAGCTGTTCCGCAAAAGCCGCCGCTATCTGCTCGTCGGTCATGCCCATTTCCTGCGCCTGTGCAAGCTGACCCATTACCATTTGCTGTGTCTCGGGGTCAAGGGTCATTATGTACGCCTGAATATCCTCCATTGTCATTGGGGGCTCTTCTTCCTCCTCCTCTTCGGGGAACTCAATTCCCGTGAAAACGTCAACGTCGGGATTTTCCTTTTGCTTCTTGACTATCTCGCTGTCGTTCACCTTTTCGATAAGGTGGGTCATAAGCTCGGACTTGTATCCGATAGAACCTATCTCATTTGAAGCGGCGGTATTGTCCGAGGGACGGACGATACCAACGATTTCGATTTCCTCCGAATTATTTATCTTGTCGGTCATGTAAATGGTGTCGCCGCTTTTATCCACCCAAACGCCGTCCTCTTCGGCATAGTAATCGGGATTTATAAACAGCTTGAATTTCAGTCCCAGAAGCTCGTCAAAGCTTATGGACTCAACAGAGTTTATGTCCTCAACGGTCTCGCCGTCGATAGTCCTCTGTATTGCGTCCGTAAGCTCGCTGTCGTCAAGGATACCCAGCGAGTAAAGGGTGTAGTCCGTGACCTGATTGTATTTGTTTACAAGCATTACGACTTCGTTATAATTTTCGGGCATATGTCCCGCAAGGACTTCGTACTGTGAATCTAAGATCTCCTGCTTGGAAATAAGCTCCCTCCACATACTGAAGGTGCTGCTCATGGGGGAATTTTCCGACATCTGCTGCATCTGTGACATCTGCGTCAAGCCCATATTGTCATATATGGATATAGGATTTACCCTGTATATCCCGTCGGAGGTGTCCGCCTTGTAAACGGTCAGCGGAGTGCTGTAGCTGTATTTTATATCGCTCACAAGGTCTTGTATGTCGCTTTCACCGCTTTCAAGGAACACCTTGAAGCTCTCCAGATCGTTTGAAGCAATTTCGGCGAACATTGCTTCCATCATGGTAGTCATAACATTCTGCGGGTAAATCTTTCCCTCGTCGAAATCCTCTCCGTTTCCCTGCGCCATGGACATCATGGTTGTCATCATGGTGGTCATATCTATGGAAGTCCCCTCGATAGTCAGCGGGTAGCTGGACAGGGTTTCCTCCTGCACCTGATCTATATAATCCTGCGCGCCGCTTGAAAGGGAAAGTATAAGGGCAATTCCGATAATGCCGATACTTCCCGCAAAGGCGGTCATAAAGGTACGTCCCTTTTTCGTCATAAGGTTGTTCATGGAAAGAGCCAATGCCGTGAAAAACGACATGGAAGCCTTTTTCTTTACAACGGCGGTTTTTTCTTTCGGCTGTTCCTTTTCCTCGGCAACGCCGTCAAAGGGCGCTGTATCGTCCTTTACCTCGCCGTCCAGAAGCCGGATTATTCTTGTGGAATATTTCTCCGCAAGCTCGGGGTTGTGAGTAACCATTATAATAAGCTTGTCTTTGGCAATTTCTTTAAGCAGCTCCATTATCTGCAAGCTTGTTTCCGAGTCCAGCGCGCCTGTAGGTTCGTCCGCAAGGAGAATATCAGGCTCGTTCACAAGAGCGCGGGCGATAGCGACGCGCTGCATTTGTCCTCCCGACATCTGATTTGGCTTTTTGTTAAGCTGGTCGCCCAAGCCCACTTTTTCAAGAGCCTCCTGCGCCCGCTTCCTGCGCTCCGCCTTTGAAACGCCCGAAAGGGTGAGTGCAAGCTCAACGTTGGAAAGCACAGTCTGGTGCGGGATAAGGTTATAGCTTTGAAAAACAAAGCCTATGGAATGGTTTCGGTAGGTGTCCCAGTCCTTGTCCTTGTACTGCTTTGTGGACTTGCCGTTTATGATAAGGTCGCCGCTGGTGTACTGGTCGAGACCGCCGATAATATTCAGCAGGGTGGTCTTGCCGCAGCCCGACTGACCCAGTACGGACACGAATTCATTTTCACGGAATTTCACGCTTACGCCTTTAAGGGCGTGTATTTCGGTATCGCCGACTTTGTAGTTTTTGACTATCTGGTTAAGCTCAAGCATTTTGCACAGCCTTTCATGAAAAAATTTCCTATTAATACTATTAAAGTATACTTCAAAAATGTAACGTGACAATTTCCATTTTATTAACAATGCGAAAACTAAGGTAAAATTGCCAGTTCTTGCCTCTTGCTTCTTGCCTCTAAAACCCCGTATAAAAATTTTTCTAAAAATTTAAATCTAATAGGACATACTGTTGTCGCATTATATGTGTTATAATTATTTTATAGCAATCCATAAAAATAACCCTACTGTAGGGGCGGGGTCTCCCCGCCCGCGATACAAACCGCACGGCTTGTATCGTGAACGCGGGACGGGAAACCCGTCCCCTACGAATTTTG
>JAAVHM010000093.1 GCA_014799675.1 Ruminococcus sp. | reverse complement strand
CTCTATAACGTTATCGGCATACCGCCTATAGATAACGTCGGTTATGTTTTCAACATTTTCCAGGTCGGTATCCCCGCGGTTCTGTCGATCTACTTTGACCTTTTTTCCGGAGCGATCCAATCTTATGTATTTATCATGTTGACTATGGCTTACATTCAAATGGGTAAGGAATAACGCGTTTTTATGTACGCCGTAAAAAAATTTTTTGGAGGTAAATTTTTATGAACGAAGCATTATTGAACGCACAGGCGACTGTTCTTGCCGGTCAGGCTATCGGCGCAGGACTCGCTATGATCGCAGGTATCGGACCTGGTATCGGTGAAGGCTACGCTGTAGGCAAGGCTATCGAAACTATCGGCAGACAGCCCGAGATCAAGAGTACTGCCACATCAACAATGTTCATCGGCTGTGCAGTTGCTGAGACAACAGGTATCTACGGCTTGTTCGTAGCTATCATTCTGCTTTTTGCAAATCCGTTCCTCAAGTTCCTCACAGGTACCAACTAATACGGTATACGCCGAATTTTAAGGAATAGGAGGCAGATGCAGACTATGCACTTTAATTTTGATTTCTTTTCTATCGACCTGACTACTATTATCGGTTCGATACTTAACGTGCTGATTCTGTTCTTTGTCCTGAAGCATTTCCTCTTTGACAAGGTCAACGCGGTGCTTGATTCCCGCAGGACCGAGGTCGCAAAGACCTATGAGGACGCAGACGCTGCTCTTAACAATGCGAAGCAGCTTGAAAGCGAATACACCGAAAAGCTCTCCGCAGCTAAGGAAGAGTCCGCNGAGATCGTCAAGAACGCCACCAAAAAGGCGCAGAGCCGTTCCGACGAGATAATCGCCGAGGCAAGNGACGAGGCAAGGGGAATNGTGGACAAGGCAAACGCAGACGTCGAAAAGGAAAAGAAACGCGTTGTCAATCAGATCAAGGATGAGATATCCGACATGGCGCTGTCCATTGCTTCTCGGGTAGTTTCCAAGGANATCGACGGAAAGACCCACGAGAAGCTTATCGAAAGCTTTATCGACGAAATCGGCGATTGATCCGCTGTTTCGGGAAAGGAACAGGCATTTACAATGACGGGTACAGTAGAAAAAGTATACTCGGAGGCAGTTTTTGAGCTTGCAAAAGAACAAGACCGCACGGACGAGATCAAAGACGAGCTGGCTTCCCTTGCNGTTGTTTTTAACGANAANCCCGATCTGGGAAAGCTTTTGTCNGCTCCNACNGTGNGCNTNGGCGAAAAGCTTGATNTCGTTGAAAAGCTTTTCAAGNNCAAGGTGTCGGACACGTCCTACAATCTTCTGTGCGTTGTTACCGAAAAGGGAAGAGCAAGGCTTATTCCCTCGATTGCAGAGGATTACAAAAACCGCTGGTATGAAATGAATAATATCGCAGAGGTAAAGGTCACCACAAGCGTGCCTCTCAGCGACGGTCTTAAGACCAAGCTTAAAGCCAAGCTTGAAAAGGTCTGGGGGAAATCTGTTATTCTCACCGAGACCGTTGACCCCGATATCATGGGCGGTATCGTTGTCAATTACGGCAACACCATGATGGACGGNTCNGTCAAGTCGAAGCTTGAAGCGATTCAGAAGCAGATCAAGGGCATTATCGCTTAGGTCGTGTTTTTGAAAAATTATGATTTGGTGAAATATCCCAAATCGGGAACTATGCTGCTTTAAGTATAGTATCTCTAAGAAAGGATGGTTATTTCCAATGGATTTACGCCCCGATGAAATTACAGGCATAATCAAGGACCAGATAAAGAATTATCAGTCCAAGATAGAGCTTACCGACATCGGTACTGTTGTAACCGTGGGAGACGGTATTGCCAGAATTCACGGACTTGAAAACTGTATGTCCGGCGAACTGCTGGAATTTGAAAACGGCGTGAACGCTATGGCTCTGAACCTTGAGCGCGACTTTGTCGGCGCTGTTATGCTTGGTTCGGACGCTGACATCAAGGAAGGCGACACCGTTAAAAGCACAGGCAAAATCGTTTCCGTTCCCGTTGGTGAGGAGCTTCTGGGCAGAGTTGTAAACTCTCTCGGTCAGCCTATCGACGGAAAAGGCGCAATTCTTACCGATAAAACAATGCCTATCGAGCGTACAGCTTCGGGCATTATCACAAGAAAATCTGTAGACAGACCTTTGCAGACAGGTATCAAGGCTATCGACTCCATGATCCCTATCGGACGGGGTCAGCGTGAGCTTATTATCGGCGACCGTCAGACAGGTAAGACGGCTATCGCTCTCGATACCATTATCAATCAGAAGGACAAGGACGTTATCTGTATCTATGTCGCTATAGGTCAGAAGCGTTCAACAGTTGCAAACGTTGTTGACACCCTCGAAAAGAACGGAGCTATGGGCTACACTATCGTTGTTTCGGCAACGGCTTCAGAGCTTGCTCCGCTTCAGTACATCGCTCCATATTCGGGCTGTGCAATGGGTGAATATTTCCTCGAGCAGGGCAAGGACGTTCTTTGTATCTACGACGACCTGTCAAAGCACGCTGTAGCTTACCGTGCGCTTTCTTTGCTGCTTAAGAGACCGCCCGGACGTGAGGCTTACCCCGGAGACGTATTCTACCTCCACTCACGTTTGCTGGAAAGAGCTTGTAACCTCAACGAGAATTACGGCGGCGGTTCACTTACCGCTCTGCCTATTATCGAAACACAGGCAGGCGACGTTTCCGCGTATATCCCGACCAACGTAATTTCCATTACAGACGGTCAGATATTCCTTGAAACAGACCTGTTCAACTCAGGTGTAAGACCTGCCGTAAACCCCGGTATCTCGGTATCCCGTGTTGGNGGNGCGGCNCAGATCAAGGCTATGAAAAAGGTTTCGGGTTCTTTGAAGCTGACCTATTCACAGTACCGTGAGCTTCAGTCGTTCTCNCAGTTCGGTTCGGANNTGGANAAGGACACAAAGGANCGTCTTGCGCTGGGTGAAAGAGTTGTTGAGGTTCTTAAGCAGGGAAGAAACACTCCCCTTACCGTTGAGCATCAGGTACTTATAATCTATGCGGTAACTCACGGCTTCCTCAGGGATATTCCTNTGGAGCTTGTTTCCGAATTTGAGGCGGANATGTTCGAGTACGCCGATGAAGCCCACCCCGATATAATCGCTTCCATCAAGGAAACAAAGGATCTTACCAAGGAAAACGAGACGGCTCTTAAAGAAATGCTTGAAGAGTTCATCAAGAAGTTCCTNGCAGATAAATAAAATTATATCGAAAAATTATCNGAAAAGGTGAACGCGGAATGAGGTTTCTTGCCTCTTGCCTCTATTCATCTTGCTTCTGATGGGAGGAGGTAGTCCGTTGGCAAGCGGTAATATGAAGGACATTAAGCGGCGTATCAAAAGCGTCGAGTCAACCATGCAGATAACAAAGGCTATGGANNTGGTTGCGTCNTCGAAGCTTAGAAAAGCTAAGGAAAAGGCGGATAAAGCCCGTCCCTACTTTAATGCCCTGTACGATACTATGTGCGAGATACAGTCGGAAAANCCCGACTTCTTGTCGCAGTACTCAAAAAAGCGCAGCGNCAANACCGTCATGCTGGTNGTNATCGCAGGCGACAGAGGACTTGCGGGAGGCTTTAACTCCAACGTCCTGAAGCTTGCNCAGGCGCGCATAGACGAGCTTAAAGNCGAGNNCAACATAAAAATAATNGCTNTCGGCAAAAAGGCTGCCGAGTATTTTANNAAGCGGGGATATGAACTGGCGGCAAGCTACCCCGGCNTTGCCGAGGGCTTGAAGATCCACCATGCGGCGGATATTGCCGACAANATAACNTCACCCTATNCAAAGGGCGAAATAGACAGAGTGGAGCTTTTCCGCACGGAATATGTTTCTCCTCTGGTGCAGAGGGCGGAAAGCCTGCCCGTGCTGCCCCTTGATATNAAGAGTGACGAGACCCGCAAGGCAAAGGAANTGCCGATATATGAGCCGTCGGCAGGTCAGGTTTTCGACGCTATNGTGCCGAAATACATCACAGGNATAATTTTCGGAGCNGTTGTTGACAGCTTNGCTTCCGAACAGGCTGCCCGCAGAACTGCAATGGAGTCCGCAACGGACAACGCAAGCGAAATGATNTCAAGTCTTTCGCTTATGTACAACCGTGCGCGTCAGGCGTCCATTACGCAGGAGATCACNGAGATCGTCNGCGGCGCTTCGGCTCAGGAATANCNNGNNNNCNCGNTGTTCGNTNNNGNNNAAAAGNNNCACNGANGNATNCTNNNANTNNANNCTCNTNNNTCTNGCCTNTTNCCTNTANNNTCTAATAGGAAAGGANTGATTGTGTAAATGCCGCAGAAAAATGTCGGTAAGGTTGTTCAGATCATCGGCGCNGTNGTCGATATNCAGTTTACNAAGGACAATCTTCCGAATCTTTTGAACGCGATCGAGATCGAGCTTAACGGCAAAACACTGGTGTGCGAGGTTGCTCAGCACATCGGCGACGACGTTGTTCGATGCATTGCAATGGCGTCCACGGACGGTCTCGTAAGAGACGTTGACGCAGTGGACACAGGCGAGCCTATCAAGGTTCCCGTGGGCAAGGAAACTCTNGGAAGAATTTTCAATCTTCTNGGNGAGCCTGTTGACAACAAGCCCGAGCCCAAAACGGAGGAAAAGTGGGCTATCCACCGCGATCCTCCTACTTATGAAGAGCAGACAGCTTCAAACGAAGTTCTGGAGACGGGTATCAAGGTTATCGACCTTATCTGTCCTTACCTTAAGGGCGGTAAGATCGGTCTGTTCGGCGGCGCAGGCGTTGGTAAGACGGTTCTTATTCAGGAGCTTATCAACAACATCGCTAACGAGCATAACGGTATTTCNGTTTTCACAGGCGTTGGNGAGCGTACCCGTGAGGGTAACGACCTCTANAACGAAATGACCGAGTCGGGAGTTATCGACAAGACNGTTCTTGTTTACGGTCAGATGAACGAGCCTCCCGGNGCGAGAATGAGAGTTGGTCTTTCGGGACTGACTATGGCGGAGTATTTCCGTGACGTCGAGGGTCAGGACGTGCTTCTGTTCATCGACAACATCTTCCGTTTCACACAGGCAGGNTCGGAGGTTTCCGCGCTGCTTGGACGTATGCCTTCGGCGGTTGGTTACCAGCCTACTCTGGCTACGGAAATGGGCGCTTTGCAGGAAAGAATTACNTCNACAAACAAGGGTTCTATCACATCGGTACAGGCTGTTTACGTTCCTGCCGACGACCTTACAGACCCTGCTCCTGCAACAACATTTGCTCACCTTGACGCAACTACAACTCTGTCAAGAAGCATAGCTTCGCTGGGTATCTATCCCGCCGTTGACCCCCTTGACTCCACGTCGAGAATTCTTTCTCCCGACATCGTAGGTCAGGAGCATTACGAGGTNGCGCGTTCGGTACAGAACATTCTCCAGCGTTACAAGGAGCTTCAGGATATCATCGCTATCATGGGTATGGACGAACTTTCCGACGAGGATAAGCTCACCGTTTCAAGAGCGAGAAAGATACAGCGTTTCCTGTCACAGCCGTTCAGCGTTGCGGAACAGTTCACAGGTATGCAGGGCAAGTATGTTCCCCTTAAGGAAACTATCCGCGGATTTAAGGAGATCATTGAGGGTATGCACGACGACCTGCCCGAGTCGGCGTTCCTGTTCGCGGGAACTATCGACGAAGTCGTTGAAAAAGCCAAGAACTCCGCTAACGAATAAGGAGGTGCTTTTCTATGGCAGCTTCATTTTCATTAAGCGTTGTAACTCCCGAAAAGGTGTTCTTTGACGGCGAAACGACGCAGATAATCGTCAGAACGACAGACGGCGATATAGGAATTCTTGCCAACCATACAAGCCTTGTGGCGGATCTTCCGTCAGGACCTTTAAAGGTAAGGCAGGCGGACGGCAGCTGGCGCACGGCTGCTATATCGACGGGACTGCTCAAAGTCGGCGGCAATAAGGTATCTATCCTTGCAAACGCCGTTGAGTGGGCTGACGAGATCGACCTTGAATGGGCAAAGCGTTCCGAGGAGGACGCAAGGCGCAGACTTCAGGAAAAGCAGGACAAGCACGAGCTTGATCTTGCGGAACTCAAGCTTATGCGCGCCCTTAACAGAATAAGCGTAAGTTCTATGAAGTAATTTTTTAGAGAAATTTTAAAAAAATACTTGACAATAGCCTCTGCATTGTGGTATAATAAATATACCTCTTGCAGAGGCTTATTTTTTTGCGCCCCCGTTTCGGGAACGTTTCGGAAGAAATTTTCGGCGGGAATGGTTTGAAAAAGGCTTCTGCGGCTGCTCTTGCGAGTCAGCCTGAGTATGCCGAAGAGGGAGGCACAGGGGAAATACGTCCCCTGCGAAAACGCAAGCGGTGCGGAATTGTTCTGCAAGGCAAAGAAACGGCACGGCAAGGTAAGCGGAAAAGTAAAGAGAGAACGGAAATCAAGAGGGAACTGATTCTAACCTCTGGCTTCTTGCCTCTTTTGTGTATCCCCGCCTTTGACGTCCTATTCTCTAAAAGCCGAACAAAGAACAGCTACAAGCCATCGCTAATCTAATAGGAGGTGCCGATATGAGAGTAAAGGTAACACTTGCCTGCACAGAGTGCAAGCAGCGCAACTACAATACCAAAAAGAACAAGAAGAACGACCCGGACAGGCTTGAAATGAACAAGTACTGCAAGTTCTGCAAAAAGCATACTCTTCACAAAGAAACTAAGTAAGCGAGGTGTTGAGAGTGGCTGATGCAAAAAACAAACCCAAGAAGTCGTCGATCGTTGCGCAGGCTGAGGCAAAGGCGAATAAAATCGTGAACGACCGCGAAAAGGCTAAGGCGAAGGGCAAAGGCTCAAACGCCAAAAAACAAAGCGGCGTCGTTAAATACTTCAAGGATTTAAAAAGCGAGATCAAGAAAGTCACATGGCCTTCATGGAGCAAGGTTGTAAACAATACGGCGGTGGTTCTTATCGGAATGTGTGCAAGCGCCATTGTTGTCTGGGGAATAGACAGTATCCTCACAGCTTTGCTTAAGCTGACGACAGGCTGATAGTGCATACGCAAAAACCTAAAGCACAGAGGACAGAGCGAAGCTATTCTTGCCTCTAACCTCGTGCCTCTAGTTTCTAGAAGGGACTGGTCATAATTATGTCAGAGTCGGCAAAATGGTATGTCATTCATACTTATTCCGGTTATGAGAATAAGGTTGCGCAAACTATTATGAAGGTTGTGGAAAACCGTAAGCTTCATCATCTTATTGAGGAAGTTCAGGTTCCTACCGAACTGGTAATGGAGCCGAACGAGAAAACCAATAAGATGCAGGAGGTCGAAAGAAAGACCTACCCCGGATATGTTCTGGTAAAGATGATCCTTACGGACGATTCGTGGTACGTTGTCAGAAACGTCAGGGGCTGTACAGGATTTGTAGGTCCCGGATCGAAGCCTATACCCCTTACCGATAAGGAAGCGGCGGCTATGGGCATTAATTCGGACAGCAAGCCCGCTTCCGTCGAGATAAACTTCAAGGCGGGAGATAAAGTCAAAATTACGGCGGGTCCCATGGAGGGCATCGTCGGTGAGGTCGAAAGCGTGGACGCTGAAGCTATGCAGGTAAGCGTTAAGGTTTCAATGTTCGGCAGAGAGACCTCGGCAGCCCTGGATATAACCATGGTTGCGGTTTCGGATGAATATTAATTTTATTGTTTAAGGAACAATGTTCCTATATTTACGGAGGTGCAAAAAGCAATGGCACAGAAAGTAGTTGGCTTAATTAAGCTTCAGATCGCAGCAGGAAAGGCTACTCCTGCTCCGCCTGTTGGTCCTGCTCTTGGTCAGCACGGCGTTAATATCATGGCTTTTACAAAGGAATTTAACGAGAGAACAAAGAACGACATCGGTCTTATTATCCCTGTTGTTATCACAGTTTACGCTGACCGTTCGTTTACGTTTATCACAAAGACTCCGCCCGCGGCAGTCCTTATCAAAAAGGCTATCGGTCTTCAGAGTGGTTCAGGTGTTCCTAACAAGACTAAGGTCGGAAAGATCACTAAGGAACAGATCAAGAAGATCGCAGAGACAAAAATGCCCGACCTGAACGCAGCAAGCGTTGAGTCCGCAATGAGCATGATCGCGGGTACTTGCCGTTCAATGGGCGTTGAAGTAGTTGACTAATTGCCGCAGATGTTTCGGAAGCTTGGGAGGGGAAAATTCTCTTGCCTCTTGCTTCTATACATCTTGCATATAGTGGGAGGAAAAAATTCCGCTATGAGTTCCAAAATTGGAAACAGTTACCACTTATAAGGAGGAAAATCTGATAATGAAACACGGTAAGAAATATAACGACAGCGCAAAGGCTGTTGACAGAAACAAGCTTTATGAAACTGACGAGGCGCTGACACTTGCTTGTCAGAACGCTAAGGCTAAATTTGATGAAACTATCGAAGTACACGTTCGTCTGGGCGTTGACTCCCGTCACGCTGACCAGCAGGTAAGAGGCGCGGTTGTACTTCCCAACGGTACAGGTAAAAAGGTAAGAGTCCTCGTTTTCTGTAAGGAAGAAAAAGAGGCTGACGCTAAGGCAGCAGGAGCTGATTACGTTGGCGGCGCAGACCTCGTTGACAAGATCGTTAAGGAGAACTGGCTTGACTTTGACGTTTGCGTAGCTTCTCCCGACATGATGGGCGTTGTAGGTAAGGCTGCAAGAGTTCTCGGTCCCCGCGGACTTATGCCTAACCCCAAGGCGGGAACAGTTGCTCCCGACATTGCAAAGGCTGTAACAGAGGCTAAGGCAGGTAAGATCGAGTACCGTCTCGACAAGACCAACATCATTCACTGTCCTATCGGCAAGGCTTCATTCGGTACAGAGAAGCTCGTTCAGAACCTTGACACACTTCTCGAAGCTATCGTTAAGGCTAAGCCTGCGGCTGCAAAGGGTACTTATATCAAGTCCTGCGTTGTAGCTTCAACAATGGGCGTTGGTATTCCTGTTTCAACAACTAAATACGGCGTTTGATTTTTATTGAAATAATGCAATGCTGTTGCTGCAACTATGCGGCGGCAGCATTGTTTTCGTATATTGAGGGGGTCTTTATTATGAAATTTAAAAAAACGTGTTTACCGTTCTGTCTTGCGTTTATAATGTTCATGTCCGCCGCTTGCAGCAGTTCCGAAACAAATAGGTTGGAAATTACAAGCAGTACGGTAAGCACTTCAACTACAGTTAGTACAGATACTGAAAATAATACTTCAAGTATAACAGCAAGCAATACCGTTACGGAAACAACTGCGGAAAGCACGTCTGAACAGGAAGAGACAACAGCTTCCGAAACAGCAAAAGCGGCGAGCGCAAATACAAACGTTGTTCCGCCCGACAGTGATTTCTGGCTTAAAATGTTTGAAATATGGTGCAGCGACGAGGTGCTTGAAAACGGTGAAGAGCTTGCGATATGGGCTTCGCCCGCGGGTTCGTCGAAAGTTTTTTACATTGATATTGACGGTGATGGAATAAAAGAGCTTTGTTATATTGTTGATACGTTTCACGGTGATTGTATGTATGTTTGCGATTATGTTGACAACAATTGGAAAGTTGTTGACGCATTGGAAATATCAGGTTATACATATTTGCAGCCAAATGATGACGGTACAACGTCGTTGTTTGTTGTTAATGGTGTGCGGGCTGTTGAGGGACTTTCTTGTTATGTGTACAATAACGGCGTTAAAGAAGAATTTGATTTTTTGGATAAGGACAAGCTGTATGAGGAGCTTGACCAAATAGAGGGCATGAATGAACAGGAGGAATTTTTCCACGCAGAAATAGAGAAAGCCTTGGAAAAATATGATAATTTGACAAATATATATGATACGCCTTATGTTATGACAATGCTGTTATATGAGGCGCGTCCCTTGACTAATGAAAGTCTTCGGACGGAAAATTTTGACGAGGAAGATATTAGAAGACAGCTTGAAGAATTTACAGCAGAGGTCGCGGAATTATTTGAATGAGCCGTATTGTTTTTGTGTGCAAATAATTCTTATTTATTTGGTTATTCTGACATATATTTTTCAATCTATTGACAAATATATATAAATTGTGTATAATAAAAATAGTATAATTTTTTGCGTATAAAAATTGAAATTTTTATGAAAGGGATTGTGAAATTATGCCAAGTTTTATAGACCCAAATGACTTTTTTGGGGACATTGACCGTAAAAAGGCAAAGCCTGCCCCCGTCCCCAACGCGCTTGACCCCAACGCGACTACGGTAGACCCTCCCGAGATAACGGGTCTTAGAGAAGCTCCTCCTCCCGACCCTGTATGCGAGGTTGTAAACCTTTCCACAGATACCCTCGAAACAGGCGGACTTATCGACAAGGCTGCCCTTGACGACGGCGCATATCACGGAAATATGCAGGACGTCGACGAGCTTTACATTGACACAAGCTCTTTGAGGGACGAACTGCCCGAAGTCCCCGCCGAGGAAGAATAAGTACATATCCGAAAGGCTGCATACAAGCAGCCTTTTTCTTTTGCCGTGCCGTCCCGCGGAAACAAAAGAGAATACAAAAAAGTCCGCCGCAATTGTCAGTAAACGACAACTGCGGCGGTAAAAAAATTGGAAGGTTATAAGGTAATGGCGTAAATTATTTGCAGCGTTCCGGATCGTTTTTCAGAACAACTGCCTGACTGTCAGGCTTTTCCTTAAAAGTTTTAAGCAATGCTTTTCACACTTATGCATAAAAAATTCTTTTAAATTTTATACCATTTTTCAGAGAATTTCAACCAAAATCACTTAAACGACGGATTTTTCACTTAATTGACATGAACTTTCCTTGTCCGACCAAAAATAATATGGTATAATTATTAATAGAAAATAATTTTATCAGGTTCTTTTATGGAGGATTTTCAGATGTACCGTATATCTGTATGCGACGACAACGGCGACGAACTGGAAAAAATATGCAGCATCATCAATGACTATACTGCTGAAAATAATATAAATTCGGAGGTAAAAACTTTCTCGACCGGCAGCGAGCTTCTTGAATATGAGGACGGGGAACAATGCTCGGATATTTACATACTGGATATAATAATGCCCGATATGAACGGTATTCAGCTTGGCAAGGCTATCAGGCGGAAAAATCCCGAAGCTTTTATTATTTTTCTGACTACCTCTAAGGATTACGCTCTGGAATCCTATTCGGTAAAAGCGTTCTCATATCTCATCAAGCCTGCGGTCAGGGAAGATGTCGAAGCCGAGCTTGCGGACTGCTTTTCCCGCATAAACAAGCCCCCCGAGCGTTTTGTTTTGAAATGCTCCACGGGGGCAGTTTCGGTAAACGCCGAGGACATTGTTTACATAGAATACTACAATCACCGCATGATATACCGTCTTGCGGGAGGAAAGACCCTTGAAAGCGTTTATTTCAGAGAGACCTTTGACGGCATGATAGGGGACTTTATCAAAAACGGTTCATTTATAAAAAGCTCCGCAAGCTATCTTGTTAATATGAAGCACATCAAAACGGTAAACAATGTGGGCTTTATCATGTCCGACGGAACATTGCTGACAGTTACGCGAAGATATGCGGAGGCAAGAAAAAAATACATAGACCACGAGCTGAACGGAGGCGAAGAAAATGACGACGTTTGAGAACGATATTACTTACTATATGGTAAAATCATTGGTCGTTGTAGTCAGCACTCTGCTTATGATGTCCTCCTGCATGAAAATAAAATACACCTTTAAAAAAATTCTTGCCGCCTTTGTCGGGTATATTTTATGGACGGGTGTTTTTACCTTTGCCTCAATGAAGCTTTGGGGCATTGTCGTAACGCTTAGACTGAGCATACCCGTGATATCCGTCCCCGCAATGGTCATTCTTTATTTTATATCAAACTATTCGCCGTGGCAGGCGGTCTTCAACTATACAATGCAGTTAAGCGTTTCGGTAATTCTTGCCATGAGCCAGACTATAGCCGTTTCAGTACTGGGCGGGGGAAAGCTCATGGATCTTATCATAAGGATAGCAAGCTATTCTCTGTGCATTTTTGCGGAACTGAAATTTTTAAGGAAGAAATTCGCCCTGCTGGACTATATTCCCGACAAAAACTGGAGGGCTCTGACCTTTGTTCCGATAGGCTTTACGGTGTTGTTTTTCCTTATCGGAACGTATCCCGTGCATTATACGGAATCGGTTTCAAATACTATTTATATATACGCCGTTACCGCGGTAATGCTGCTTACCTATGTAATAATTTTCCTGAGCCTTGTAAGTCAGTATAATTTGCAGCTTTCGGAATACACAAACAGCATACTTACGTCACAGAGCGAATCCTTTCAGAAGCAGCTTGAAGCTATCAATTCAACGGAGGAGCAGGTCAGGATAATGCGGCATAACCTGCGTTATAATCTGATAGTCCTTTCCGATATGCTTACAGCGGGAGATACTTCCGGCGCGCTGGAATATTTAGGTTCTTTCGGTCAGAAGCTTGACGAATCCCAAAAGGAAGTTTACTGCTCAAATTCCACAGCAAACGCTATTCTGGCATATTACATAGATAGGGCGGAAAGCAAGAGTATTAAGACAAAGGTACAATTTGCAATGCCCGAAAATATCAGCGTTGATATTATGGACTTTACCGCGGCTGTTGCAAACGCTCTTGAAAACGCCGTGAACGCCTGTGCAAAGGTTTCCGGCGGCAAAAAGAAGCTGCGTATCAAGACTACGGAGTCCAAGCAGTACATAGTGGAAATTGCCAATAATTACACGGGAAAGGTGTCCTTTGACGAAGAGGGACTTCCCATATCAAAGGAAAGCGGTCACGGCATAGGCACTCGAAGCATTTCGGCGTTTGCACAAAAAAATAACGCCGTCCTCGATTACGACGTTACCGACAAATGGTTTAAGCTGCGGATAGTTCTTCCAAACGCTGAAAAATAGAAGCTTCCCGCTTTTCGGGAATATAAAAAAGCCGCTGTACTGTGCAAATGACAGTACAGCGGCTTTTGTGTAGGTCTAATTGTTTTCACGCCGTTTGGCGTTTTTCAGAGTGAGCGCCCAAAGAAGCATAACAGCCCCGAGGACGGCAAGCGTCCCCCCGAAGCGGTAAATGTCGGGAGCAATTACCTCGGCGGCGCATTTTGCAACGCTTTTTACAAGCCTGTCCATACCCGAGAAAAATACCTGCACCGAAAACAGGAAAACCGTAATAAGCACCGCCGCGCCCCCCGCAAAGACCGCCGCGCCGCCCCAGCCTAAGATTTTTCCCGGCTTGCGGTTTATTGCCCAGAGGACGACAAGCATTGCCGCTGCCGCCGCCCCCTCGCCGATTATCACGGGCAGGGAGCTTACCAGCCGCAACAGGGTGAGAGTCGCTTCCCCAACAACATTTTCCAGCTTTGAGGGAGCGATAGCTTCCAGAACAGGCTCGGCGCGGTCAAGCTCCGCAAAGGCAAGCTCAATGTCGTGCTGTGTAAGGGGCTTGCCGATAGCGTCGCTGATAAGGCTTATATTTTCGCTGAAAACCTCTTTCAGCCTTTCCGAGGTAAGCTTTTCGGGAAGCTCCCCCTCGCGGATAAATTCGGCGTACCCGTTTAGCTGTTCGCTCAAAAAATTCTGCACGGTGGAGCTTTCGTATATATCCCTTATGTCGTCGCGGGAAAGCCCCGTGCCTGTTGACATTATAAAGATAGCTTCCTGAATGGTCGCGTCGGGGGAAATTTCATAATCGTAAGCCGTCAGCATGACCGTCTGCGCCGCAGGCAGGCTCATAACGTCCAGCCGCGAGGTGAACTGGGAAATTTTCTCACTGTCCGTAATAAGTCTTATAGACAGCGAAGCCGCCGTGAGAATTATCAGAGCAAACATAGCCATTGCCGCCGCAAAAGAACCTATTCCCCGTGCGGCAGCGGCGGCGGAGGACTTTTTGTTCACGTTTTTGACGGGGACGGGTATCTCAATGGTTTCCTCGGGTTCGGGAGGGTGTTCCGAGTGTCCCTCCAGTTCCCGCACAAATCCCACCGCCGCGGGCAGATCGACCTCCTCCGGGACAGCCTCGGGAATTATCGGCTCAAAGCAGACCTGTTCAGACCCCTGCGCCTGCGGGACAAGCTCCGCCCCGCAGCTAATGCAGCAGGTCATTTTCTCGTTATATTCCTTTCCGCAGTTTGGACAAATCATTTTCATCAATCCTTATCTTTTTGGAATATTATGGGTAATATACTAATATAATATACCATTTTATCCCATTTGTCAATTAAAATTATTCGACAAATTTTGCGGCGGGGCGGGGAACGCCCCGCGGCGGGTATTCCCCATAATGTTAAATAACGTAAATTTTAATTTTGCGTACCAACACAAAACGTCTGTAGGGGCGGATTCCATATCCGCCCAACCCACATATTGTCGGTAATTCAACGGGCGCATACAGGATGCGCCCCTACAGAAACGTTGTTCCGCTAAATATAAATTTATTATACAAGAATATAGAAAAATTTTCTCAAAACCCTTGACAAAATACTCAATATGTAGTATAATATGTAAAGTGATTTACTTTACAACCGTTAGGAGGTCAGCCGTGATGAATACCGAAAAGGATCTGCGCGTGTCGGTTCTGCTTGATTATTATTCCCCAATGCTCACCGATAAGCAGCGCGACGTTATCGACCTTTACTATAACGAGGACTTGTCCCTTTCGGAAATTGCCGAGCACGAAAAGATTACCCGTCAGGGCGTTCGTGACAGCATAAAGCGCGGCGAGCAGACACTCTATGAAATGGAGGAAAAATTCCGCCTTGCGGAGCGTTCCGATAAGTTCAGCGCGCTGATAAAGGAGATCATGGAGGTTGCGGCGGATATTAAGACCGAATGCGGCGGAGGGTGCAACCCGATAGCAATTACACGCCGCGCGGACTATATTTCCGAGCTTGCGGAGAAAAACAAAGAGTTATTTTAGTTAAGTTATATACTTTTGGTATACAAGTTCTGTTTTCTAATTTCTGAAAGGGTGTTTTTATGGCGTTTGAAGGTCTTTCCGAAAAATTGAATACCGTGTTTAAGCGTCTTAAAAGCAGAGGAAAGCTTACCGAGGCGGACGTTAAGGAGGCAATGCGGGAGGTTCGCATGGCTCTGCTTGAAGCGGACGTCAGCTACAAGGTCGTTAAGGACTTTGTTTCCAAGGTCTCGGAGCGTGCTGTCGGCGAGGAAGTGCTGACAAGCCTTACCCCGGGACAGCAGGTCATTAAGATAGTAAACGAGGAGCTTGTCGCTCTTATGGGCGACAGCAACGCAAGGATAAATTTCCCATCAAAGCCGCCCTGTATCATTATGATGTGCGGCTTGCAGGGTTCGGGTAAGACCACCCATGCGGCTAAGCTTGCCAAGTTTTTTAAGGAGCAGGGCAAACGTCCGCTGCTTGTGGCGTGCGACGTGTACCGTCCCGCCGCTATAAATCAGTTGCAGGTCGTTGGCGAAAAGGCAGGGGTAAAGGTCTTTGAAATGGGACAGATAAACCCTGTTACGATTGCAAGAGAAGCGGTCAAGCACGCAAAGGATTACGGCAACGATCTTGTAATTCTCGATACCGCGGGACGTCTCCACATTGACGAGGAGCTTATGGACGAGCTGAAAACCATTAAGTCCGAGACTGCTCCCAACGAGATAATGCTTGTGGTGGACGCTATGACAGGTCAGGACGCGGTCAATGTTGCAAAGGCGTTTGACGACGCTTTGGGAATTGACAGCGTGCTTATGTCAAAGCTTGACTCCGATACAAGAGGCGGTGCGGCGCTTTCCGTACTTGCGGTTACGGGCAAGCCTATCAAGTTTGTGGGTACGGGCGAAAAGCTCGGCGATTTCGAGCAGTTCCACCCCGAGAGAATGGCTTCGCGAATTCTGGGAATGGGCGATATGCTCACACTTATTGAAAGAGCACAGTCCACCTTTGACGAGGAAAACTCAAAGAAGCTTTCCGCAAGACTTAAAGAAAACAGCTTCGACCTCACCGACCTTATGGAGCAGATGAAGCAGATCCAGAAAATGGGTCCGCTTAAACAGATAATCGGTATGCTCCCCGGCGTGGGCGATAAGATAAAGGACGCAGATATTGACGACAGCCAGCTGAAACGCATTGAAGCGATAATACTTTCCATGACACCTGCGGAGAGAGCAAAGCCCTCCATAATCGACCCGAAGCGTAAGAGACGTATTGCGGCGGGAAGCGGCAATACCGTTGCGGACGTGAACAGGCTTCTGCGGCAGTTTGAGGAAATGCAGAAGATGATGAAGCAGTTCGGCGTTATGGGCAAAAACGGCAAGGGTAAGAAGAACAAGCTCCGTATGCCTCCAATGGGCGGTATGCCTCCTATGATGTAATTTTGGTATAATTTCCATAATTAATTACAATGAGTATAGTTTATAAAATTTTATATTTCGCGCTTTTTGCTTTGGTTGGAACGTTCTGCATAATTGCGGCGGTCAAGGACTGGAAATGGTTCATTGACTACTGGGCGAACCAAAACGGCAGACCGAGACAGCGTTTGAAAAGCAGGAACTTCCTGCGGTTTCTTATAGGGGCGGCGGGTGTTGCGTTGGTACTGTTCGGCGCGGCGGTGCTGATCGGGTGGTTATGAGGTGATATAGGTGACAAGTGATGATAAAACGATGATATTTTTTGAGATATTATTCATAATAGTGGGAATTTTAGGCTTTTTGGCTTCGATTTTCAATTGGGAATGGTATTTCGGTTTGACTTGGAAATCACGTTTTTTGAACGACTTTATAGGTGAAAAAAACTACCGGATACTCAATGCCGTTATGTGCGTTTTGATCGTTGCAGGATCAATATACGTGCTGATAAATGGGTAGCACAGCGGCTTGAACATATAAAATTTGTAAAGGAGAATGTCCCATGAAAAAACTTTTATCGGTAATTTTAGCAGCAGTTATGACAGCTTCCATGCTGGGCGTAACGGCTTCCGCACACGGACACCACACAGCCGTTAAGACAAAAATTGTTTATCATTGCCAAGAGGACTGCACTTACTGCGACAATGACGGCGACGGAATTTGCGACGAATGCGGAAATTACGGATATTACTGTGAAAAGGACTGCACCTTTACAGATGATGACGAGGACGGATTTTGCGACAACTGCGACAACAAAGGTGTTTGCTCCTACAAACCCAAGGCAAGGTCTAGGCATTGCCGCTAAAAAAGTTCATTACGCAAAAGCGTTTTGATATAAGAGAATAGCAGCTGTGTGTACTCGGCAAAGAGTACGATTTCTAGCTTCTAGCTTCTAGCTTCTATAACTCTATCTTCTAGTACGGAGGTGAATATAAAATGGCAGTAAAAATCAGACTTAGAAGAATGGGCGCAAAGAAGAACCCTTTCTACAGAATTGTAGTCGCTGACTCAAGATACCCCAGAGACGGCAGATTTATCGAGGAGATCGGCTACTATGACTCCACAACAGAGCCTTCCACCGTTAAGATCGACGCTGAAAAGGCTAAGAAGTGGATGGCTAACGGCGCACAGCCTACAGAAACCGTTAAGAAGCTCTTTGAGAAAAACGGCGTAAAGTAAGGTACTGCGCGTACGGCGTTATTTTGCACAGAAAAGCCAATGTTCGGGGCGGACAGGGTTCGTCCCCGTTTACAGCGGCGAAAATGAATTTTTAAAACCGTTACTTTGGCAACTATTGTAAATTGCCGAAGCAAAGCCGCCTATTTCGTTACCTGTACGGCTTTGTTTTTTTGTATAACGAAAACGAAAGGATCGGTATTATGAAAGATTTGCTTTTGAGCATTGTTTACGGTCTCGTTGAGGACACCTCCGCTGTCAGCGTTGAGGTTGACGAGCCTAACGACGACGGAATTATTGTTTATCATCTCCACGTTGCCTCCGACGACATGGGTCGGGTTATCGGCAAGCAGGGCAGAATCGCCAAGGCTATCCGCACNGTTATGCGGGCGGGNGCAGGCAGAGTTAATCAGAAAATTATGGTAGAAATTGATTAATTTCATGAGATTGACTAATTGTTTTACAGAATGTATTATTTATTATGAATATTACGGAGGGAAATAGTTTTATTTCCCTTTTTGTATAGAAGGAGTAAAATATGAAACGTTACCTTGAAATAGGNAAAATAGTNGCCGTGCAGGGGCTTAAAGGGGAAGTCCGCGTTGAGCCGTGGTGCGATTCNNAAGAATTCCTCTGCGAATTCGACACCCTCTATTTCGACAAGGGNGAGACCCCCGTTGAAATAACGCGCTCCCACCCCCACAAAAATATNGTCCTTATGAAGATAAANGGCATTGACACCGTTGAGCAGGCGCANAATGTNNGNAANAAAATNCTNTACATGGACAGGGAGGACGTGGAGCTTGACGAGGGGGCGTATTTCGTCCAAGACCTTATCGGGCTGACGGTNNTNGACAACGACAGCGGCGAGGAGTACGGGAAGCTTTGCGAGGTTTCCTTTACCGGGGCGAANGANGTTTACCATATCAAGGGCGGNGACGGCAAAATTCGGCTTATTCCCGCTATACCTGATGTTGTTATAGAAACTGATATTACNAANAGTATAATGAAGATACACGTTNTGGAGGGTCTTTTTGATGAGGATTGATATTGCCACCCTTTTCCCCGAAATGTGCGANGCTGTCCTCGGCGAAAGCATTGTGGGCAGGGCGAGAAAGGCGGGGAAAATCGAGATACACTGCCACCAGATACGTGATTATTCCACGGACAAGCACCGCCGNGTGGACGATACCCCTTACGGCGGCGGCATGGGCATGGTAATGCAGGCAGANCCCATTTACCGCTGNTTCCTTGCGGTGACGGAGNGCTTTGCGGAAAAGCCCCACACGATTTATATGTCCCCNAAGGGTAAGGTTTTCACNCAGCAAAGAGCAATAGNATTGTCAAAAATNCCCAATCTTTTTATAATCTGCGGACACTACGAGGGCGTTGACCAGCGTGTTATAGACAAGATCGTNGACGAGGAAATCTCCATAGGGGACTATGTCCTGACGGGCGGCGAGCTGCCCGCTATGGCTGTCACAGACGCTGTGGCGAGAATGTGTGACGGCGTCCTTGCTTCGGAGGAATGCTTCCGAGAGGAGAGCCANTTTTCGGGACTTCTGGANTANCCCCATTACACCCGTCCCGAGGTATGGGAGGGGGAACGNGTNCCCGAGGTTTTGCTTACAGGTCATCACAAAAATATCGAGACGTTCCGTCATGAAGAAGCTGTGAAAATTACACAGGAACGCCGTCCCGATTTGTTCACAAAGCTGGGAGATAATAGCAAATAACGGCTTGCCGGCAAAATTTCAAACGTTTAAATGTTAAAAATCTTTGGCATTTTAGCTATAAAAATGTGTTGAAAACTGTTAATAGGTAATAAATTTCGTTAATATCAACAAAACTAAGCCGTACTAATATCCCCTAATTAATTCAAAAAGCAGAAATTTGCTCACAAAGGTATTTTCGTAACAAATTCCCGTTGACTAAATTTGAATTGCAGGGTATAATAAAAACATAGAAAGAAACCCTACGTATCCAACAGATGCAAAGAAATGAGATAGGAGAGATTATTATGTTTGTTAAAGATGTAATGGTTCAAAATCAGGTTGGTCTTCACGCACGTCCCGCAACTTTCTTTATNCAGAAAGNGAACGNGTTCAAGTCCTCTATNTGGATCGAAAAGGAAGANCGCCGTGTAAACGCTAAGTCACTGCTTGGTATTCTTTCTCTCGGCATTGTCGGCGGAACACAGATCAGAATTATCGCTGACGGAGCTGATGAGGAAGCTGCTGTATCGGGACTTATCGAGCTTGTTGAAAGCGGTTTCGCCGAGGAAACAAGATAGGCGGGGAACGCCCCGCGGCGAGAGTCTACCCCCAATGTTTATTTGCTGTAGACTTTTTTATGTAATGCCCCCTAGCAAGGGGGCGGGTTAGTACATTATAAGNGGCGTTGTACAGATCGTACAACGCCGTTTTCTATCGAATGGGTATGTAAATAAAAATACAGTGTTATATAAATCGTATAACACTGTATTTTTATACAATAAGTTGTTTAGCTTACCATAATTCCGAGAATGGTGATACCCTTATCCTCGCTGCCCTCGGCGG
>JAAVHM010000092.1 GCA_014799675.1 Ruminococcus sp. | reverse complement strand
TTTGAATTTCTGTTTCGCTTCAAACATTCTCTCGTCCGCAATAGCAACAGGCTTTTCAATGGTATCGTACTCCTCGGGACTGCCGAAGAACGAACCGATGCTGACGCTTATGGAATAGGGCTTGTCGGCAGTATCGTTCACGATTTTGAGATGCTGCACGATAGAAGCGGAGATCCTGTCGATCTCCTCCTCCGTGGAATTCGTGCCGCCTATCAGTACGTACTCGTCGCCGCCTATCCTGAAGCAGGAAAATTTATCCTTGTATGCTTCCTTTGAGCAGACTTCCTTGAACGCGTCCGCCACCGACTTTATGGCAAAATCTCCCTCCATGTGACCGAAAGTGTCGTTTATGTACTTGAGATTGTTCATGTCGCCGAGAATTAAAATAAGGTTCTCACCCTTGCTCCTGACGCTCTTTATGATATCCTCGGTGTAAAGATTGAAGCCGTTTCTGTTGTAGATACCCGTGAGCAGGTCGGTAACAGCGTTGTCCTCCATTTTTTTGTAAAGGTACATAAGGTTTCTGTGCCGCCTGAGGCTTTCCAGAGATACGCAGACATACTTCATCCATTGCCTGTAGCAGCTTGGGTACGTGGAAGCCGTGTCGTCGCCGTAGGAAAATACCGAGTAGCCGAAGCACCGCTTATTGAAATGAACAGGACTGAAGAAAAACGCTGTAGGCTTGGGACGCCGTTCATATATCATAGGAAGCATTTCCGAAAGGTCAAATGTGTACTCGGGATTTACCCTTGCGCTGTCGCCTCCTCTGAATTTTCGCAGCGGCAAGCTCATTGTTTTTGAGTAGCCCTCTTTTCTGTACTGCAAATTCAGGTCGTTCTCTCCGAGATTGTCCCAATTGTCGCAAAGCGCAAGGAAGAAGGAAGAATTTTCGCCCATGTAATAAGTGTACCACGCTATTGCGTGTATATAATTTTTAAAGTCTTTTTCGGAAATAAGCGACTCCAGCATAAAATTATACGAGGAGTTAAAATCGCCAAAAGCGTCATTATCCTGCCACATACGGAATTTTTTCCGCATTTCCTCCGCGGGATTTCGCGAGCAGCCGCAGCTTTTACCTATTGTAATATCCGCGCCGCGGGGGTTGTCGGTAAATTTAGTCCCCGAAATAAGGCTGTGCATGAGCCGCGCAGCCCGCCTGCCCGTGTCGTCGGCAGGAATATCGGAGGAGGTTATCCCCGGGACGTAGTTTATTCCAGCTTCTATAGAGTCGTAACCGGTCACCGCAATATCTTCGGGTATCCTGTAACCTCTCGCTTTCAGAGCCTCGCATACGCTTATCGCCATAGTGTCGCTTGCACAGGCTATTGCTTGGGGCATGGGTCTGCCGTCGTCAATAAGAGCCTGAACGACCTCTTCTCCCTTGTTGTACCAGAAATCGCCGTAAAAAACACGGCTCCTGTCTATGGGGATATTATGCTCTACCAATGCCTCGTAGTATCCCGTAAGCCTGTTTGTAGCGTGCAGGTGTCCTTTAATGCCCGTCATAAAGGCAATATCGGTAAGTTTATGTACCTCTATCAGGTGGGAAATGATTTTTTTGATATTCTGAATGTCGTCAGTAAAAATATCTGTGAACTGACTGCTTTGAATGTCCACCGAAATAACGGGCTTTTTGAAATTCTTTATAATATCCGCTTCTATCTTTTTGTCAGCGTCGTCGATACGCAGAGTGTCGGGTACGAAAAATATTCCGTCCAAAGCGGCATAGTTTATCATTGAAAAGATGTTCAGTTCTCCGTCGTACCAGCTCTGTGAATTTTTATCCTTTGTAAAGGTCGCAAAGACCGCAACATCGTAGTTAAGCGAAAACGCCTCCTCGAATATGCCCGATAAAAGCTTTGCCTGATACGGACCGTCGGGCTGACCCATAATTACACCAAGAAGCTTGCGGAATTTTTTCAACAAAACTACCTCCCAAAAGAAAACTTAAACGATTACTTTTATTGTAACACATTTTCTTGAATTTGTCACTATATATTTAAAAAATATTGTACAGTATTTTCACAATTTTATGTATAATTTTTACAGATATTTATTCTGCAACAGTTATCTCAAANNTTCTGAGCAGCGCGCCGCTGTCCTTTCTTGCAACGGAAACCTCCGCTTTTCCCTTTGCTGTATCGCTGAGGGGGAAGTTTACGCTGAAAGAACCGCTGTTACGCAAATTTTCGTATTCCGCCGAAGCCGTGTTCCCGCTTTCGTCCGTCAGGGTCAGAACAATAGACACGGGACCNGANTGGGCGTCCGTCCCCGCCGTGCAGTAGACCGTCAGNATATCGTTCCTGCGGAAAAACGTCGTGCAGTAGNTCCCCACCGAGGTGTAGCCGTCGGCGTACCAGCTTTCNGGGACTTTCTTTGCCGCTGTGCTTTTGTGGGACGAGCTGTCGCGGTAGTTCCCAAGCATGGAAAAAATTGACTTTGCCGAAGCGGGGTCGTCGTTTTCCAGACTTTTNGCAAGCTCGTACCTTGCAAGATAAAGCTGTCCCCCCGAATCCTTGTAGCCCGCGCTGTTGCGGAACATCGCNGCNGCCGCCGCAAAATTNCCCTCGTCAAAGCATTTCACGCCGTANTCGTAAGCGTTCTGCAAATACATATCATGGGAATCCCTGAAATTCCCNAGAAANTAAAATCCCCTTGTTGTCTCCTCGGAAGCGCCGTTTTTNGCGTATTCGGCGCGGTAAAATTCATACGTGCATTCCTCCGCAAGCTCGGCGGAATTTTTGTAATCCCCAAGCTTGTAGAAGCTGTCCGCCGCNGTCTTGAAATCNCCGTCCTTTTNGGCTTTTTCCGCGCCGAGGTAGAAATATTCCGTGGAAATTTCNCTTCCGCAGTATCTTTCCGCAAGGTCNTAAGCGGCGAAATAATCGCCCTCCGCCGCGTATTTTTCCGCCCTTTCCGCCGCCGCGGTCTCGGCAAGCTCGCCCTTTCCCGCCGCCNTGTAGACAGACATCGCCGCCTCAAATTCGCCGTTTTCCATNTGATTTTCCGCAATTTTCAGCATACATTCCTGTACCATTTGGTCGGAATTTCCATAACCGTCAAGGCGTGTAAAAGCGTCCGCCGCCTCGGGATATTGCCCGTTTGCCATTAATTCCGAAGCCCTTTCGTACCTGCACCTTATTATATAGTCGGAGCTTTCGGCATAATTTCCCAGTTNCGCAAAAATTTCCTCCGCCGCGTCATAGTCCGCCTGCAAGAAAAGCTTTTCCGCNTTTTTGTACCGCAGGTCGGGTATAGCTTTTTCGGAAATGAAATAAACGGAAGTGACGGAAATGCCCGCAAGAAGTACAGCGGCAATCACCTTGAAAACGGGAAATTTNCTTTTTTCTGTCGGGAAATTCCATGTTTCCTTTCCAATTTCCGACATTTCCGCGGACTGCCCCGAAACAACGTAAAGACCGTCNTTTTCGTTGAATTTCTCGGAAATTTCCGTATTTCCCCCGTCTGNAAAAGGCGTTTTTCGTGTTTCTTTTACAATTTCTGCCGNTTCCTNTTTNNGGATATTTTGAGTAACTTCTTCCACANCAGNTTCCGNGCGGTTTTCCTCGTTTGGNCAAACCGTTTCCCGTGTTTCTTCGGCAATTTCCGCATTTCCGTTTTCGGGCGCGGCGATTTCCGNCTTTTCCTGCGGGACTTCCTCTTTTTCCNCCGTTTCCGAAATTTTTTCCGTTTCGGGAGCNATTTCCGCCTTTGCGCCGCAGTAGGGGCAGAATTTGGCNGTTTCACGCATTTTTCCGCCGCATTTTGCACATTCCATATATTTCACCTCCGTTTGCAGATTTTTTCCTATNTTAAAGTTTACNCNAAATTTNNCATAAAGTCAAGATAAATTTGCGGGGAACGCCCCGCGGCAGCTTGTAACGCAGTACTGGCAAAGTGTNTANNCCCACATTAATAAATGCAANAAATATTTTTTATGCNAAGCCCCCTAGCAANGGGNCGGGCTAAGATANNGCNNTATNTNACCCGNCCCCTTGCTAGGGGGCTTNGNANAANAAANNTTTNNNGCATTTNACATGTNGGNGTAGACACTTTGCCAGTACTGCGTTACAGGCTGCCGCNGGGCGTTNNCCGCATTTTTTACCTTTTGTTAAAAAAAAGTTGACAAACTGACTGAAATCGGTTATAATATTTATGTATTTAAAAAAAACGGAAAATCTTTTAATTTTTAAGGTGGAATATTTAATGGGAATTTTTGACGGACTTTTCGGAAGCTACAGTAAAAGAGAGCTTGCTAAAATAGAACCTATCAAGAACCGTGTTCTCGGTCTTGAGGACGAATACGCGGCTATGTCCGAGGAGACATTGAAGTCGCAGACAGGTATTTTAAAGGAAAGACTTGCAAAGGGCGAGACACTTGACGATATCCTCCCCGAGGCGCTTGCTACCGTCCGTGAGGCGGCTTGGCGCGTTCTGGGCAAAAAGCCTTTCCCCGTTCAGATAATAGGCGCGATAGTCCTCAATCAGGGACGTATCGCCGAAATGAGAACAGGTGAGGGTAAAACTCTCGTTGCCTGCTGTGCGTCCTATCTCTGCGCTCTGGAGGGCAAGGGCGTTCACGTTGTTACCGTAAACGACTATCTTGCGAAATTCCAGTCCGAGGAAATGGGCAAGGTCTACCGCTATCTCGGTCTGACTATCGGCTGTATTCTCCACGACCTGAACAACGACCAGCGGCGTGAGGCTTACAACTGCGACATTACCTACGGTACTAACAACGAGTTCGGTTTTGACTATCTCCGTGATAACATGGTAATATACAAAAGCGAAAAGGTTCAGAGAGAACACCATTTCGCCATTGTGGACGAGGTTGACTCTATCCTTATAGACGAGGCGAGAACCCCGCTTATCATTTCGGGTAAGGGCGACAAGTCCACGGAGCTTTATACTCTTGCGGATAAATTTGCCAAAAACCTTAAGCCTTATGTTGTTGTGGAAATGGACAACAAGGTCGACCAGGAGGAAGCCTCCGAGAACTGCGACTATATTATAGATGAAAAGGCTAAGACAGCCACTATCACACGTCAGGGCGTTAAAAAGGCGGAGAAATATTTCAATGTCGTAAACCTTTTCGACGCGGAAAATTCGACCCTGCTGCACCACGTAAATCAGGCTCTTAAGGCTAACGGCGTTATGAAAAAGGACATTGAATATGTTGTCAAGGACGGCGAGGTCGTTATCGTTGACGAGTTTACGGGACGTCTTATGATGGGACGCCGCTTTAACGACGGTCTGCACCAGGCTATCGAGGCTAAGGAGGGCGTAAAGGTCGCTCACGAGACGAAAACGCTGGCGAGCATTACCTTCCAGAACTATTTCCGCCTTTATGACAGGCTGTCGGGTATGACGGGTACGGCTATGACGGAGGAAGAAGAATTCAAGGAAATTTACAAGCTGGACGTTATCGAGATACCCACAAACCGTCCCGTTCAGCGTATAGACCACCCCGACGTTGTGTTCAAAACAGAGCACGGCAAGTTCGTTGCGGCTATCCGTCAGATAGAGGAATGTCACGCAAAGGGACAGCCTGTTCTTGTTGGTACGGTCTCTATCGAAAAGTCGGAAGTTCTTTCCAAAATGCTTTCCAAAAAGGGAATAAAGCATAACGTCCTCAACGCAAAGCAGCATGAAAAAGAAGCTGAGATCGTTGCACAGGCTGGTAAGTACGGCGCTGTAACGATTGCCACAAACATGGCGGGACGCGGTACGGATATCATTCTCGGCGGTAACGCGGAGTTTATGGCGAAAGCGGAAATGAAAAAGCGGGGCATGGAGGACGGTCTCATAAATGAGGCTATAAGCTATGCCGAGACGGACAACGAGGAAATTCTTGAAGCAAGAAAGGTATATCGCGAGCTTTACGATAAGTATAATAAAGAGGTAAAGGAAAAGGCTGAAAAGGTCAAGGAAGCGGGCGGACTGTTCATTCTCGGTACGGAGCGACACGAATCCCGCCGTATCGACAATCAGCTCCGCGGTCGTTCGGGTCGTCAGGGAGACGTGGGCGAAAGCCGTTTCTTCCTGTCATTGGAGGACGATCTGATGCGTCTTTTCGGCGGCGACAGGATCACCGGCATGATGGAAGCCCTCCGCGTGGAGGAGGATATGCCTATAGAAGCGAAAATGCTTTCAAAGGTTATCGAGTCCTCACAGAAAAAGGTCGAGGGCAGGAACTTTGCAATACGTAAAAACGTTCTTAACTACGACGACGTTATGTCGGCGCAGAGACAGATCATTTACAGCCAGAGAGGAAAAGTCCTTGACGGCGAGGATATCCACGAGTATATCTTGAAAATGATACAGGACATGATAACCGAGACCGTGGATCAGTACCTTTTGGACGACGGCGTAAAGGACGACTGGAATCTTGCGGGTCTCCGCGACAGATTTATGGGTCTGTTCACGGTAAACGAGGACTTCCGCTTTACTACAGAGGAACTTGAAAATACTTCCAAGCAGGATATTATCGACAAGCTTGTTGGCAGGGCTATGGACTTCTACACGAAGAAAGAGGAAAAAATCGGCTCTGACGTTCTCCGTGAGCTTGAACGCGTTATCTTGCTGAAAATCGTTGACATTAAATGGATGGCTCACATTGACGATATGGACGAACTCAAGAAAGGTATCGGTCTGCGCTCCTACGGTCAGAAGAACCCTGTTGTTGAGTACCGTTTCGAGGGCTTTGAGATGTTCGACGCAATGATAGAGTCTATCCGTGAGGAAACTATCCGACTGCTGTTCACTATTCAGGTACAGCAGAACGGCGCTGCTCCACAGCGTGAGCGTGTTATGAAGCCTATGGATACGGGAAGCGACGGAACGGTTGCCTCCACCCCGAGAAAAGCGGGCGCAAAGGTCGGAAGAAACGACCCCTGTCCCTGCGGAAGCGGAAAGAAATACAAGAAGTGCTGCGGCATGGATTTGAAGTAAAAGGCAGAGCCTTCTCCATTCCGCCGATTACATTTTTAGAATATTGATAAATGCAACACGGAAACATAGCCTGTTTATGTACCGTTACTTGCATAGGGAGTTGAGTTAAATGGCTGAAATAAAGGCTTTTAAGGGTATGAGGTACACCTCTGCGGCGGGAGACCTGAACGCTTTGGTGTGTCCGCCTTACGATATTATTTCCGAAAGTCAGCGGGAGAAATATATTGAGGAAAATCCCTGCAACATTATCCGTCTGGAGCTTCCCAAGGGCGGCGATGAGCGTTATAAAGAGGCGGGAAAAACCCTTAAAGACTGGCTTGATAAGGAAATTCTTGCCTGCGACAAGGAGGACAGCATTTATGTTTACGAAATGCTTTTCTCGGCAAACGGCGTAAGGAACAGGCTCAAAGGCTTTGTTTCCCTTGTGAAGCTTGTGGAATTTACAGAGGGTATAGTTCTGCCCCATGAGGAAACTCTTTCCAAAGCCAAGGAGGACAGATTTAACCTTATGAGCGAGACTTTCTGCAATTTCAGTCAGATTTACTCGCTGTATATGGACGAGGACGGTTCGGCTTACAATATTATAGACGGCTGTTCAAAGGGAACGCCCGATATGGAGGTAAAAGACCCCGACGGNACAGTCCACAGAATGTGGAAGGTCTCGGACAGCGGCGTNATAAACAGCGTTACGGAAGCNTTCAAGGATAAAAAGCTTTATATTGCGGACGGTCATCACCGTTACGAGACAGCCTTGAATTTCCACANGAAGCANGGCACGGAAAGCAGCGGCTANATTGCCATGATGCTTGTAAATATGGAAAATAAGGGACTTGTNGTGTTCCCCACACATAGAATTGTCAAAAATCTNGAAAATTTCAGCGCGGAAAAGGTCATNGANGACTGCAAGCCNTACTTCGATATTGCGGAAGCTCCNGGNGAGGAGCGTATGCAGGCGGCTTTGAACAAGTTCTANGACGAGGGNAAAAAGGCGTTTGCNATGTACACGGGNTACGGAAAGTGCTATGTAATGACCTTAAAGGACGAGGGCGCGGTTAAAAAGCTNNTGCCCGANATGTCGGAGGCTTACTGCGGACTTGATGTTACNGTGCTTCACAGCCTTGTTCTGGANAGAATTTTNGGNATNGACAAGGAAAATATGGCNAATCAGAAGAACCTGACATACACNCGTTCCCGCCAGGAGGCGCTGGAGGCGGTTGACATGGACGGGGCGGACTGCTCCTTTATCCTCAACCCAACAAAGGTNTCCGAAATTCGGGACGTTGCGGCGGCGGGGGAGAAAATGCCGCAGAAATCGACTTACTTCTATCCCAAGCTTATCACGGGACTTGTTATGAATAAATTTTCCGATTAGGAGGAATTGGCTTTGGCAGTTTTAGTCAATGAATGTAAAAAAGAGCTTACGGAGCGNATTATCCCGTTCTGGAACAAGCTTAGGGACGATGANAACGGCGGCTTTTACGGCTTTGTGGACAACGATNTGNANGTNGATAAAAAGGCTGACAAGGGNGTTATACTTACTTCGAGAATNNTGTGGTTTTATTCCGCGGCGTATATGACTTTGGAGGACGAGGCTTTGCTGGACAACGCGNGGCACGCCTTTGAGTTCCTNAAAAAGTGCGTTGACAAGGAAAACGGCGGCGTTTACTGGATGATGACATACGACGGAAAGCCCGCCGACACAATGAAGCATACTTACAATCAGGCGTTTGCNGTGTACGCTTTGTCACAGTTTTACCTTGCTTCAAAGGAGCAGGCGGCTCTTGACCTTGCTCTGGAGCTTTTCANCACGATAGAGGATAAGTGTACCGACGATATCGCGTACCTTGAAGCAATGTCCATAGACTGGAAGATAGTCCCAAACGACGCTCTTTCGGAAAACGGTCTTATGGCGGACAAAACCATGAATACGGTTCTGCANCTTATCGAAGCTTATACTGTATTGCTCAAAGCGTGCNNCAATTCCGAAAGCGCAAGGATCGAGGAAAGNCTNNTNTTCCTGCTGGAAGTTGCAAAAAATAAAATTTTCAACGGNGAAAAGAATTGCCTAAAAGTATTTTTCGACCGNGAGCTTAATGANATAGGCGATATACATTCATACGGTCACGATATCGAAGCAACGTGGCTCATAGANCGCGCCTGCGAGGTGATCGGCAACAGAAGACTTATGGCGGACTGGCGTTTCATTANCCTCCGCATTGCNGAAAATATTCTTGATATCGCATTCGAGAACGGCGCGGTAAACAACGAGCGNGAAAANGACAAGATAGACAANAAGCGCGTCTGGTGGGTGCAGGCGGAAAGCGTTGTTGGCTTTGTGAACGCNTTCCAGCAGGGCGGNGAGAAGAAATTCATNGACGCGGCGGAGACCGTCTTTGACTGGATAGAGACCAANCAGACCGACAGGAGAGAGAACTCCGAGTGGTGGGGNGAGGTCACATTCGAGGGCGAGCCTATGCGGACGGTGGATATGGTGAACCCGTGGAAATGTCCGTATCACAACGGAAGAATGTGCATAGAAATAATNAACAGGAATGTGGATTTCTGATCATTCACGGCTNAAAGCAGAAATGCTTTGCATATATAGGGATAAACAGGTNAATTTTGTCATCGCTTTTCAATTTTTTCGGAAAGGAATGTTGAATAATGTCAGAAGTAGATGTTAATGCAGCGGAATTTAACGTTGTAAATGTTATGGAGGAAGTTGTCCAGGAACGTTTGGAGGTTCTCTTAAAGGAAACTGACTGCTGCAAGTGCGAGACTTGCAGGGGGGATATGATGGCTATGGCTCTTAACACGCTGAAGCCAAAATATGTCAATTCCAAAAAGGGCGAGCTTTTTACCAAGCTTAACGCCACAAAAATGCAGAACACGGTTGATATAGACGTTGCCGTTGCAAAGGCTATATCTGTGGTAAGTTCGTCTCCTCACAGAAAGTAAGTCTTTATTAATGGGGATTTTTCCCTTAATTAAAAAGGAGGAGAGCTCTTGCAGAAAAATCTTATTGCCAAGATCAAGGAATCACTTAGCTCTGTGCTTCCTGTAACAGCGGTTGTTTTTCTTTTGATTGTGACGATCGTTCCGGTCAGCGGCGAGCTTTTCTTCATGTTCTTTGTCGGCACTGTTTTCCTGATTTTGGGAATAGGTATGTTCACTCTGGGCGCGGACACGTCCATGATAATCATTGGCGAGAAGATAGGCGCGCAGCTTACAAGGTCAAGGAAGATACCGTTTATCCTGCCCGTTTGCTTTATAATAGGCGTCCTTGTAACAGTTGCCGAGCCCGACCTGAAGGTGCTTGCGGAACAGACTCCCATAGTGGACTCAACGGTCATGGTATGGGCTGTTGGATTGGGCGTGGGACTTTTTCTCGTCCTTGCTTTTATCAGAATTTTTTTGCAGTTTAAAATATCCGTGCTGTTTATAATTTTTTACAGCATAGTGTTTATTTTTGCCTGTTCGCCCCTTATTTCGGCGGACTTTATCCCTGCCGCTTTCGATTCGGGAGGAGTTACCACAGGACCTATAACCGTTCCCTTTATTATGGCTCTGGGCTTGGGTCTGTCCTCTATCCGCGGCGACAAGACTTCCGCGGAGGACAGCTTCGGACTGGTTGCCCTTTGCTCTATAGGACCTATACTTACGGTGCTTATTCTGGGTGCGCTGAACAGCACAGAAACATATCAGCAGGAGCTTTCCCACCCAAATTCCTACAACACGGTGTCGGAGGCTTTCGGGGAGTTTATACAGAATTTCCCCCACTACATAAGGGACGTTCTTTCTGCGCTTCTGCCGATAGTTGCGTTCTTTCTGATATTTGATTTCATATTTTTGAAGCTTGACAAAAAGACCATGCTTAAAATCTTTGTGGGCATAGGCTTTACATATTTCGGTCTCGTGCTTTTCCTTACGGGGGCAAACGTTGGCTTTATGCCTTTGGGTCAGTACATCGGCGAAAGCCTTGCGGGAAGCCGTTTTTCGTGGCTTCTTGTTCCTATAGGCATGATAATCGGTTACTTTATCGTTTCGGCTGAACCTGCAGTACACGTCCTGAAACAGCAGGTTGAGAACATTACCGAGGGCAGAATTTCCGCAAAATCCTTGGAAACGAGCCTTGCTTTGGGC
>JAAVHM010000091.1 GCA_014799675.1 Ruminococcus sp. | reverse complement strand
CAGGGAAATTGAAGTCCAAGCATTACACCTGTACGATCAACGGCTTGTCCCGCTTTAAGGTCGAGGGACGTGCCTATCTCGGTTATGTTCAGAATATTTTCCTCATCGGGCTGTACAAGCAGGCAATCGGTAGTTCCGCCGCTGACGTGAAACGCAATGAACCTTTCACCGACAAGCTCCAGTTTTTTCGCAGAATAAAGCGCGGCAAGAATGTGTCCTATCTGATGAGACGTCTTATAAATCGGGACGTTATTTATTGCTGAAATTGATTCCGCAAGCCCCTCCCCGCAAAGAAAGCACGGCATATATGAGCCGTCGATATTTCTTGGACGGACTGATACTCCCACCGCCTCGGGAAATTGCGCCGAGCCGTCAAAAAGCTTGCCTATAACTATTGGAAGCTGCTTTGTATGGTGGAAAACAGCGTCGCTCTGCCGCAAGCCAAGCTCTCCGCTTTTCACGGGCAGGAGAAGCTTTTCCTGCTTTATCTCCCCGCTGACAGTATCGTACAGCGCGGCGGAGGTCGTATAGTTGCTTGTGTCTATTCCCAGTATTTTCATTGTTCCGTCTTTTCCCTGCTTCTGAAAAATGCTCCCAGCAAGCCGTTGACAAACTGGACGTCCTGCTCATAGGCAAATTTTTTCGTAAGTATGACAGCTTCGCTTATTGCAACATTATCGGGGACTTTATCATCATAAAGCATTTCGTATAATGCAATTCTGAGCACCGCCACCGAAACCTTGGGAATACGGCTGAACTGCCTGTTCTCACTGTATTTTGCGATAATTTCGTCAACCTCGTCTGTTTTTTCATCAACATTTTTAAACAGCTTTTCCACGTCCTCGTTCATTTCAAAGTTGTCCGCCTCGTATGCGTCGTCGATTATATCGTCCGCCGTGTTGTCGCTGAACAGCTTTTCAAAGGTCAGGAAAAAAACCGCTTCTCTGACTTCACTTCTTTTCATTTACTCAATCCTTTCATTTTGTCGATTTATCTTGCTTCTTACCTCTTATTTTCTTGCTTCTAAAAAACAGGTCAAAGCAAGCCCTAAATATTAGAACTTGCTTGAACCGCTATTCGTTATCAAATACTATGCCTCTTACAAGGACGTTTACCTTTGTCACAGCAATTCCCGTCATGTTCTGAATATCGTCCTTGACGCGCTGCTGAATTTTTTCGGCGGTGTTCTTTACCCTGCAATTGCTGCTGACATTTATCTCGGCGGACACCTCCACTGAATCACCGTTTACCTTAACGCCGATAGCGGAGGGCTGCCCTGCTCTTACAAAAAGATGTGAAAAGGAAGTTTTTCCCTTTACAAAGCCGCAAACGCCTTCAATGCCGCTTATGGCAATTTCTGTTATTTTGGCAATTACTTCCTCCGATACTCTTACATCGTTTATATTGTTATCCGCTTTTTTATTCATATTGATTACCTCCGCATACTTTCAGCTGACAGGTCATCAATACCGTTTTCCCGAAAAATTTACGGAAGTCCGGCATAATACTGATATGCATTAAAAACCGTGCAAAAAATCAAGCAAAAGCTTGCGTTTATGGGTTTTGTGCAGATTTTTTGCCTACGGTTTTAATTGCAGATCAGGATAGTCAGCCTTTCAAAAAATTATGTATAATACTATTATACCAAATTTTTTTGAAATGCACAACTACTTAACCTCAAAAATTCTAATATTTTCTGCGGGAATTGTTACTTCTGTTAATAAAATGTCTTTAATTTGGGCTGCTTCGGAGGGTACAAGCCCCTCTGACTTAACAACTATGTTGGCTGTTGTGCCGTTGAGGTACACTACACAGTCCTCAAAGCCCTGCGCCTTGATGAGACTTTCGATAGTATTTTCGCTGTCGGAAAGCTGTGAAAGGTTCATTGCCTCATTGGTATAGGTCGCCGATTCCTCTCCCGAAAGGTCTCCTCCGCCCAGAATAGTGGAAAGAGTTTCCACCGCTTCGTCACGGGAGGTCATTCTGGCAATTCTTACCTGTGCAAAATAGTCGCTTTCTCCCTCCGCGCTTACAAAAGCCGCGTCGCCGTAATTTGCCGCCTCTGCGGTATCTTCCTCTCTTGTTCCCGCGGCAATGATGCTTTCATTTTCGTCCACGCTTGCAAAGGCGTAGTTCATGTATATCGCAGCCCCAAGAATAAGCGTGAGACACGCAAGGATAATGTGCTTCTTTCCGATGATCAAATTTGGCTTTCTCATAAAAAATTCCTCCTATTTCATTTCTGCAACATAAATTTTATTTGTTGGAATATTCAGCGCCGTAGACACTGCGTTATATATCCTTTCACATACCTTTGGGTCATCGCCTCCCTCGCAAACTATTACAACGCCGCTTATTGCGGGATTATTTATTTTCTTCACCAACGCCTCCTTCTGTGAACCTTTATCTATAATAACATAGCTGTTTTCTGTTTGGGACGCTCCGCTTTTTACCGACTCNGCGTAAACGTACTCCTCCGTGGAGGTTACGGTAAGCATTACCTTTGCCTTTCCCACTCCCTCTATCTCGGTNAGGGTCTCGCAGAGCCGCTTTTCGGTCTCGTCGGCGTAAAGCTCCGCAGCCGTAAAGTTTATATCCTTTACAACTTTATCGGGGCTTTCCTTTTCCTCACCCTTAAAGTCGGAGACAAGTATCAGTATTATCATAAGAAGTCCCGCCGCCACCGCAGCTTTCAGGAAAAACGGCTTTTTTGCAAGTTCCTTTATTTTACTGATCATATCCGNCATTGTCCTGCTCCTTTTCTTTTACGGTAATTATTATTCCCTCTTCCGTTTCGTCGATTATGCACTGCTTTGCTTCAAAGCTGTCCGACATATCATTCAAGGTAATTTTTACCTCATTAATAGATATGCTGCCGTTGTCCGAAATATTTATACTTGTCTCAATTTCTTCNGGATAAATATTTTTTTCACGGAGCTTGCCCTCCAAAGCCGCGCTGATGTTGCTTTCAACGGAGCTGATAAAATATTTGTACGTGTTGTCATTAAGGGACGAATAGTAATCTGAACTTGCGCTGACGGTTTCCCCTATTTCGGGAAAGGAAATTTTACCCGCCGCAATGGGNTTNGCAATGCTTAAAATAAANATAAGAGAAAAGATAGCCTTTATCTGTTTATTGAACTTTTCGGACGGATAAAGAGAATTGAATATCGTTATAACTATCCCAAGAAAACACGCCGCAAATGCTATTGCTCTGAAGCTGTCCATATTTTTCACCGCCTTACGATATATTAAGTCCCACAAGCATAAGTATAGCTGTTGAAATTATCAGCATTACCGAAAAGCATATAAGCAGGCTGAATACCGTCGTCATTACCCANTTGCTGTTTTTTATCATAATTTTTATATGCGATACGCCGAATAATTCCGAGACCACGTCCGCNGCCGTAAGCATAAGCTTTATTGCCGCAATTTCCAGAATAGGCGGCAGTATTATCAGGAATATTGCCGCTATCCCGAAAAAGCCTGCTCCGCCNCTCAGTAAGCCGAGACTGCTTTTCACTGTTGTGTAGGTGTCCGCAATTGCCCCTCCAACAACGGGAATNCAGTTTGANACCATNAATTTTGCCGCCTTTACNCCAAGNGTATCTGCGGAAGCCCCCACTATGCTCTGGAGCGACAAAAGTCCGATAAAAATCGTCATTATAAAACCNAGGNCAAACGTTACCACATTTTTCACCGCCTCGGTAATTCCCGAAAGGTGAAAATCNGGATTTATTGACTCAACTATCCCCATAGCCATGCAGACAGACAAAACAGGTATTATCAGATCNCCCGAAAGCTGTACTGCGGTCTCCGCCACAAGAAGCAGGAGTATATTATACGANACCGCGGAGGTAACGCTTCCCGACGAGGCGGTTATTCCCGCAAATACGGGGACGTACCCCATCATAAACACTCCGCCTGAGTTAAGAGCTTCCGCAGCGGTGTTAATGCTTTCCGAAACCGCGTCGGAAANTATCCCAACCGATATCAGAACGCATATTACCCCAAAAATTTTNGAAAGAGATTTGTTGGACATACTGTCCTCCATGCTCTCGATAAACGCNGCTATCAATATTACNGCCATNATNGANGCAAAAACCTTAAGAGGTCTTTTCANAGCNGTCTTGAACTGNTCCCAGANATANGCAAANACNTCTTTNGGNGAAATTTCCGTCATTGTCTCCGGGTCNGANGGAGAAATATTATTNTCCTCAAAAAACTCCTTTACCTCTGGGGTAAGGTTTTCATCAATACCCTCGGTGTCTATTTCAAGCTCGTCCGCAATATTTATACCGTCCTCCGCAGAAGCCGTCACACCTGTGAAAAAAATCAAAAACAATGCCGATAAAAATATCAAAATAAACTTTTTCATTCCGTTATCCTCAAATAAGTCTTGCCACAATATCCGCAAGGGACTCAAACAGCGGCAGAGCTATCACCATAAGCGATATCTTCCCCGCAAGCTCCGCCTGTGTAGCAAGAGCGTTTTCGCCGCTGTCCTTGCAAATATCGCAGGCAAACTGGGTTATATAGCAAATTCCCAAAGCCTTGAAAAGCACTGTAAGGTACTCCTCGTCAGCCCCCGCCCTTGAATAGATATTCCGTATAGTCTCCGCAATGGGCGACACGAAAATAATTATTATTGACATTACCGCCGCCGCTGCCGCAAGCTTTATGTAAAGAGCGTACTCCTTGCCGCTTTCGGAAAAAAGCTTGCACATTACCGAAGCGGTTATGCAAATTCCCGCTATGGACACTATTTTCACAGTTAAACCAATCCCTTACTTTTTTAAAATCCAAATACGGTTTTTACCGTCTCAAACAATGCGGCTATCTCGTTGATTATCATTGCAAGGACCACAATAAGTCCCGCGATAGTTACAACCATTGCGTACTCGTCCCTGTCTGCCTTTTTCAGAAGCATACTAAGCACCGCCACGATTATCCCCACGCCCGCTATTCTAAAAATCAGATCAAGCTCCACAATTTTACCTCCCCTTTCAGACAAGCATTATTGCAACAAACGCCCCAGTCAGCGCTCCCAACGAACGGTACAGCTTTGCCTTTTTGGAATATTCCTCCTCCGCGGAGGCAATTGCGGATTCAAGCTCCGAACGCTGGAGCATTACCGTGCTTATCTGACCGTCAAGGTCGCTTGTGCCAAGCTTTTTACCTATGTCCGCAATAAGCTCCATGTCGCTTTTTTTCATTCCGCAAAGGCTTGAACCGTAAACCGCTTTACACCAGCTTTGCTGAAACGGTATGTCCACGTCGGGCTTTATATTTTCCAAAAAATCAAACTCGGAAAATCTCTCGTCCCCCGCAAGTGTCTCCGCAATCTCATAAACCGTCGCCGACTTGTATCGGAGCAAAATCAAAATTTCCTCCAGCATATAATTAAGCTTTTTCAGCGTGATAAGTCTTTTTTTCAGGGCTGCCGAAAAATAGCACCCCGTAAATGTCGCCGCCGAAATTATAACTATCATTCCGATAAATTTAAGCATTTTCATCAGCCCCCCTGCCTAAGAAAGATATTTTCCCCAAGTTGTCACAACCCGAAAGCACTGCTATATTTTTGAACATATCAAGAGCGATACCCTTTCGCTTCAGCTCGTCCATATCCGCGGAATGTATTGACGCAGCAACGCATACTCCGCTGTTTGAAGCCTGATACAGAGCCTTGAAGTCCTCCTCCGAGCCTATCTCGTCGCAAATTATTATCTGGGAGGACATGACCCGCAAAGCCGTCATAATTCCCAAAGGCTTGCTGTAGCCGTCAAAAACGTCGGTATTTATTCCAACGTCGTTCTGCGGGATACCGTTCATTACCGCCGCAAGCTCCCCTCTTTCGTCAATAACCGCAGTTTTAAAACGCCCCCCTAAAATTCTTGCCATATCACGAAGCATTGTGGTTTTCCCGCTGCCGGGAGCGCCTGCGATAAGAACGCTGCAAAGCCCCGCACCGAAAATTTTATTACACAGCTCGTCCGCGCAGCCCCTTACTTCACGGGCTATCCTGAAATTTACCGAGCTGATGTTTTTAATATTTTCCACAGAATTTTCTCTTATAACGGAAGTCCCGCAAATTCCCGCGCGGTGTCCGCCCCTGACGGTCACAAAGCCCTCGGTTATTTCCCTCTGAAAGCTGTGTACCGAGTATTGACATACCGCCTCAAAGGTTTTCTGCAAGTCCCGATAATCGGCGATTACACCAAATTCGGGATTGTATGTAAGCTGTCCGTCGGCGGTTATATAGCGTATGGAATTTTTCACCGATACCGCCGCAGGACGGTTTACTCTCAGCCTTATTTCCTGTATTTCGTCAAAAAAACCGTCGGTCAGCTTTCTTACCGCAGTCCCGATATTTCCGCTGAAATAGCAGGTTATCTCGTCCTTTTTCACGTTTTAACACTTCCTTTTATTTTTGTATATTCAATCTTATGCGGCAGGTAGTTTTTATAGAACAAAAAAATCCGTCGGGAAACAATACAAAATCTGTATCGTTACCTAACGGATTATTTATATTTCTTCTTCAATTACTGCAAAAATAAATTTTTATTATTGTATATCCACCCAAACTGTCTCCGCCTCGTGGCGTTTCGGTCTGCCCATAAGGTTGTTCAAAGCGGTTTTTGCGCTCAAACCGTGGAAAAGCACGCTGTTGCACTGCTCCGTAATAGGCATATCCACCCCAACCTTTTGAGCAAGCTCATACGCCGCCTTTGTGCAGATGTATCCCTCCACCGTTCCCACCTGCTGAACAGCTTCCTCGGGAGTTACGCCCTGACCTATAAGAATACCTGCCCTGCGGTTTCGGCTGTGCATACTTGTGCAAGTTACTATAAGGTCGCCTATTCCAGTAAGTCCCGCAAAGGTCTCGGTCTTGCCGCCTAAAGCTACGCCGAGACGGGCAATTTCTGTAATTCCTCTTGTCATAAGAGCAGCCTTTGTGTTGTCTCCAAAGCCCATGCCGTCGCATATTCCCGCACAGAGGGCAATTACATTTTTAAGTGAACCGCCAAGTTCGCAGCCCACAATATCGTCGTTGATATAAATTCTGAAAGTGTTGTTTGACATCACGCTCTGGATATAGTCGGAGTATTTCTTATCCTTTGAGGAAGCAACCACCGTTGTGGGCATACCGAGAGCGACTTCTTCCGCATGGGACGGTCCGCTTAAAACCACAATGGGATTGTTTGGAATTTCCTCTTCAAGAACCTCGCTCATTCTTTTAAGACTTCCGTCCTCAAGACCTTTTCCCGTATTTACAACAACAGTTTCGGGCCTGAAGTAAGGCGCAGCCTTTTTTGCAACCTCACGAAGCTTTCTTGTAGGTATTCCGAAAATTACGATCTCGGCTTCCCCTACCTTGCTTATATCCGCTGTAAGAGCAATTTCGCTGCTTATTTTAACACCCGGGAGCTTCTGTTTGTTTTCGCCGTCACGCAGTATGTCGTCAACTTCCTGCTGAAATGCAGACCACACCGTTACCTCGTGACCGAAATTATTAAGCATTACCGCAAGGCTCAACCCAAAGCCGCCCATTCCCAAAATCGTAAACTTAGCCATTGTCATTCTCCTTTACTTCAGTGTTTTTCTTTTTGAAGAACTTGTTTTCCGTACCGTTTCTAAGCCGCTGAATATTCGTCCTGTGCATATAAATGAGCAGTATTCCCGTTACTGCCACAAGAGCCGTGTGAACTATGCAGGTATTTAGCGGCTCATGCTGTACAAAATAGTGCAGGAGAAATGTCAGTACAGGGTAAAAAATCGCCGCAGATATTGAAGCCACAGAAACATATTTCGATATGAGAAGCACTACCGCAAAAAACGGTATTATTATAACAAAGGTCTGCCAGTCGATAACAAGCAGTATCGAGCTTGCAACAAGCACGCCCTTTCCGCCGCGGAAGCCGTAATAAATCGGGAAAATATGTCCGAGAATAGCGAATATTCCGGATATGTATCCCACAGTTTGCCTGTTAAAGCTTCCCTCGCCAATGAAAATGCGGAATACAAGTATGCTCAAAAGCACTGATACAATGCCTTTTCCAAGGTCGCCTATAAGAGTAAGCAGGGCGGGAAATTTTCCGTAGCACCTTAAAGTATTTGTAAGTCCCGCATTTTTGCTGCCGTGCTCACGGACGTCCTCATGCTTAAGAAGCCGCACAACGATTATCGAGGAATTGCAGCTTCCCAAAAGATATGAAATTACGGCAGAGATAACACCTGCTATGATCAATTTTAACATTGTAATACGCCCTTTCTACCATGTAAACAAGGATTTAATGTAATATTATCTTCCATTATTTTTTGTTCCACGACCGCATACATTGCATACATGAGAGCTATTGGGATTTTTGTTTCCGCACCACTCGCAATGCCAGCAATCTTCATTAACCGAACGCTTGTGAATTAATTTTTTTTCAAAGCTTTGCTGCTCCCGTTTTTCCTTTGTTGAAAGTATTTTTTTCGGTATAACATAAAACAATAACGCTGCCCAT
>JAAVHM010000090.1 GCA_014799675.1 Ruminococcus sp. | reverse complement strand
CAGATAAAAAAATATCCTCTATTCAGGAGCTTCTTCCCCTGCTTGAACAAATTGTGCAAAGCGGCAAAAAGCTTGTTATCATTGCAGAGGATATCGAGGGCGAGGCTCTCTCCACACTTATCGTAAACAGACTCAGGGGAACATTCACCTGCGTTGCTGTCAAGGCTCCCGGCTTCGGCGACAGACGCAAGGAAATGCTCCAGGATATCGCGATCCTCACAGGCGGTCAGGTTATCTCCGAGGAGGTTGGTCTTGAACTTAAGGACACAGATATGTCCCAGCTTGGTCGCGCTAAGCAGGTCAAGGTTACAAAGGAGAATACAATTATCGTTGACGGCGCAGGAGATAAAAAGGGTATCAAGGACAGGATCGGTCAGATCAAGTCCCAGATCGAAGCTACAACATCTGATTTCGACAGAGAGAAACTCCAGGAAAGACTTGCCAAGCTCAGCGGCGGCGTAGCTGTTATCAAGGTAGGCGCGGCTACAGAGGTAGAAATGAAAGAAAAGAAGCTCCGTATCGAGGACGCTCTCGCTGCCACAAAGGCGGCAGTTGAGGAGGGTATCGTTGCAGGCGGCGGCACAGCTTATGTAAACGCAATGCCTACAGTTGCAAAGCTTACCTCTTCCCTTAGCGGCGACGAAAAGACAGGCGCGGCTATCGTCCTTAAAGCTCTTGAAGAGCCTGTACGCCAGATCGCGGCAAACGCGGGACTTGAGGGCAGCGTGATCCTTGACAAGATAGTACGCTCCAGGAAAGTCGGCTACGGCTTTGACGCATACACCGAAAATTACGGCGACATGATACCCGCAGGTATCGTTGACCCCACAAAGGTAACACGTTCCGCGCTCCAGAACGCGGCTTCCGTTGCGGCAATGGTTCTTACCACAGAGAGCCTTGTTGCGGACATCAAGGAGGAAACTCCCGCCGCTCCCGCAATGCCCGCAGGCGGAATGTACTGATAGAGGCAAGAGGTCAGAGGCAAGAGGCAAGGGTTTTTATACTCCTGCCTCTTTTCTGTTTCGTATTTTATTTTGCAAGCTGATACAAGGTCAGATCCATGCTTTTCGGCAGGGTTATCTTTTTCCGGAAATAGTTCTTATACCGCTTGCATAGATTTTTCCAGCTTTCAATAAAATTAACGCAGTCCCTATCGGCAAAATAATGGGCGCATTCAATTTCCATTTCAATGCGTAGATCAATGATGAAATTTGCGTAATAAAAGCTTGCGGAAGCGGTTATCTCCTCGCCGAGATCAAAGCCGCCGATCTCAGCCGCGCTAAGTATCCTGATAAATTCGTTCACGACCCCCTCTTGGTAATGTACTAGTTCCATTCTTCTTCGCATTTCTTCCAGTATACATTCGCTGTACATATTTCTTTCTCTGCATAAATCACCGTTCAGATCATTGCATTTGGCTAATATTTCGTAAAAATCGTCGTCTAATTTTTCCCATAAATTTTCCATAACAGCACCTCGCTTTTTGATTTAAAGTTATATTTATTATGATAATAGTATATCACTATACCGATAATATGTCAACGGTATGTGTGTAACTTTTTTATCTCTTTAAAGATTATAATTAATCAAAGGTTCTATGAGGTGATATAATGATAGATGTTGCAAAACGACTAATATATCTTAGGGAAATGAGAGGAATTACAACAAATAAACTTGCTAACCTTGCAGGCATATCGCAAAGTGCTGTTCGTGAAATTGAACTTGGTGAAAGCAATCCAACAGTCGAAACACTTTCATATTTTTGTGACGTACTCGGCATAAGTATGTCCGAATTTTTCAACGAGGACGAAAACGAACTGAACGAGTTTTTAGTTTCGTCTGCAAAGAAATTATCTCAAAATCAGCAATTGAAATTGGCGGACTTTATAAATGAAATGTTTTAACAGCAAAAGGCAGGAGAAAATCTCCTGCCTTTTTTGTCGATAAGGACAATATGCCGTACCGATATCAAACTGTAGGGCGGGGCTCTGCAAATAAAAATTTCCTGCAAGGAATTGACAATTTGTACAAAATGTGGTACAATATTTTTACATAAAAATTTTTTTCAAATGAAAAATTTTGCCGTTTTAAATTGTATTTATTATAGGGGAATTAAAAATACAAAATTAATACGGCGAGAAATGTCCCGCCCCCTTGAAGGGGCTGCTGTGGAAATAAGCGAAAGCGCTTACACAATCTTAAACGGCAGAGAAAGCATGGCGGTAAATTTTGATATATCGAACTATTACAATATGTCGGAGCTTACAGCGGGAGATTATGCTGTGGATATCGGCGGTATAGGTCTTGCTGAATTTACCCTCACCGACAAGCCTGCGGAGAGAAATTTTCCATTTAAAGACCTTAAGGCAGAGGACGTTAAGGAAATAATTATTGTAGACGGTCATGCGTGGGAATGTTATACGGCAATAATAAGACCGGGCAGCGCCGAAACAAAAATTATTGAGGGAGAAGATGAGGAAGGCACACGCATAAAAACAGCCACGGCTCAAAATGACAGCTATTTCAACCGTACAATAAATTATCTGCGGCAGTTTGAAATAAAAAACATATACAAAAATTACGAAAAATATTTAGGAGGCAGAACCGACGTAACTATTGTTTATAAAGACGACACGGAGACTGTTATAAGCTTTGAAACAAACGGCGCGGTCTTTTACAACGATAAGATATATCATTGCGGAAAATATGCCAACCCTGCATTTCTGGACTTCGTTATGGAGCTTACTGAACTTACTGAGGACAGCTATTACGGCTACAGAAATTTCGGATAAATTTTTTACAAGAACAGGTGATAATATGAAAGAATGTTACGACAACCGAGAGCTTTCGTGGCTCAAATTCAACGAAAGAGTACTGGAGGAGGCTTCGGACAAAAGCGTGCCGCTTTGCGAAAGGCTTATGTTTGCGGCGATATTCCAGTCAAACCTTGACGAGTTTTTCATGATACGCGTCGGCTCGCTTTACGACAGGACTTTGGTGGACACCGAGGACAGGGACAACAAGACCGAAATGACCTGTTCAGAACAGCTTGAAGCTATTTTCAAGCGGACTGCGGAGCTTGTCCCCATGCGGGACAACGCCTACAAGGGCGTTATGGCGGAGCTTGAAAAGCACGGCGTTGAACAGGTGGATTTTTCCGCCCTTTCGGACAAGGAAGAGGACTACCTCAGAGTGTATTTTACCACGGAAATTCTTCCGCTTATTTCTCCGCAAGTCATTGATAAAAGACACCCTTTCCCGTTCCTTAAAAATAAGGAAATTTACGCCGTTGCTCACCTTGAATCAAAGTCCTCGGTGAAGCTTGCTATCGTCCCCGCAAGCGGCTCGTTCTCAAGAATAATTTTCCTCCCCGGCACAAAGCACAGGTTCATGCTTGTTGAGGAGCTTATCCTCCACTATATGCCGCTGGTATTTGAGCATTATAAAATTCTTGACAAGTCCCTTATGCGTATAACAAGAAACGCCGACATAAATATGGAGGAAGCTCTCTACGACCACGATGTTGACCTGCGGGACGTTATGTCGGAGCTTCTTAAAAAGCGCAAGAAGCTTTCCCCGGTCCGCATGGAGCTTTCAAGAAAGCTTGGCAGCGAGGCGGTGGACTATCTCTGCGAAAAGCTGGAACTTGCAAAGGAGCAGGTTTACAGGCTCAAATCTCCTCTTGACCTTTCCTTTGTGTACCCTTTGAGAAGCAAGCTGGAGGACAGTCTCCCACTGCTTTTCTTTGGAAGAGCAGACCCCCAGAACTCCTGCGAGGTGGTAAAGGACGCTCCCATGATACCCCAGATCCTGCGGCGGGACATTCTGCTTTCCTATCCCTTTGAGAGCATAAAACCGTTCCTCCGTCTGCTTATGGAAGCGGCGCACGACCCTTTGGTTGTCTCCGTAAAAATAACACTCTATCGTGTTGCTTCAAACTCAAAGGTGATCGACGCGCTTATCGCAGCCGCGGAAAACGGCAAGGACGTACTTGTGCTTGTTGAGCTTCGGGCAAGGTTTGACGAGGAGAACAACATAGGCTGGTCGCAGCGTCTGGAGCGTGCGGGCTGTAACGTTATATACGGTCCGGAAAGCTTAAAGGTACACTCAAAGCTGCTTCTTATCACAAGAAAAACAAGCGGCGGAAAAATTGAATACATCACGCAGGTCGGCACGGGAAATTACAACGAAAAGACCTCCGCGCTTTACACCGACCTTAGCCTTATGACCGCAAATCAGGAAATCGGCGCGGAAGCTTCAATGGTGTTCAACGCCCTGTCCACAAGCTCTCTTGTGGAGCATACGAGCAGGCTTCTGGTTGCGCCCCTTTGCTTGCAGAATAAGATCATTGAGATGATAGACAACGAAATTGCCGCCGCAAATCGGGGCGAGGAAGCCTTTATCGGCTTGAAGCTGAATTCCCTCACCGACAAGACCCTTATGGATAAGCTTGTGGAAGCTTCTCAAAGCGGGGTAAAAGTCCGCATGGTGATACGGGGCATATGCTGTCTCGTGGCGGGCATTGAGGGACTTACCGAAAATATCGAGATAACAAGCATTGTGGGAAGATACCTTGAACACAGCCGTATCTATATTTTCGGAACTCCCGAGCGCAGGAAGATCTACATCAGCTCCGCGGACTTTATGACGAGGAACACTTTGCGGCGTGTTGAGGTTGCCGTGCCGATTTACGACAACCACGTCCGCAACAGGATAATGCACATTTTCGACGTGCTTATAAGGGACAATGTCAAGGCGAGGAAAATGGCTTCCGACGGCACGTACAGCCACGTTAAGACCGAGGGCGAGCCTGTGGATTCCCAGTCAGCGTTTATAAAAGAAGCATACGAAAACGCGGCAAACGGAGCGATTTCCGCCAAGGGCGCAAAGTCCGCAGGAAAGCGCGCTCACAAGGTAAAGCCCACATTGGTGCAGAGGTTAAAAAATTCCTTGAAGCCCAAAAAGTAAGGGTTTTAATTACACCGAAAAAATATTTTGAAAAAAGTGCGGAAAAGTCTTGCAATTTCAGAAAAAGTGTGATATAATACAATAGATAATCTATTTTTTAGGGAGGAATTGCAAATGGAATTCGGCGCTATCCAGATAATTGGCGGCATTCTGATGATAATAAGCAGCGTTCTGATAATCATAATCACCATGATGCAGGAACAGAAGCAGCAGGACATGAGCTCCGCGCTGTCGGGTCAGAGCGATAACTTTTTCGGCAAGGGCAACGTCAGCAGCTCCAGAGAGCAGGCTCTTGCGAGACTTACAAAGCTTCTCACTATCGTGTTCTTTGTTGTAACGCTTGCTGTGAATATCATTCCGATGATCGTAAACAAAATAAGCAGCGGAAGCTGAGAAAATTTTTGCCCTGTGGTACACACAGGGCAAAAATTTTAATTAATAATTAACAATTAATAATTAATAATTGCTTGGTCGGCTTCGCCGATATGTTTTGCACGCAAACGTTGCACGCAAATGTTGCACGCACACGTTTTAATTGATAATTATTAATTATTCATTATTAATTATTAATTGAATTTCGGGAGGTTATTATAATGGCGGAACTAAAAAAAATATACAGAACACGGATACGCTCCCAGCTTGAACAGGCGGGCGGGAAAGCTGTTTCCTACAAAAAATTATACGCAGGCTGCAAGGGCAGGAAGCCAAGCGCGGCGACCTTTGCGGCGGCTGTTGCGGAGCTGAAAAAAGAGGGCGTTATAATTGAAAGCAAGTCGGGAATAAAGCTTTGCGGAAGCGCGGGAGTTTTCCCCGCAAAAGTTACTCGTCTCAACAAGACCTTTGGATTTATCGAGCGTGAGGACGGCAGCGAGGTTTTTGTTCCGGGAAAATTTTTAATGGGCGCAATGCCCGGCGACACCGTTTTAGCACGGCTTCTGCCACAAAGAGGGGAGTCCCCCGAGGGTGAAGTTGTTGCTGTAACGGAGGAGAATTTTTCCGAGTTCACGGGGACGGTTGAAAAAAACGGCGACACAATATGCATACGTCCCGACAGCATTTCAAAGGAGCTTATCATTGTTTCAGAGCTTAAAGTTCCAGTGAGAGTGGGGGACAAGGTCCTTGCGGAAATAAGCCGCAGGGGCGAGAGACATTCCGACCACAGGGCGAGAATTACAAGCATTTTCGGGGACAGCAAAAAGGCTAAAAGCAGCGCGGACGCTATTCTCCACATCAACGGCGTGGAGGTGGATTTCCCCGCCTGCGTTCTTGATGAAGCAAGGCACGCGGAACACGTCGGCATACCCGAGGGCGAAACAAGCAGGCGGCTTGACCTGCGCGAGGAAACTATTTTCACCATAGACGGCGCGGACACAAAGGACATTGACGACGCTATTTCCGTGGCAAAAACCGACAGCGGCTGGGAGTTGGGCGTTCACATTGCGGACGTTTCCTTTTACGTAAAATCAGGCTCGGAGCTTGACAAGGACGCCATGCTTCGGGGTACTTCGATTTACTACGCAAACAAGGTAGTCCCCATGCTCCCGAAAGAGCTTTCCAACGGTATCTGCTCCCTTAACCCGCAGGAGGACAGGCTTGCCTTTTCCTGCCTGATGAAGCTTGACAGCGAGGGGAAACTGATTTCCTACAAATTCAGCAAGACCGTGATACGCTCACGGGTCAAGGGCGTGTACAGCGAGATAAATAAAATTCTGGACTGCACAAAAAATAATTCCGAAATACCGAAAGAACTTGCCGAGAAGTACGACGGACTTGTGCCCAGCATTTTGCTTATGGACGAGCTTGCGGCGATACTTACCGAAAACAAATTAAAGCGTGGCGCGCCCCAGATCGAGACCTCGGAAGCCAAGCTTATCATTGACGAAAACGACGTCTGCGTGGACGTGCAGAAGCGCGAACGCGGCAGGAGCGAGCTTATTATTGAGGAATTCATGCTTATGGCGAACACCGCCGCCGCAAGGCTTGCAAAGGAAAGCGGCGTGCCGTTCGTGTACCGCATACATGAAGACCCCTCCCCCGAAAAGGTTCAGGAGCTTGTGGACATCGTTTCGCGGCTGAATATTGCCGTCCCCCATTTTTCAAGCGTGAAGCCCAAGCATTTGGCGGAAATCCTTGAAAAGACCAAGGACCTGCCCCTTGCGGCGGCGGTAAACAACATGGTGCTGCGTTCCATGGCAAAGGCAAAATATTCGGACGAGCCTATCGGACATTTCGGGCTTGTTCTGGAGGATTACGCCCATTTTACCTCGCCTATAAGACGTTACCCCGATCTGGCGATACACCGTATTTTAACGGACTTATGCTACAACAAACAGCCCCAGAAATTCATGCAGAAGCGTTACGCGGGCTTTGCAAAGGAAGCGGCTCAGCAGTCCTCGGAATGCGAGCTTGTTGCAATGCGTATCGAGCGTGAGTGCGACGACTGCTACTGCGCGGAATACATGAACGCCCACATCGGCGAGGAATTTGAGGGAATAATTTCCTCGGTTCAGGAATTCGGATTTTTCGTGGAGCTTCCCAACACCGTTGAGGGACTTGTCCGCATAGAGTCGCTGAAAAACGGTCCATACGATTATGACGGACATTTTACCCTTACCAAAAACGGAAAGAATATTTATCAGGTCGGCGGCAGCGTTAAGGTCATATGCGTAAGTACCAACGTTTCAAGCGGACAGGTGGATTTCACCGTGGTTGGAGACTGCAGGGACGAAGCTGAATCGCAATAATTTAACTGCGTTATTATAAAATGTCAAAAATTTCTATTGCTCCATTGCAAATATGGGCAGACAAATTATTGACATTTTTGAAAAAATATGTTACAATTCAAGTATAAATAATTCACACACTATTCAAGGAGGAATTTCCAATGTTTAGAAAAATCAAAAAAGCGCTCCCCGCTATTGTTTCCGCAGTACTTTGTGTGGCAATGGCGCTGGGTATCACCGCTTCCGCCGCTTCCGAATGGAGCGATACCAAGGCTCTCACAAGCGCGAAGTACAATTCCAACTACATCAAATGGGTGGAAAAGTACAGCGCAAAGGACACAAAGAACACAGTTACTTTCGGCAAGTCAAGGCTTAAAAAATTCTATGAAAAGCAGCTTACCGCGATGGACGCAGAAAACCCGCAGTTTGCAATGAATGTTATAACAAAGGACGAGATCGTGTCCGTTGCATACAAGAGCAGGAAAATGAAGATAGTTGTTTATGTCGAGGGCGAGGGCATGGCAATTTACACAACGCCTAAGGAAATGACAATTCTTTCCGTTGCCGACAAGCAGAAGATAAGCACGCCTATCACAGACGATATCGGTTATGACGATCTTGTGGACGAAATGCTTGAATCGTATGCAAATTTTGACAACGACAGCTATTTTGCCGAGGATCTGGGAATTTCCGAAAACGCAAAGGGCAAGATATTCAAGTTCAAAAGCGGTGAAAACACATATTATTATGAAGAATTTTCCACCGACAACTACAGCAAGATAGGCTTCCTGTTCGATTCCAAGGGCAACCCCCTTGCAATGACGGACGGCGATGTTACCGCCTGCTTCCAGATCAAATACACGGTCAAGGATTCCGAATTTACCGTTCCCAGCGGTTACAAGGCGGTTAAATATTAAGATAAATTAAAAATTAACTCTCCGTGAAAAAAAGCTGAGCCTTTACCCTTATTGGCATACTTTGTCAATAAGGGTAAAATGCTCCCATGGGTAACAATACTTCTGTATCGTTACCTGCCCGATATCACGGAGAGTTTTGCTTTTTCAAAAAAGTTGCACAAAAATTTTTTCGGCATATATAAAGCGCAGATTTTAGGGTAAATTAATTCCATGAAACAAGAAAGGAATTACTGCCATGCCGCTGATAGAACTGAAAAATATTACCAAGCTTTACGGCGAGGGGGAGAGCCGCGTTGCTGCTCTCGACGACCTTTCGCTCACAATAAACAGAGGGGAATTTGTTGCAATTGCTGGGGCTTCGGGGTCGGGGAAGTCCACGCTGATGAATATGCTGGGCTGTCTGGACGTTCAGACCTCGGGGGAATATCTTTTGGAGGGCGTCCCCGTAAACAGGCTTTCCGACAGAGAGCTTACAAAGATACGCAACAAGGAGATAGGGTTTATTTTCCAAAGCTTCAATTTAATTCCCGGGCTTACCGCAAAGGAAAACGTGGAGCTTCCGCTGATATATCGGGGACTTTCCGCGGCGGTGCGAAGCGACCTTGCACTCCACGCGCTGGAAAAGGTCTCGCTGAAAAATCGTGTAAACCACCGTCCCAGTCAGATGTCGGGGGGACAGCAGCAGCGTACCGCCATAGCGAGAGCCATTGCCGCCGAGCCGCCGATAATCCTTGCGGACGAGCCTACTGGAAATCTTGACAGCAAGTGCGGGGCAGAGGTAATGCGAATTCTGTACGATCTCCACGCCCAGGGGAAAACCGTGATAATAATAACCCACGACGACAGCGTTGCCGCGCAGGCGGCGAGGACTATCCGTATTCAGGACGGGGTGCTGGTTTCCGATATGGTGCGATAATAAACGAGGATAGATTTACCAAACGGCAATTCTATCCTCGTTTTTTAATCATGTCCAAGACACTTCTATTTTTTTATTTTTTTTAGCGCAGTCCGCAAGGTAAAGATTTATCAGCGTCTGATAAGGGATACCAGTTTCAGCGGCAAGACTTTTAAAAAACTCAATACTGCTGATGTCAACGTTTATTGATATTTGCCTTTTAAGCCTTTCGGCATATGGGTTTTTTTTTGGATTCAAAGCTTCAATATCATATTCTTCTCTCATAAAATCACCAACCTTTAAAATAAACATTTTTCTCCTTTTTTGTCGCTTCTCTTGCAGAAATAATTCGTATAACATCATTGTCTCTGTAGCAATGGCTTACAATACATATTTTTTGTGACCTTATTATTCCAATTATCATAAACCGTTCTTCGCCAACGGAATGGTCGGGGTCATCAAAGAGGATAGCTTTAATATCGTCAAAAACCTCCCTTGCTTCCTCAAATGATATGCCATGCTTCTTTTTATTGATTGTATTTTTGTTTTCGTCCCATTCAAAAATTATTGTTTCCATAATTATATTATAATTATAAAATAATTATTTGTCAAGTTCTTTATTCATTATTTTCAAACATATCAATAGCACGGCGTATAAACTCCGTTTTTGAAATTTTTTCTTTTTTGCAGTAATCGTCAACACGCTTTTTTAATTCGGGCTTAACGCTTGCGGAAAAACGCACGTAATGTTCTTTTCTATAATTTTTATCATATTCCTTTTTATCAAATTTATTTGGATACTCAATATATTTTTTATCCATTATTGTCACCACCTCATTAATTATAATTTAATTAATAAAAAATATTTTATTAATTGCATAAAGTGACGTTTAGTGTTATAATTAATATAGTAAAAACCGAACATTTTATACACCAAAATATTGCAAAGGAGAAAAATCATGAGAGACTTTATAAGGGAATTATACCTCTCCGAACTAAGCGAAGCAAGCCGCGCACATTTTCTTACCCCAAAGGGCTGCGCCGCGGCAAACAGACAGGATAATATTTACAAAAAGCTTTCAGGCAGTCTTGAAAAAAGCGACCTCGATTTGTTTGAAGAATATATAAATTCAGGCGTTATTATCAGAAGCGAAGAGCTTTTTCACGCCTATGTCAGCGGAATGAGGGACTTTATCAGATTACTTGCAAGCGTTTTCGACGAGCAGTAAGCGGATTTTTCTTGCCTCTTGCCTCTTACCTCTCTGCCCGCTGTGCAAAGCAAACAAAACATTTTACCAAAAATCACAGCTTGCAAACATACCCCTGCAAGTGACATCTAAGAGGACATTCAAGACATTTGGGACTTCTCGCCGTGCAGAATTCCCTGCCGAACATAACGAGCCTGTGACAGAAATCACTGCCGTCCTTTGGCGGGATAATTTTCAGCAAGTCCTGCTCAACTTTTTGAGGGTCTTTTTCTTTGGTAAGACCCAGTCTGCCGCATATCCTTATGCAATGGGTGTCCGTGACAATGGCGGGCAAGCCGTGAACGTCCCCCATAATAAGGTTTGCGGTCTTTCTGCCTATGCCCGGGAGAGTTGTGAGTTCCTCAATAGTTTTCGGCATTTCGCCGCCGAAATCGTAAAGGAGCTTGCGGCAGGCTTCAACAATGCTTTTGGCTTTGGTCTTGTACAGACCGCAGGGCTTTATTATTTCCGCAACCTCGTCTATGTCCGCCTCCGCAAAGGCTTCAAGGGTAGGGTATTTTTCAAAAAGCGGCACGGTGACAATGTTCACCCGTGCGTCTGTGCATTGTGCGGAAAGCCGTCCCGCTATCATAAGCTCGTAAGGCTTTCGGTATGTAAGGGAGCATCTTGCGTCGGGGTAAATTTCCGCAAGTCCCGATATGGCAAGAGCCGCCCGTTCTTTTTTAGTCATTGAAATCGTTCCTTTCGTTTGCGGGGAACGCCCCGCGGCAGCCTGTAACGCAGTACTGGCAAAATGTCCCCCATGGTTAAATACGGTAAACTATTCGTTTATATAGCCCCCCAAGGTGGCGGGTTGCAGAAGCATATTTTGTAGGGGCGGATTCTATATCCGCCCGCCGCACATATTGTCGGTAATTCCACGGGCGCATACAGGATACGCCCCTACAAATTCTAACCTCTATCCTCTAACATCTAATCATTTAAATCCCCCACAACTTTTCCCTTAACCTCAAACCAGAAAGTACTTCCGATACCAAGCTCGGAACGCACCCCGAATTTGAAATTGTGCTGCTTTAAGATCTGCTTCACAATAGAAAGACCCAAACCCGTGCCTATAACTTCACGCTTGTTTTTTTCCGCGCGGTAATATCGGTCAAAGATAAGGGGAAGAAGCTCGGGTTCTATGCCCTTGCCCGTGTCAGTGATGTCAATTCTCGCGGTCTCGTCGTCAACAACTATCTGCGTGATGTAGACTGTTTTGTTATCGCCCGTGTAATTCACGGCGTTGTTTATAAGGTTGTAAAGCACCTGTTCAATTTTTATAACGTCCGCGTTTATCTCGAAATCCTTGTCGGCTGTTACAAAAAATTTATACCCCTGCTGTTCGGAAAGCAGGGTGTACCTGCCCATGATTTCGTATATTTTTTTCGTAATTGAAAACTCGGAAAAGTTCAGGCTGGCATTGTTGCTCTCCAGCTTTGAAAGGTCGAGAATGTCGTTTACCAACGCCGCAAGACGGTCGCTTTCCTCAATGATAATATTGACGTGTTCCTGACGTTTGACGGGGTTGTCCCCCGAAAGGTCGCGTATCATTTCCGCATAGGCTTTCACCATTGTAAGGGGAGTCCGCAGGTCGTGGGAAACGTTTGCGATAATATCCTTTCGGAGATTATCCACCTTGGAAATTTCCTCCGCGGCATAGTTAAGAGTGTCCGCAAGCTGCTCCGTTTCGGCATAGCCGTGTCCGTCAAAGTGGGAGGAATAGTCCCCCTGTGCAAGCTTTTTCGCCGACTTTGTTATGCGGACGATAGGCGTCTCGATAAGCCTTGCCAGAAAGTAAGATATGCCCAGACCGAGAATGAGAAGCATTATGCTTACCCATAAGATCTGACTGTTGATAATGCCTGTTGTGGAGTTGAGAGGTTCAAGGGAAGTGTTCAGAAAAATATATCCGCTGGGCTTGGAACGGTCGCCGAGTATCATTACAAAAAGCAGGGTGTCGTTGTGAAACCTGGGGTTTTTTATTTCGGTGTAATATATCCCGTTGGGGTTTGCCGCAGCCTCCGCGCGGTATTTGTACAGCTCTGTCCCGTGACCGTGAACAAGGCAGTTGTTAGCCATCATGTCACAGGAGTAAACAGTGTTGCTGTAAGCGTCCTGAATAAGCACGCACATATCGTTGTCATAGGCAAGCTGGTCAAGGCTGTCGTCGGTGAATTCGTCCTTGCTCCAGCCCACAAGAATGTAGCTTGCGATATCAAAGATGCTGCTTGTTTTCAGCCGCTTATAGTTTGCCTCAAGAGACACGCCGAACGTGAACCACATCAGCACAAGTATGCTGACGATAAATATTGCAAAATATATCCAAACGGTATGCCGTATGGTTTTAAAGCTTTTTTTCACAGCCGCCCTCCAAAAGTTTATACATCGAATTTATATCCCATGCCCCTGAGCGTTATGATAAATTTTCTGTACTCTCCGAGGGAACTGCGGAGCATTTTTATGTGGGTGTCCACAGTCCTGTCATCGCCGTAAAAATCGTAGCCCCAGACTTCCTCCAAAAGCTTTTCTCTTGAAAGAGCAATGCCCTTGTTCCGCACAAGATAGAACAGCAGGTCGTACTCTTTCGGGGTAAGCTGGGCGGTTTTTCCGTCTATGGTAACTTCCCGTCCCGTGACGTTTATTTCAAGACCCTCAAAGGTGATTTTTTCTATCCTGCTGTTTTCCTCTGCGGCAGCTCCCCGTTTAAGTACAGCCTTTATCCTTGCAAGCAGTTCCTTTGGAGAAAATGGTTTTACAACATAATCGTCCACACCTATCTCAAAGCCGAAAAGCTTGTCGTACTCCTCGCCTCTTGCGGAAAGCATAATGACGGGTATCTGCTTGGTCTTGTGGATCTCCTTTACCGCAGAATAGCCGTCCAGACGGGGCATCATAACGTCTATGACAATAATGTCGAAATCCTCATTGCGGCACATTTCCACCGCCTCCATGCCGTTCTCTGCCTCGGCAGTCTCGTAGCCCTCGAATTCGGCGTATTCCTTAACAACGTTCCTTATCATTTTCTCGTCGTCAACAATTAAAATTTTCGGCATAAAAGCCCTCCTGTATTTTTTATAAAACCGTAGGGGCGGATCCCGTATCCGCCCGCCGCGCCGTTATTGCACCAACGGGCGCATACAGGATGCGCCCCTACAAATTAAATGTTTTCCTAATTAATCTCCGAATGAAATTCCAAGATGTCTTGCCGTACCAACAAGCTGGTGCTCCTCGGTGACAAACTTTGTCTTGCCCGCAACGTCTTTAAGCGGATTTTCCGTAATAAGACTCTTTACCATTGCAACGGAATAACCGTACTTTTCCTGCTCGATAAGCTTTGCCGCACGAACGCCGAATTTTGTTGCAAGAACCCTGTCATACGCCGAGGGACTTCCTCCCCTTAGCATATGTCCCGGAACGCATACTCTTGTCTCAATTCCCGTACCCTTTTGTATCTGCGCCGCAAGACGGCTTGTAGCGGTGGTTATGCCCGCTTCCTGACGAAGTCTTGCACGTTCCTTTTTCTTAAGCTTTGCTTCCTCAATATCGTAAGCTCCCTCCGCAAACGCAACGATAGAGAAGGTTTTTCCCGCGTCGCTTCTCTTTTTGAGAGCAGTGATAACCTTTTCGGGGTCGTATGGTATCTCGGGAATTATGATAATGTCCGCGCCCCCTGCAATTCCCGAATAAAGTGTGAGCCAGCCCGCCTTGTTGCCCATTATCTCAACCATGAGAATTCTGCTGTGGGAAGCCGCAGTTGTGTGGAGACGGTCGATAACGTCCGTGGCAATGTCAACAGCCGTGTGGAAGCCGAAAGTAACATCCGTGCCGTAAATATCATTGTCGATAGTTTTGGGCAGACCGATAACGTTAAGTCCCTCCTCGGAAAGCAGGTTCGCAGTCTTGTGAGTACCGTTTCCGCCGAGGGTCAAAAGGCAGTCCAGCTTCTGCTTTTTGTAGGTGTCTTTCATAGCCTTTATCTTGTCAACGTTGTCCTCGCCGATAACGGACATCATCTTGAACGGCTGACGCTTTGTTCCGAGAATAGTTCCGCCTTGTGTCAGAATTCCCGAAAATTCCGAGGGCTTCATATCCCTTGCAATGTTGTTTATCAAGCCGTAGTAACCGTTCTGAATGCCGACGATCTCGACCTTGTCCTCGCCCATTCTTTCAAAGCAAGCCTTTGCAACGCCTCTTATAGTAGCGTTAAGTCCGGGGCAGTCGCCGCCGCTTGTGAGAATTCCAATTCTTCTTTTAGCCATAATAACATTCCTCCTGCGGATAATTTTTACAAACTCTAAAATCCAAAATAAGGGTACAGTATTCCCGTACCCTATATTTTGAATTATTATCAACAATAAAATTTAATTTCGTCTGTTGAGAAAAATTTTTTCCACATATCGCATATAATAAAAAACTGGGCTGAAATAAATTCCATAAGTCCGTTCAGTTCGGCGGCGGGGATACCGCTTTTGTTATTTGCAACAATACACCCGCCCGATTTTGTCAGCCAAATTTTTGTACTTGACGGCAACGGCTTCCCCTTTGATATGTGAACGTGTATCGGTTCGCCGCTTTCGTTCGACCAAAAATATATTTTATAGCCGCTTACGGTAAACAAATTAGGCAAATTTCACACCACCGCACCTTGCGTACTTGTATATCAAATGAGCGTTATGCTGAAGCAATTTTTTGAAAAACTCTATATCCTCCGCCTTGTATTCGCCTTTTTTTTCCAGCAAGTCGTAGGTTGGCAGTTCAAACCTTGCAGAATCAAAGCCTTTCTCCGTAGGACGCTCAAAATGCACGATAACCCTGTCGCCGTCCAGTATCTGGGAGTGAACTATTTCTGTTTCGTCAGCAAGCGTCATATAAGGATACATCATAAGCAAACCTCCGACAAATTATGCATTTGCAGAAACCTTCGCGGCGTGTTCCCTTGCCTTTTCAGCCATGAATTCCTCAAACTTGTCAACAGGCATAGGCTTGCCGAAGAAGTAACCCTGCGCCAGATCGCAGCCCGACTGTTTAAGTATCTCCGCCTGACCGATAGTCTCAATGCCCTCGGCAATGGTCTCTATCTTCTTGGACTTTGCAATTCTGATAACTGCGGAAACTATCTCTCTTGAAATTTCGTCCTCTTCAAGATACATTATAAAGGAACGGTCAAGCTTCAAAAGCGTGATAGGAAGCACCTGAATGTAGCTAAGCGACGAGTAGCCCGTGCCGAAATCGTCCATGGAAAGCTGAACTCCCAGCTCGCGTATCTCCTGCATCTGCTGGATAGCATGGTCGATATCCTTTAACGCAAGGGACTCGGTAAGCTCAACGTCCAGCCACTTTGCGTCAAGACCTGTCTCGTTAAGAGCGTTCTGAATGGACTCCTTAACGTCCGTCTGATAGAAGTCCACCGCCGTAAGGTTAATGGAAACCGCTATCGGCGGGTAACCCTTATCCTGCCAAGCCTTGTTCTGACGGCAGGCTTCGTGAAGTACAAAATCGCTTATCTTTGTTATAAGCAGCGAATTTTCCGCAACAGGGATAAACTTGTTGGGAGGAACTACCGTGCCGTCCGGCTTTACCCAGCGGATAAGCGCTTCCATGCCCATGAGAGTTCCGTCCGAAAGGTCGATCTTTGGCTGATAGTACAAAACAAGCTCGTTGTTTTCGATAGCCTTTGCAAGCTCGCTTTCAATAGCGTTGCCCTCGATTATCTTGTCGTGTATCTTATTGTCGTAACGGATAATTTCGTTCTTTGTGCCGTCGGACATACTAAGTGAGAATTCCGCATGGTCAAGAACCTGTGCAAAATCGCTTCCGCCGTCCGACATCTTGCAGTAGCCCGCGGAACAAGTCACCGTCTGCGACCCAAAGCTTTCGTCGCACAAGTCCTTAAGCTGCTCCTGAATATCCTTGACAATGTTTACGGGAAGCTCGTCGTCCCCCGTGTCATGGATAAGCAGGGCAAAGTTGTCGCCGCCTATTCTTGCGCCGATACCGCCTGATGTAAGGGACTTCTCGACTATTTTACCAAACTCGTTAAGAAGCTTGTTTCCGTTTTCGTATCCGCAGGTATCGTTTATCAGGTGGAAATTGTCAATATCAAGAACAATTACCCAGTAGGAAATACCCGAACCGCTTTCGGAAGCGCACTCAAAAGTCTCCTGACCTATCTGCATGAACTTGTTTCTGTTGAATATCTGGGTAACATCGTCGATGTACGCCATTTTCTCAATAAGGATATCCTTAGCCTTATCCTTGGTAACGTCAATTACCGCGCCGCCGATATTTGCATAGTTTATGTCGGCGTTGGGCGTTATCTTATATCTGAATTTGAACCAATGATACTGACCGTCCGTTTCAAGAACGCGGAATTCGCTGTTGTGTATTTCGTCATTGTCCGCGCCGTAGAGGTTTGTCATAGCCGCGGCAAGGGCGTCAAAAACCTTTTTGTCGTCCTCGTGGAAAAACTCTCTCAGGGTCTCCGCGGGGATATCTGTTCCCTTTTCAATTCCCAGCTTCCTGCAAAGCTGTTCCGACACATAGAAAGTGTTCCTGTCCGGCTTTTTAAGAACGACGCCGATCTCCGAAAGCTCCATTGAAAGAGAATACCTGCTCTCCGACTCCGCAAGCTCCCTTGAGTAGCGGATAAGCTCCTCCTGCATACGGACAGTCTCGCTTATATCCATGCCAATGGACATCATAAGGCACTTTGTGCGGGTCTTGGTCTGCACCGTTGTCATAATGGACGTGTTCCAGATCGTGCTGACCTTTGCGCCGCCCTTTGCGATAACCTGGAACTCCTCGTCGCGGTTGTTTACAATAGCCTGCAAGCTTGGGGCAAAAGCGTCAGGGGGAAGAACCTTTTGCAGATTTTTAATATCCGCAAGATCCTCCGAGGTATAGCCTATGGACTTTGTAAGCTCGTCGTTGACCTCCACATAGTGGAAATCGTCGTCCCACAAAATAACCATAGCGTTAAGGCTGTGCATTATCCTTGAAAGGCTTTCACGTTCCTTTAAAGCGTGCTCACGTCTGAAGTACTTCATACCCAGCGTAAGGAAAAGAACCGAAACCACCGCCGCCGCGGCAAAAACGATAAGGATAACAGCCGTATATTCGGGAATCCGCAGGGCGATATTGACCGCCGCAAGCGCCGCCGCAATATAAGCCGCCGCAAGCATTACTATTTTATATTGTCTGTGCATAAGCCCCTCCTAACATAACGACACGTCACAAACGACACAGCAATAAATGTTCAAAATTTCAATACTTGATATAATTCAGCAAGGGTTTTCGGTCTCTATTATGAATAGTATCAGATGAAAAATGATACACTTGTACTCTTTTCTAATATCCAATTAAAAACTGCACAAAAATCATATATGCACATATGCGGTTTTTGTTTGATTTTCCATGAGCTTTTTAATTTCATATTAGTATTACTCACAATAATATTATACAAAATTAATTTATTTTTGTCAACTATTATAATTTACAAACACTAAAAATAGGCTAAAATTTCACAAATGTTTAATATTCTTGCTGAAAAAACGCTCACTTTAGCGGGAATTTTGTTGTAATTTTATTAACAACGCCGTCGATTTACCAAAATTTAACGCTTAAAATCCCATAAAAAAATAACTTGTTAGTCATTTTGCACAAAAGAAAATGGGTACTGCCGCAAAAATTTCTCTCTGCGTTTCAAAGAATTTTTTCTTTAGCTTTTTTTGACATTTGTAATCAAATTGTAACCTTTGTAACCGTTTTTGTAACCTTTTGGGAATTTTGTAATTATTTTGTAACTGGACTTATGCCGCAAAAACTGTTAAAATTTAATTAATATATTAATATAAATTTACCCAACAGAAAGGAAAATATTTATGAAATTCAGAAAAATTTTTGCAGCAGCAACAGCGGCGGCTATGTGCCTGACAATTTCGTCCTGCGGTGGGAACGGTAACGAGCAAGTTCCCGAGACAGCGGCGGCGGAAACAACCGCGGAGGGAAAGAAGACCATTAAAATGACAGTTATGGGTTTAAGCGTTGACACCAATTTTCAAATGAGTATCAACGAGTTCAACAGCACAAGTGAGGAGTACGAAATTGAAGTTACAGACCGAGATGCCAACGACCTTGCAAACGTTATCAACACTCTTAACCTTGAAATTATTGCGGGCAATACCCCCGATATTATCCAAAGTACTTTCCTGCCTATAGAAAGCTACGCCGAAAAAGGCTTGCTTGCAGATTATTATGATTTTATCGACAACGACCCCGAAATGAGCCGCGAGGACTTTTTGGAGAATGTTTTCAAAGCCTGCGAAATAAACGGCGGGCTTTATGAAAATATTACAACCTTTAGCATAGAAGCACTTATGGGAAAAGCTTCTGTCGTCGGCGAAATGCAGGGCAGGACTTCCGACGATTTTATAGACCTTGCGGAAAAGTATCCCGATAAAAAATTCAGAGATTTGCCGGTGAGCAAATCCGTCGTATTTGATGACTTTATGCATTACGGCTGGCAGAGCTATGTTGACAAGGAGACGGGCAAGTGCAATTTCAACAGCGAAAAATTTATACGCATACTGGAATTCTGCTACACATTCCCAAAGGAATATGACTACAGCTATTTGAACGATCCAAACTGGCTGCGTAACGCGGCGGACGATATGAGAAACGAAAAAGCGCTTTTTACTGTATTGGGTCGTTTCGTAAGTGATTTTTACTCTTTACGCCAATTGGAATACAACACGTTAGGCGAACCTCCCGCTATAGTGGGTTATCCCGACGCAGAGGGAAACGGTGCGCTCATACAAGCCAACGGAAGCTATGTTATTTTTGAAAAATCCCCCGTTAAAGAGGGGGCTTGGGAATTTATCAGAAATTGTTATTCGGACGAATATCAGAAAAATATTATTTTTCACAGCAGCGTTTTCCCCGTGAAAAAATCCGCCCTTGAATTTGCGGCAGAGGACGCTAAAAAGGGTTTCTATCTCTCCTACGCTGACGAATACAGCGATGAATTCGGCATAAACACCGACGAGGACAATCAGAGAATTCTTGACCTTATCAACGGGGCGACTTGCAGGGTGGACAACTCCGAAAATTTTGTCTATAACATTATTCAGGAAGAGGCGGAAATGTATTTCTCGGGACAGCGACCCGTCAAGGAGACCGTCGAGATTATTCAGAACCGTGTGCAAAACTATCTTGACGAGAACCGATAAAAAATCCCCCGTGCTGTACGGGGGAAAATTTTATTATTCTTCAATAAGCCTGTTTATCTGCGGAACTTTAAGCAGAACAGCAGCTCCGATCACCGTAAAAATCATTTCGGGGAGCATATACGCGCCGTTGTAAAGCGTGCTGTAAAGCCACTCGTTTTCGGTGGAAAAGGTTTCCCATATCATGCCCGAGGAGTGGAAAATCACCGCGCCGCTTATTATGTGGAAAATGTAACGGATAAGCACCGCAAGAGCCGTCCCCGCAAGTCTGCCCGCAAGACCCTTTTTGCGGAATATACCGCTTATACCGATAACTGTGAACGCGCCTATGTAGTCAAGGAACATACACGAGATAAGCATTACGGGAGTAAGTCCCCAGCCTAAAAGTCCGTCGGCGATAATGCCCTGTCCAAGCTGAATAAGCGCGGACACGAACGCCGCGAAAAGTCCCGCCTTAACGCCCCTCTTAATGCTGAAAACAGCGATAGGCAGCATCGACAGCAAGGTTATCGAACCGCCCCAGGGCAGCTTGAAAACCTTTATACAGCTTAAAACGAAAGCCAGCGCTACCATGATCGCGCCCTCAACGAGGATTCTTGTTTTTGAGTTTTTTTCCATACTATTACTTCCTAACTTTGTAAAATTTATAATACGGCTTAGATTAAGTTCCGACAGAATAAAAAAAGTCTGTACGCGAACGTACAGACTTTGACTTTTCCGTAAAAAGCGAACAAATTCCCTACGCCGGCATTACCCGTATCAGGTTTTAAGGGTCGGAACTGTTCTTTATGGTTCCCTCTCAGCCGCCTTTAGCAGCTCCCCTATCAGATTATTAGATTTTAAGATGCAAGAGGCAAGAAATTCTTTCCTCTGCAATTATTTATTTTACCACAGCTTTTTTGGTTTGTCAAGGGGTTATGGCAAATTTTGTTGACATACAAAGAAAAATGTGGTATTATTTCAGTAAGAGTGTTGCCCGAAGCAAGAGTGTTCCTTGCCTGCGGAGGCGGTTGCTCCCCTTTATCTAAAAGTAAAGGGGGTTGATAACTATGGATACATACATCAGTTTATCTGATTTGTTACTTTTTGTAAACGTGTTGACAAATGTTGTCACCCTGTGCTACGTTGTTTTTAGCAATAAGAACAACAAACGTAAGTAGTCAGGAAAGCAAATAACCGCCCTGACCTCTCCAAGTCGGCGGTTATTTTAAACCAATAAACTTAGGGGAGCAGCCCATTCCGCAGCAAGCCATAGCTCCTGTGTAGGGCATTCACTCTTTCTGTTTATATTATACATGATTTTTACCGTTATGTCAATACCTGCGGTCAAAAATTTTACACTGCTTTCCGAGATTTAAAAGCGATAGCCGCTGCTGCCGTATATAATGCAAAAAATATTGCCGAAATTACATACGCTATTGCCAGTCTTGCATAGTAGTTTCCATACAAAACATAAATACAGCTAACAGCCCCAGCCAATTCAAATAAAGTGAACAGACCACCTATAACAATACATACGACCGCAAAACGTCCGCGCTTTATGCTTACGATAATGCCAAATATTCCGGGGACAAGACATAACAGAATAATTACCGCATAACGAAAGATCTCCTCACGCAAAAGATAATAGGTACTTACCGTACTGTCATGCACTGCGTACAATTCCTGTAATTCATCACGCATAGAATACATATGCAGTATGTTGATAAACTCAACAATTCTCAAAGCCGCAGGCAGTAATGAAAGTATACTCATAACCAAAAGGAAAACACCCGATTTTTTCATTTTATCAGCCCCTTATGATATTTGTTAAAATTATAGCATTTTTACAAGCAGTTGTCAACGAAGTCCGCACTTTCGGCGGGACAAATATTTATAACGTCTATCCCCTTGCTCACAGCCATTCGGACTACCTGCGCTGTGCCGCTGCCGATATTTTTTTCGTTGTAATAGCAGAAGCACCTGTCCGCCGTTTCCACAAGGCGCATATTACGTATTTTTACACAGCCGTCGAAATATTCCTCCGAGACGATCTCAACGCTGTCCGCCGAATTCATTATTTTATAGTATATCTCGCGCCGCCTGCCGTCCCATTCCGCGGTATGCTCCTTTGCGGGACACGGCAGGATAAGGTGCAGCCTTATATGCGGGTATTTTTTCCTAAGCTTAAGTACCGTCAGCTCGCACATTGCCTCCCAGCCGTAAGTTCCTCCAGAATAAAAATCGGTAACGCCGACCTCGATAAGAGCTTTAAGCTCTTTTTTTATTGTATACTCTAAATTTCTTGTGGACTTGATAAGCCTGTGTCCCGTAAAGCAGCAGTTCAAGCCTGTCATCTCCTTTGTATCGGTATCAAATTTCCCTTGACTTTTTTCGGAATTTCAGTATATTTAATCGCCTTATATTTGATTATAACATATTTTATATGTTATTTCAAGAGAATAAACATATTTTATTTGAGTATATGCGGGACGATTTGCTGTATTATATTATTTATACTATTATAATTTAGGGATTTAGGGCAAACGTTGGAGGTATCTCAAATGTATGAAGAATTTGTCAGGGACAGAATAACACAGCTCCGTCTGCAAAAGGGAGTTTCGGAATATAAAATGAGCTACGACCTGGGACACAGCAGGGGCTATGTCTACAACATATCGTCGGGGAAATCCCTGCCGCCCCTGAGCGAGTTTTTTGCCATATGCGATTATTTCGGCATAACCCCCTCGGAATTTTTTGACGATAAAGTGACCCGTCCCGAGCTTCTGCAAAAGGCTTTGGAGGGATTAAAGCAGCTTAACGAGGACGATTTGCAGCTTATCCTGAATTTTATTGACAGGCTAAAGGGAGATGCCCGCTGCTGACAATTTGCTTGATATTATAAATTTAGAACCTGTCCACATATGATAAGTGTGCGGATTTTTGGCAGGATTTTGCCGACGGCAAGGATTTTTAACGCAGTCGGCGGCAAAAGATTGCCAAAAGGACGTGCGCCTGCACCTATGTTGACAGGTTCTTATATCCTGCACCCCTGAACGCTCCCCCTGCGGCGAAGCTCCTTGTCAATGCCGTTCAGGACTGCCCGCTTGTCCCTGCTCCACAGCGGAGCGATAAGGATATCCCCCGCGCCGTCCCCCGTGAGCCGTTCTATCATGACCTCCCTCGGAAGCAGCTCTATCTGGTCGCAGACCGTCTCGATATAGTCCTCCATTTCCATTGCGGGGAACTCACCGTTTTGGTACTGCTCGGCAATTTTCGTACCCCTTAAAATGTGCAGCAGGTGAATTTTTATCCCCTGTATTCCAAGTCCGCCCACAACTCTGGCAGTCTCCAGCATCATCTCCCTGCTCTCGTGTGGAAGACCGTTTATAATGTGTACNCAGACGTTTATTCCCCTCGATCTCAGCATATCCAAGCCGTGCAAAAAATCCTCATAACTGTGACAGCGGTTTATNATTTCGGCAGTACTGTTGTGTATTGTCTGCAAACCAAGCTCAACGGTNAGATATGTCCGTTCGGAAAGCTCTTTCAAATAATCGGCAGTCTCCTCCGAAATGCAGTCGGGACGGGTTGACACGGCAAGTCCCACAACATTTTCCTGCAAAAGGGCTTCCTCAAAAAGCCCCTTTAGCTTTGGAAGCGGAGCATATGTGTTGGNGTTCGCCTGAAAATAAGGTATGAAAAAAAGGTCGTCCCCCCACTTTTCAAGAATNAGNNTTTTNCCGTATTCAAACTGTTCGGCAACGGTCTGAAAGGGCTTNCCCGCAAAGTCNCCGCTGCCGNAGGACGAGCAGTAAGTACAGCCGCCGACGCCCTTTGTGCCGTCTATGTTGGGGCAGGTGAAATTCCCGTTAAGGCTTATTTTCACTGTCTTTTTGCCGAAANGCTTTTTAAGAAAGCTGCTCTGTGCATTNTAACGCTTCCCCGTTTTCGGGTCGGGAANAATTATCTCCATTTAGATNCTCCTTTTGAANTTTCTTTAACTTTAATTATATATGTTTTTGGGAAAAATGTCAAAGTNCAGAGAATATTTTTTTAAAGATAAATTTTTATTTAGCGGAACAACGTTTCTGTAGGGGCGGGGTNTCCCCGCCCGTTTTTGTGATTTCGGAAATTTGCGGGACGGTCTGTATTGACATGGANACCCGTCCCCTACATAATTGCGATATTCTGTAGGGGCGCATCCTGTATGCGCCCGTTAAAAATGTTCCGATACTGTGTGTTGCGGGCGGATATGGAATCCGCCCCTACAGACGTTTTGTGTTGGCACGCAAAATTAAAATTTATATTAGAAAAACAGCAGTACAAGTTTGACATAAAGGAAATTTTTTGATATAATTTCAGTATAAAAACTTCCGCAAAAGGAGCAGATTAAAAAATGAAAATAATACATCTATCCGACCTGCACTTGGGGAAACGTCTCGGAGAATTTTCTCTTTACGATGACCAGACTTTTATACTCAAACAAATTCTCGGTATCATCAATGCGGAAGCCCCCGACGCGGTAATTATTGCGGGGGACGTTTACGACAAAACAGTTCCCCCCGCCGAAGCCGTGCAGCTTTTCAACGATTTTATAACCAAAATTTCACGGCAAAAAATAACCTGCTTCATCATAAGCGGCAACCACGATTCCCCCGAAAGAATAGCTTTCGGCTCGGAGATAATGAGCGCGGGCGGGGTACATTTTTCNCCCGTTTACNACGGCAATGTCAAGCCTGTTTCTTTGGAGGACGAATTCGGCAGTGTAAATTTTTATATGCTGCCTTTTGTTAAACCCTCGGCAGTACGCCGCTTTCTTGAAAGCGAAGAGCTTCAAAGCTACGGCGAAGCAATTGCCGCCGCNGTGNAAAAAATGGACATTGACAAAACNCNNCGGAACGTTCTGATTACCCACCAGTTTGTNACNGGGGCGGAGCTTTCCGATTCGGAGGACATTTCCGCAGGCGGCAGCGAGAGCGTCCCCGCAGANATTTTTTCGGACTTTGACTACACGGCTCTGGGACACATTCACCGTCCCCAGAATATCGGCGGCGAAAAAATACGTTACTGCGGAACGCCTTTAAAATATTCCTTTTCCGAAGCAAATCAGCAAAAGTCTGTAACNGTCGCCGTGCTTGGCGAAAAGGGTTCTCTTGACGTAAAGACCGTCCCCCTTACGCCCCTGCGCGATATGGCGGAGCTTCGGGGCAGCTATGACGAGCTTACGGACAAAGCTTTTCTTGAAANCGGANATCACGGCGAGGATTATGTGCGGATAATNCTCACGGACGAGGAGGACGTCCCCGACGCGCTGGCAAAGCTGNGGCTAAGATANCACAACCTTATGCGGCTTGATTACGACAACAAGCGGACGCGGNAAAACGCCCTGCTTCCCGNCCCNGAGGAGACGGAAAACAAGCCGCCGATAGAGCTTTTTTCCGAATTTTTTGAGTTAAGGAACAATCAGCCCATGANCNGNGAGCAGAGAANTTTCATGGAAAANTTNATAAACGAGACNTGGGGNAATTTAATTAATAATNAATAATTAACAATTAATAATTAAGGTNTCNGCTGCACCGACGAATTTTAAATTTTCATATTCGGAAAATTATAATTTGTCTGTCTGAAAACTTTTTGCACGCGAATAATTATTCATTATTAATTATTAATTGTTAATTAATTTGGAGGGTGAGGATTTGAGACCTTTAAAGCTTATTNTTACCGCATTCGGACCCTATTCGGGACGTACGGAATTTGATTTTGAAAAGCTGGGAAAAAGCGGCTTGTATCTTATAACGGGCGACACGGGCGCGGGGAAAACGACGATTTTTGACGCGATAACCTTTGCGCTTTACGGCAGGGCAAGCGGCTCGTCCCGTTCGTCTGATATGCTCCGTTCAAAGTATGCGGAGGCGGACGTCCCCACAGAAGTTGAGCTGGATTTTGAGTACCGCGGCAAGACCTACAAAATAAAACGAAGCCCCGAATATCTGCGCCCCAAAAAGCGCGGAGAGGGCTTTACAACCGAGACCGCAAAGGCGGAATTTTACTGCGGCGATAAACTTTGGGACGGCAAAATTGAGGAAGTGAATTCCGAGATAGAAAAGGTCATGGGCGTGACCCGCGAGCAGTTCATGCAGATCGCAATGATAGCACAGGGGGACTTTATGAAGCTGCTTTTTGCGGACTCGGAGGAACGGAA
>JAAVHM010000089.1 GCA_014799675.1 Ruminococcus sp. | reverse complement strand
AATCACCTTCTAAATAAAATACAGCAATCCTATTTGTAGGGGCGGATTCTATATCCGCCCGTGTGTAACGCGCTCCTTTCGGCGGGCGGATATGGAATCCGCCCCTACAAAATTTTATATTTAAAGATTTGCTGTAAATAAGAATATCATGTGATTTTCAACTTTTTATCTACTTTGCGAAAAAAATGCCGTGACCTTTCCCCCCGCCGAGGAATTGCCCAAAATCAGCCTGCCGCCGTGCTTTTCACAAAGTACCCTGCAAATATACAAGCCCAGCCCGAAATGATTTTTCCCCGCGTCCTTGTTGTTTTCGTCACGGAAAAACGGCTCGGCAGCCTTTTTAAGTCCCTCCGCCGAGAAGCCCTCTCCGTCGTCGCAGACCTCGATAAAAAATCCGTTTTCCTCCGCCGTGAACGAAACGCATATTTTTTCCCTTGCGTACCGCGCGGCGTTGGAAACAAGGTTCTCGTAGACCTGCATAACTATCTCGGCGTCCGCGGAAATTTTTTCTTGATCCTCCGCCGTGACCGCAAAGCCGAAATCCTTGCCCTTGCAGATAAGCTCCCCCGACTTTGAAAGCTGTTCCGAAAATTCCTTTACGGAAATTTCCTCATAGCAGGCGGTTATGTCTTCTATCTTCTGGACGGAACTCATCTTTTGCGTGTAATGCTCCAAGCGGACTATCTGTCCCGTCATTTTTCCAAGAACTTCCGTAAGCTTTTCCTGCGTAATTTTGCCGTCGGCAGAGTACCTTTCAAGGAATTCCGCATAACCTTTAAGCACCGTCAGCGGCGTTCGCAGGTCGTGGGAGAACGCCGAGTTCAGCCGCTTCCTTTCTTCAAGAGCGTGCCAAAGCTCACGGTTGTTCTCAAACAGAGCCTTTCGCATATCGTCGAACGCGCTGCAAAGCAGACCCATTTCGTTTTTCTTGTAGTAGTAAATTTCAAAATCAAGCTGATTTTCCGAAATCTTTTTGGAAGCGTTCATAAGGACGGTTATAGGCTCTTTAAGCTCGCGGCTGTAAAAAATTTTCCCCGTAAAGCCAACGCACAGTATCACCCACGCAGGGATAAGAAAGACCTGCGCGCCGCTTATAATATTGTAAACAACACTGTGCTTGCCAATAAAAACAGTGTCTTTTACATATGCGGTAAGCGGGTTGCCGTTATCGTCAAAGTATATCTCGATGTGACCTCCCTCTTCCGGCGCGGAGTATTTTGCCCTGTACCAGCTCTGGACATAATTTGTTGAAACCCCGATAAAAAACGACCCAGCAAAGGCTATTACCGCGCATATTGGCAGATACAGGAAAAAGCACCATTTCAGGGACACATTCCGCTTTTGTCTGAAAAATTCCCTTATTTTACCCATTTGTAGCCCATCCCCCAAACCGTTTCAATGTGGTAAGCTTCCCCCGAGGGAGAAAGCTTTGCCCGGATCCTGCGGACGTGTTCCGCAATTACGGAGCTGTCGCCCTCCGCGTCGTAGCCCCATATTTTCTCGTAGATCCTCTCCTTGTCGAAAACCTGTCCCGCNTTAAGGGAAAGAAGCTCGATNATNTCAAATTCCTTTTTGGCAAGGGTAATAACGCCGTCCCCGTCGGCAACGGTCTTTGCGGAATAGTCCACCGTAAGTCCCCCGAAAAAGCGGACGTTTGCTTCCGNCGTAACTCTGCGGTCGCGGCGAATGTGGGCTGCGACCCTTGCNCCNAGCTCGTCAATGGAAAANGGNTTTATGATGTAATCGTCCCCGCCNGCCGCAAAGCCCGTGATCTTGTCGCTGTCCTCAACCCTTGCCGTNANNAACAAAATGGGGCAGGAAACATAATCNCGNATNTTTTTGCANACNGAAATGCCGTCNCCGTATGGCATATTAACGTCCAGCAGAATTATATCNGGGGACTTTGCCGCCATAGCTATAGCTTCCTTTCCGTTTGAGGCGGAAATTACCTCGTANCCGTTTATTTCAAAATAATCTCTGAGCATACAGACGATATCCTCCTCGTCGTCCGCAACAAGAATTCTGTACATATTATCACCTCGCAAGTTTATTATACCATTATAAATTGTAATTTTCAACTTTCTATCAACAAGGCTGAGCCTTGACCCTTGTTCTACCCCAAAGTGAAATACAGCATACCGTGACCTTATCAAGCCCCTATCAAGGGGCGGTTGCGATATAGCAGCAANTCACCCGCCCCCTTGAGGGGGCATACGTAAAATAAATGATTNTTATATTTAATATGGGGGTGACACCCGCCGCGGGGCGTTCCCCGCCCCGCCCTGCCAAATGTGAATGAATTTTGAAAAAATGTGCAAAAAAGCTTTACTTTTTTCTGACAGTATGTTATACTAATATATAGTTGCAAAAGGCTTTTTACTGCCAAATTTTACCGCACTTATCGAGGTGAAACNAATGTCCGCGCTTTATTTTCATATATGCGCCGCCCTTGTGCTTATTTTTCTGATAGTTTCCGTTTCGGACAGAAAAATGAAATCGGGCGCGGCAGGAAGCTGCTTTCTGCTCCTGCTTATTATAACTCTTGCAACGACTGTGTGCGATATGTTTTCCATTGTAATGAACGTTGCGGCGGAAGCAGGCGGTATGCCTAATTTGTTTTTGCTTTATCTGTTTAATACGATATATTTGCTTTTGCATAATCTTACCATTCCCGCGTATATGCTTTTTGTTGTGGCTCTTACCAATACATGGCANAAGCTGAAGAGCAGCAGNTCCATGATCGCGGCNATGACGCTGCCGTCCCTGCTTATAGTTCTTGCCCTTTTGTTAAACTTTTTTACAGGAAAAATTTTCTATTTCGACCAAGACCATGTCTACAAAAGAGGAGACTTCATGCTGATACTGTATATCCTCGCTTTTGTAAATATGGTGGTGTGTACNGTCTACATCTTTAAGTATAAAAAGCTTTTTTCATCGCAGAAGCTNTTTGCCCTGACGGCAATGCTCCCGTTTGAATTTATTGCGGTGCTTATACAATTGTTCTTCCCGAATTTGCTGGTGGAAATGTTCATCAACGCCGTGGCTCTGTATCTGGTGCTTACAACAGTACAGCGTCCCGAGGAAATTCAGGAAAGCGTAACTTCGCTGGGAAATTTAAACGCGTATACCACTGACGTGCGGCAGGAATTCATAAACGAGAAGCCGTTTACAACNATCATCATAAACATATCAAATTTTTCTACGCTTCACCAGATANTGGGATATGACGGCGCAAACGAGCTTTTGAAAATTGTTGCCGAAAAGCTTTCGGAAATAGACGCTGAGCTTGNAACACGGGCGCAGCTTTATCATATCCAAAAGGGAAGATTCCGTTTCGCGGTCAGCGGAGAGCATATGAAAACCGCGGAGACCGCCGCGGAAAGAATAAACGAGGAGTTAAAGAAAAAAATAAATGTAAACGGCATGGAGCTTAATATGCTTGCCTATGTTTGNATAACAAATTGTCCCGAGGATATTGACGACTTCCAGACCCTGCTGCGGTTCGGCATAGACCTCCACGTGCGTATGCCTTATTCGGGACAGGTTCTTAAAGCCTCCGAGCTTGTGGGCAGGAAGGGCTTTGAGCTTGGCAGCGTCCTTGACGAGATCATCGACAAGGCTATCGCGAACAAAAGCTTTAAGGTGTACTATCAGCCGATATATTCCGTTGCGGAGAAAAAATTCGTTTCGGCGGAAGCTCTTATCAGGCTCAATGACGAGAANTACGGCTTTATTTCACCGGAGCTGTTTATAGTTGCGGCGGAGAGAAGCGGCGCGATACATAAAATCGGCGATTATGTCATGGACGAGGTGTGCCGCTTTATTGCAAGCGACGAGTATAAAAAGCTGGGACTTGAATATATCGAGGTGAACCTGTCGGTCGCACAGTGTATGTCCCCCGACCTTGCGGAAAAGATACTGCANACTATGAGGCGGCACAATGTTTCCCCCGACGCGATAAATCTTGAAATAACCGAAACTGCAATGAGCTACGCGCAGAATACAATGTCGGAAAATATCGAACGGCTCTACAGCGCGGGCTTGAGCNTCTCGCTGGACGATTACGGCACAGGCTATTCAAACATCAACAGAGTGGCGTCCCTGCCGCTTAAAATAGTCAAGCTGGATAAAAGCTTTGTGGATTCGGAGGATAACCCCAAAATGTGGGTAGTCCTGCAAAGTACCGTTAAAATGATAAAGGATATGGATATGCATATCGTTGTGGAGGGTATAGAGACGGAACAGGTTCTGGAAAAATTCGCTAACCTTAAATGCGACTACATACAGGGNTACTATTTCTCAAAGCCTATACCCGAGGAAGAGTTTGTGGANTTTATCCTTGCAAGCATCAGCAAATAATTTTTTCGCAAGTACGCCGAAAGGAGGTTTATAAATGGACGCTGTTTATTTTGACGTGTGCGCTCTTATAATTATGATCGTGCTTCTTTTTTCAGTTGTTTCCAGAAGAATGACAAGCGGTACGGTCAACCGCGCATTTCTCGGCTTTATACTTATAAACCTTGTTACAAATGCTTTTGACATATGGGCGATAGCAATGGACGTATCCGAGACCCCGTGGATATACCCGATTCCGTTAAGATATATTTCCCATACGTTCTATCTTTTTCTGCACAATGCTACCGCGCTTGTGTACTATATTTACATAATTGCCCTTACGGATACATGGCATAAGCTTTGGAATATCCGCGTCCAGAAAATACTTGCAATTGCCCTGACGGTGTTTTTTGCGGGAATTTTTGCAGTAAATCCATTTACCGACGGTCTTGTATTTTATTTTGACGAGAATTTTCAGTACACAAGGGGAACGATTTTCCCGCTGCTGTATGTTTTTGCCTTTTCCTTTATGTTAAGCGGAACTATCCGTCTTATAAAGTACAATAAGCTTTTTTCAAGAGAAAAATACCGCGCGCTCCTTATGCTTTTTTTGTTCAGTGTTATTACGGTCACGATACAGTGGCTGAACCGTGAGCTGCGTGTGGAAATGCTCGGCGCGGCTCTAAGTATGCTGTATGTTTCAATAATGGTACAAAGACCTGAGGACAGGGTAGACCCTATTACTGGACTTCTGAAATACGAAGCATACGCGGCGGACATGAGGAAGAATTTTACCAACGAAAAGCACGTTACCTCAATTCTTGCAAATATTTCCAACTTTAACGCGCTGAACAGTATGCTGAACTATGACGGAATGAACAGCCTGCTGAAAACAATTGCGGACATAATAACCACCGTAGACAGAGACCTTAAAGCCCACGCCGAGATATACTATCTTGACAGGGGACGCTTCAGGATCGTACTGAACACCGACCAGGCGGAGCTTATCTATCTTATTTCGGAGAAGATAAATTTCGTTTTGAAGCAGGGCATAAGCTTCAACGGAATGGAGCTTAACCTTATAGCGTACGTCTGCATAACAAGGTGTCCCGAGGACGTACCCGATTTCAAGACCCTTATGCTTTTCGGCAACGATATACATAACCGTACACCTTATACGGGACAAGTGCTTCGTGCTTCCGAGATAGCGCAGAAAAGTCCATTCGGGCTTGGCAACGAGCTTGATGAAATTATCGACAGAGCGATCGCGGACAGAAGCTTCAAGGTATATTACCAGCCTATCTATTCCACGGCGGAGAAAAGGTTTGTCTCTGCGGAAGCTCTGCTTAGGTTAAAGGACGACAAATACGGCTTTATCTCCCCCGAGCTGTTCATAGTTGCGGCGGAGAGAAGCGGCGCGATACATAAAATAGGCGACTTTGTTATGGAGGAGGTCTGCCGCTTTATCGCCAGTGAGGAATTTGAAAAGCTGGGACTTGAATATATCGAGGTGAACCTGTCGGTTGCCCAGTGTATGTCTCCCGACCTTGCGGATAAAATTCTGAATATTATGGAAAAATACAAGGTCGCACCCGATAAGATAAACCTTGAAATAACCGAAACCGCGGCGGATTACGCCCAGAATATCATGACGGAAAATATTGACAAGCTCCACAGCGAGGGCTTCACTTTCTCGCTGGACGATTACGGCACGGGCTATTCAAACATCAACAGAGTGGCGTCCCTGCCCCTTACAATAGTCAAGCTTGACAAAAGCTTTGTGGCTGCCGAGGATAATCAGAGAATGTGGATAGTCCTGCGGAACACGGTAAAAATGCTGAAAGCAATGGATATGCATATAGTCGTTGAGGGCGTTGAGACAAAGCAGCTTGTGGAAAAATTTGCTGACATGGAATGCGACTACATACAGGGCTACTATTTTTCGAGACCCATACCCGAAGAGGATTTTGTTAAGTTTGTTGCGAACAGCCTGACATAAGTTGTCATTTTGCACAAATATTGCAAAAATCGTATTGACAAAATCGACACATTATGCTATAATAGTAAAAGCTTCCAATACAGCAGGTAATTTTTCACATTTAGGACGAAGCGAAATTTCTCCCTTATCTGAAAAGTTTCTTTCCTGTATGGTTTGCGGAGTTTTGTCCCACGTTCGGTACAGACTCTTTTTATCCGTCCCCGAGTCTGCATAGGGGGCGGACTTTATTTAGTGTACAGTTGATAGTTGACAGTTGACAGTTAAAAATGTAACCCCCATATTTTGCGGTATGGGGGTTTATAATTTAGAAAAGATATTTTTGTAGGGCGGGGGCTTGCTCCCGCCCCACAGAAATTGATTTTTCTTGCCTCTGTCAGGCGAATGGGTCTTGGGACTTTTCTTCTGTTTTCAAAGGGTACAATGTAAGGGTGTTGTCAACAGTGTTCACCGTGCCGAGGAAAACCTCCTTTTCGGAGTGATACCCCTGTGAGTGAAGCTGCTTTTCAAGCCACACCTTGTTGTTTCCCGTCATTTTCAGATTTGCTTCGCTGACGTGACCGTCCAGAATGACGTTGACGATAAGCTTCTGCTGTTGGGGACTAAGCTGCATATCCGCGGGGGTTAGAGGTCTCGCGTTTTCGGCGGGCAGAACGCTTACAGCGCCGTTGTATTCAAAAACAGCCGTTTGAATGTCCGCAAGGTCAAAGTACCCCTGATTGCGGCAGTGGGTGAGGAATTCGTTTATGTCGATACGAGCCTTGCGGAAATTTTTTTTGTAAAGCTTGCCGTTGTCCAGAAGTATAAGGGGTCTGCCCGTTATCATCTTTTGAGCGTTCATGGATTTGCTCGTGACGACGGAAACAAGATAAGCTATAACCGCGTATATCACCATTGCAAGCAGGCAGTACTCGGGATTGTCAAGCTCCGTGGCAAACTCCGCCGCAATAGAGCCTATCGAAATACCGATGATGTAATCGAACATACTAAGCTGGGAGACCTGCTTGTTGCCCATAAGCTTTGTCAGTACGAAAAGCGCCGCAAGGCTTACAACAGAGTTCACAGCTACTTTTAACAACTCCATTTTATCAGTCCTTTTAAAGAATAGAATTTTTTCCTCTGTAAAAATTTTTATTATTTTATCCGAATCGGTGTAATTTATTCCGCGCTTTCGCCGCTTATCTTAGATATAAGACTGTAGCAAAGCCTGTTTATGCTGTCGAAATCCACAGCGTCGATGTAGTAAGCTTCAAGACCGTCATGCTCCGCCTTTGCGTTTACGAGGGAGGAAACAGCTTCCGAAAGAAGATTTTTTGCGGCGGACTCGTTGAATTTTATTCTGGATTTTTTCGCGGCAACAATATTCTTGTCGTAAAAACGCTTGAAATTTATAGGCTGCTTTGCGGAAATTACAAGGCTGTTTATGGGGTTTGCGGAGAAGATAGCAATTTTAAGCTCGGGAACGAGAATATGCTCAAAAGCGTCCTCATTGTGGAGGGTGCAAAGGCTTACGCTTATGTCGTAGCCTTTTTTTATTGCAATGTCCGTAAACTCACGGAGGAATTTTTCCGAACCCGCGTAAAACCTGTCGTTGAGAAGATAGGCGGTATAACCCTCGGGGACGTTGGTCATATAGCCTTTCGGGGTAAGGGCGGAAAGCTGCCTGAAGCTAAGCTTGCCCTCGGCGTCGCTTTGCTTTTTGGGCAGGACTTTTTTGGAAAATCTTCCGATAAAGCCCTCTAATTTTTCGCTGTCAAGAGCGTTCTCGCCGATTTGAGAAGTGTCCCCCGAAACTGCGGCAAGGGCTGTGGTGTACCTGCGGCAGCGGGCGTGGTACTGCAAATAATCGGCAGTTGCGGAAATAATTCCCTCCTTTGCTCTGCGGAGACTGCTCTCGTCCCAGTAAGCTCCCAAATCAAGTATCTGCTGGACAGCCCCGGGATATTCGGGGTCGAAGCAGTGGGGAGCAGTGCCGTCCACAAAAATGGTCTTGTGTTCAAGAAAGATAACAGCGTCCAGAGAATCGGGGTCGCTGGAGCAGTGGTAAATTTCCTTTTTTTCGTCGGGAAAAGCCTCCGCAAGCCTTTTCATAAGGGAGGATTTTCCTGTTCCGGGACCGCCCTTGATTATGTAGGTATGAAAGGCGGGGTCGGCAATATATTCGCCGAAATGCGTGCGGAAGCCGCTGGGGGAGGCTCCGCCGAGAAAGCAGGTCAAACAGTTCATCTTATCAGCTCCATATCAGAATTTTTACAAGTACACTTATAATGTGTTGTTGTATTCTATATTATGATTTTGGACGTTTTTTGTGAAAAGCTGTTCAGGTTCTGAATGACGTAAAAGGCTGTGTAAATTTTAATTTATGTGGGTACGTATTCTGCTTCTGTTACAATGTTTTGAATTTTGGAAGCAAGGTTAGTAAAAGTTAGTCGTTCACAGAAGCGGGGGTCAGACACCACAAAGAGGGAGGGGGACAAATAAACCCAACAAAAATCGGCATTCCCCCTCCCTCTTTGAGGTTTCTGCCCCCGTACCCCCTACTT
>JAAVHM010000088.1 GCA_014799675.1 Ruminococcus sp. | reverse complement strand
CAAAATAATTTATTGATATTTTTGATACGGTTATATTTTATTTGCGTATACTATATTTAATAACAGATAATCTGCCTGCGAAGCAGCCGTTTACATTATTAATTATTAATTATTCATTATTAATTAGGTCAAGCCTCGGTAAACATATTTAAAATGTTACATATAATAGTATAGCCCCGAAAATTTTTTAGGATAAAAATTCGGCGGGGATAATTTTTTGTGATTATTTTCAAAAAATCCGTCAACAATAATACCATACGATACCGAAAGGCTTACATGAGCGATACATATTTATGTGTATTGTTCTTCGCCTGACAAGTGCGCCTTAAAACTCGGTAAAATAGGAGTGTATGGAAATGTCAGTAAAAAGGGGAGAAATTTATTACGCAGATTTAAGTCCCGTGGTAGGCTCGGAGCAAGGCGGCATACGCCCCGTTCTGATAGTTCAGAACGACGTGGGCAACAAGCACAGTCCCACAGTCATAGCCGCCGCCATAACAAGCCAGCGGGACAAATCAAAGCTTCCCACCCACATTGAGGTGAACGCAGACAAATGCGGGCTGCAAAAGGACAGCATAGTGCTTCTGGAGCAGATCAGAACTATCGACAAAAAAAGGCTCAAGGAGCGCATGGGCGAGCTTGACACAAATTCTATGACAAAAGTAAACAGCGCTTTGTCCATAAGCTTCGGGCTTCGGCAGGACAGTACCGCCGACACCGCATTAACTTAAATTTTTATCGGCTGCGTACTTCTTTTTCGGGGTATGCAGCCGCTTTTTTGTGAATAAGTTGACAATAATTTTATTACAAGTAATTTTTGCTTTCAGAGCTTTGTAACCGTTTTGTAACCTTTTTTGTAACCATTTTTTGGGGCTATACCCCAAACCCTTTTGGAAAAGGTTACAAATTGTAACCTTTTTGCTTTCTTCTGTAACTTTTTGAACTGCTGTGAAACGAGCTTGTTAATAAAATATCCATAAATAATTACTAAAACACGCCAAAACAAAAATGCGTGAATTGTGCATATATCTGAAAAAAATTAAGAAAATGTGACATAAAGCCAATTACTGTTGATTTTTGAAAAAAAAGAGGTATAATATAGATAATGTTACTGTTTTGTAACCTTTTAAGGTTTTATTGTAACCTTTATTCATGGGATCATAGGTTCTGCTGCTGGAATGTACGCCTGAAAGACCGTGCGTCAGCACTAACCTTTTAAGGTTTTGTTGTAACCAAATTGATTTAAAATAAAAAAGATGTGTAGAAAAAAAGAAAGGAGATGTGGTCATGTCAGCTAACAGGAGCGCAGCCGAAAAGAAAAATATATCGGAAAATACAAGTCTTACAGAAAAAAATAACAAGCTTGAAAGCGCTATGGTCGAGGTCGGCTCGCTGGTTACATATCTTGCCGTATCGGCAGTAAGATATTCAGTATACGCCGCAAGAGCCGCTGCAGCTAAGGTCAGCGGAGTCGCTGTTCCGACCGCTTCAAAAATTTCGGGAGCATTCAAAAGAACAATAAGCGGTATCGCCGGCTTAGGAACAAGCATGGCGGATTTCGGCAGAAAATTTAAGGAGAGAATTATAAGCAAGGGCTTTGGAAGAGCCTTGCTGCTTCAGCTGTCGGACGTTGTAACTGCGGCAAGAGGAAGCAAGAGACTTGCCAAATCCTTTATAAATCACGCTGTACCTGTGCTTGGTATAGCTTGTCTCGTGTTCGTTGTAGCGGATAAGGCTTCCGCGGATTACGGCGTAACTGTTGAACTGAACGGTCAGGAGGTCGGCGTTGTGTCCGAGGCTTCCGTTATCGACGAGGCGCAGAAGGTTATTGCCGACAGAGCCGTTTATTACGATACAGGCAGCGAGTACATCACAGCTACTCTTTCAATTAAGCCTATAGGCGCGCAGGACGAGATATTCGACGAGCAGATGCTTGCGGACGTTATCCAGGAGCAGATAGAAACACAGGCTCCCGTTAAGGAAGAACCTGCCGCAGAAAGCGAAGATAACGACAAGGAGCTTGAAATATACGGCATAGGCGCAAATGAAGATCTTGATGCCAACGAAAATTATTCCGAAAACGCGGCGGGCTTTATACAGAACGAAAGCGAAAGCGGCATTGACAGCAATAAGGTAAGAGCTTATGCTGTTACCGTGGACGGCGAGTTCGTGGGCGCTGTTGCCGAAAACAGCGATATCGAAAAGTTCCTTGAAGATATAAAGGAGCAGTACGACAGCGAGGATATCGTTTCCGTTGGTTTCGACAAGGATATAGAATACACATACGAGCAGTATGTCGATCCCGAGCAGATAGTAGACCAGGATGAGATAATAAGCCTTTTGGATTCCAACGTTGAAGAGCCTGTTTACTATGAGGTACAGCAGGGCGACAACCCTTGGAATATAGCAAGAAGCAACGGAATGACCGTTGAGGAGCTTACCGACTGCGTTGCTACATACGACGGCGAAAGAATTGACGATATCACAGAATATTGTCCTATCGGAGCTATCGTTCAGCTCAGCGAGGAAGTTCCCTATCTTCAGGTAGAGACTACGGAAGAGGTAACATACAGCGAAGCAATTGATTATGAGATCGTTACCGACTATGATGACGATATGTACGAGGGCGAAACAGAGGTTGACGTTGCGGGCGTTGAGGGCGAAAAGGAAGTTACTGCTCTCGTTACCTACAGGAACGGTATTGCTATAAAGAGAGAGATCACCGGCGAAAGGGTCATTTCCGATCCTGTTACAAAGTATCAGCGCAAGGGTACAAGAAAGACCAGAACTCCCGTAAGCACAGGCTCGGGCGGTTCGGGCGACTACTTCTGGCCTGTTGACGGAGGATATATCTCCGCATATCAGGGCGACGGCAGAGGTCACAAGGGTATTGATATCGCTGCGCCTTACGGCACTCCTATCTATGCGGCTGAAAGCGGCACAGTTATCGAGGTCGGCGGCGGCTGGAACGGCGGTTACGGAAACTGCGTAAGAATTTCCCACGACGACGGAAACGTTACAGTTTACGCGCATCAGAGCTCCATTGCTATCGAATACGGCGACTATGTTGTAAAGGGTCAGATCATCGGCTACGTTGGAAGCACAGGCGACAGCACAGGTAACCACCTCCACTTTGAGGTACGTTCCAACGGTACTTACATCAACCCCACAAACTATGTTTCCCAGTATTGATAAATAATTTGTAATTTTAAAGCGTACTCAAAAGGGTATGTACTGTCCGTCTGCGGATTTATCTGCAAAATTTGCAGGCGGGGTATATGCTCTGTTAGAGTGCGCTTTTTGCATTTTTGGCTCTTGCAATTTCAGGGAAAATAGTGTATAATTAGTTTACAATTATTAATTAACTTCAGGGAGTGATTTGGTATGGATTACCGTATGCTTGGAAAAACAGGTCTGAAAGTAAGCGAAATAGGCATGGGCAGCGAGGGCTTTGTGGGGAAGTCCGCGGAGCTTGCAAACGAGCTTATCGAGACCGCCCTTGAAAACGGTGTGAACTATTTCGACTTATACAATCCCGAGCCGTATGTACGTTCAAATTTGGGCGCGGCAATGAAAGGACGCCGTGACAAATTCATTATTCAGGGACACGTCTGCTCCGCATGGATAGACGGTCAGTACAAGCGCACCCGCGACATGAAAATCGTAAAGGAAGCCTGCGAGGACTTGTTCACTCGTCTGGACACGGACTACATAGACGTTGGAATGATACACTATGTTGACGAGCAAAAGGACTATGACAAGGTTTTCGGCGGCGAGATAATCGAGTTTATGAAAGAACTTAAAGCGCAGGGAAAAATTCGCCATATCGGCATGAGTACCCACAATCAGAAAATCGCAAAGCAGGCGGTGGAAACCGGGCTTATCGAGGTTATCATGCTTAGCGTGAACCCCGCTTACGACATTCTCCCGCCCACCGAGGACGTGAACACCCTTTTTGAGGAGGAGACCTTTTCAAACGCCCTTTCCAACATTGACCCCGAGCGTGAGGAACTGTATCGCCTCTGTGAGCTTAAAGACGTTGGAATTACCGTAATGAAACCGTTTGCGGGAGGTTCGCTTCTGGACGAGAAGACAAGTCCCTTTGGCGTGAAGCTGACCGTCCCCCAATGTCTGCACTATTGTCTTACAAGACCTGCGGCGGCTTCCGTGCTTGCGGGGGCAAAGACCTGCGAGCAGATAAGGGAGTCGGCAAAATACAGCGATTTGCCCGACAGCGAAAAGGATTACGCCAAAGCTTTGGCAAACGCTCCCGCCCACTCTTTTTCGGACAGATGTATGTACTGCGGACACTGCGCCCCCTGCACAAAGGGCATTGACATTGCAATGGTAAACAAGCTTGCGGACCTGTGCGAGGTACAGGGGGAAGTCCCCGAGACCGTCAGGGAGCATTACGCCGCCCTCGGCGCAAAGGCGGGGGACTGCATTGCCTGCGGAAAGTGCGAAAAGAACTGTCCATTCGGCGTAAAAATTATCGGGCATATGAAAAAAGCCGCCGATATCTTCGGTAAATAAATTTANAAANTTANAGAAAAAAATCCGCCAANAGAAACAAGTCCNTTGGCGGATAAATTTTTTAATTTGAAAATTAGCCGAAGTATCTCTTGAGAAGTCCCTCGAAAGCNCAGCCGTGACGAGCCTCGTCCTTAGCCATTTCGTGAACTGTGTCGTGGATAGCGTCAAGGTTCATCTGCTTAGCCTTTGCAGCAAGCTTCAGCTTGCCCTCGCAAGCGCCGTTTTCAGCCATAACACGCATTTCAAGGTTTTTCTTGGTGGAAGGTGTTACAACGTCGCCNAGAAGCTCTGCGAACTTAGCNGCGTGNTCTGCTTCCTCGTAAGCAGCCTTTTCGTANTACTGACCAACCTCGGGATAGCCCTCNCGGAAAGCAACTCTTGCCATTGCAAGGTACATACCGACCTCGGTGCATTCGCCCATGAAATTCTGNTTGAGACCCTCGAGAATTTCCTCGTCAGCGCCGTCCTTGCCNATGCCTACAACGTGCTGGCAAGCCCAGCTGAGCTTGTCCGAAGCCGCTTCGTTGAACTTTGAAGCGGGAGCTTTACACTGGGGACATTTGAAATCAGCGGGGAGGGAGTCGCCCTCNTAAACATAACCGCATACGGAACATACAAACTTCTTCATAATGATNGNCCTCCTGAAAAAAATTTTNGATANANTAATTATANCATTATTTTCTTAAAAGTCAATTATNAAATTGTGACTTTTTCATAGTATACCANAANAGTATACATTTGTCAATAGTTTTTACAAAATTTATATGGACAGCGGCNGGCGGATATATGATCCGCCCATANANANCNGTTTNNCGNAAATAATCTATTTATTTTGAAGNTGGGAAACATTNANNCCTATCTCNCCGTTTTCCCAGATNACNACNGCCTTGTCGCCCTTTTTGACAGTACCGTCAAGAATATTTTTCGACAGCATACTCTCCACCGCGGAGGTAATNTTNCNCCGAAGCTTTCTTGCNCCNGTNCTGTCCATGCTTTCGGCGGCAATGCTTTCAATGGCTTTGTCGCTGAANTCNACGGAGATCTCCATAGCCTCCGCNCGCTTCTGCAAGCCGCTTAAAAGCTTNCTTGCAATTGCNCCAAGCTCCGTCATGCCNAGNCGGTTGAACACGATTATCTCGTCCAGCCTGCCGATAAGCTCGGGNCGGAANGTCNTGCGGACGGCTTTTACAACGTCCNTNCGGATATTTTCATCATTGTTNTTCCCGCCGCCGAAGCCGAGAGCGTTTTTCTCGGTGATAAGCTCCGCGCCGATGTTGGAGGTGAGAATTATCACGCTGCTGCGGAAGCTGACTTTCCTGCCCGAATTGTCGGTGAGAATGCCGTCCTCCATTATCTGCAAAAGAATGTTGCTCACGTCGCTGTGGGCTTTTTCTATCTCGTCAAANAGNACCACGCTGTAGGGCTTCTTGCGGACTTTCTCGGTAAGCTGTCCNCCCTCGTCACAGCCAACNTAACCGGGAGGCGCGCCGATAAGCTTGCTTACGCTGTGCTTNTCCATATATTCGGACATATCAAAGCGTATCAGGGATTTTTCCGTNCCGAAAAGACATTCCGCCAANGCTTTGGAAAGCTCNGTCTTNCCNGCNCCCGANGGACCNGTGAACATAAANCAGCCCATNGGTCGGGCAGGGTCTTTNAGNCCCGAACGGCTTCGGCGGATAGCGTCCGCAACGGNNTTTACAGCTTCGTCCTGACCGATGACCCGCTTTTTNAGNTCCNCTTCAAGGTTNAGCAAACGCTTGCTTTCGCTGTCCGTGAGACGGGTCACNGGTATGCCTGTTGCGGCNGAAACCACCTCCGCAATATTTTCCGCNGTAATGACTACAGGCTTTGCCTCGCTGTCGCTGTACCAGCTTGNACAGCCTGACGTNCCGCCTTGCTTTTTAACANTGTGAGCNTGANTTCCCACACGGCTTTCCGCCTGCTTTTCAAGCATACGCCGCAGNCTTTCCGCAAGCTCGCTCAAGGTCTGGGGNGANTCGCTTGCTTTCATTCTCGCCCGTGAGCAGGCTTCGTCAATAAGGTCTATNGCCTTGTCNGGGAGAAATCTTTCNGGCTGATANCGAACGGACATTGTTATNGCCGCGCGGACGGCTTCGTCCGTGATACAAACCCGGTGGAATTCNTCATAGCACCCTTTAAGCCCTGTGATTATCTGCAAAGCCTCCGTCTCNGTNGGNTCNTTTATCACCACCTGCTGGAAACGCCGTTCAAGNGCGCTGTCCTTTTCNATAAAGCGGCGGTANTCTTCCGANGTGGTCGCGCCNATNATNTGTATTTCNCCNCTTGCAAGCTGNGGCTTTAAAATATTTGCCGCGTCAATTGCNCCCTCCGCCGCNCCTGCGCCNACNATNGTGTGCAGNTCGTCTATAAAAAGAATGATNTTCCCGTTTGCCGCAACCTCTTCAAGGCANTGCTTNACNCGTTCCTCAAAGTCNCCCCTGTACTTNGCCCCCGCAAGCATTGAGGTAAGGCTAAGGGAAACTATCTGCTTGCCCCGTATTGCTTCGGGNACGTTCCCCTCNGCNATCATGGCNGCGATACCCTCGGCAACGGCGGTCTTGCCCACGCCCGCTTCCCCNACAAGGCAGGGGTTGTTTTTTGTACGTCTTGACANNATNTGAATTACTCTTTCNATCTCCTTTTCACGGCAGAAAACAGGGTCGAATTTTTTCTCCCTTGCGGCTTTTGTAAGGTCTCTGCCGTACTTTAAAAGGGTGGGAGTTTTGGTCATACGAGCGTCCGCGGCGGTTATTGTGCAAGCGCCCGCCAGCCCCGTCACGCTGCCGCCGATGTCCTCGATAATTTTAACGGCGGTGCAGTCCGTTTCCCTTAAAAGGGCAAGGAGAAGATGCTCCGTCCCCGCAAGCCTGCTGCCGTTTTCCGCAGAGATAACAAAAGCCTGCTCGATTATAATTTTTGCCGAAGCGGTAACAGCGTCGCGGTCAACAATACAAGGTTCGCCCCTGCCCACAAGCATATCAATGCGGCAGAGGATATTTTCCTCCCGAATACCGCAGGCTTTGAAAATTGCCGCGGCGGTACAGCCCTGCTCCCCCGACAATGCGAGAAGCAGGTGCTCGCTGCCCATATAGGTATGCCCGAGACGACCTGCGTTCAGAAAGGCTTTGTTTATAACGGCGTTTGCTTTTTTTGTAAAGCTGTCAAGATTGTACATAAGCTTTAACGGACCACCTTTTTCAGAAAAATATTTCACACAGAACACTTAATGTTATTATCACACATTTGGCTGGAATTTTTTGTCATAAGTAGAATGCTCTTGTTTCTGCAAAATTATTATTGCCAAAAAAAGCGGGGAATATTTACTTTAGTGAAAAATTTAAGTTTTTATTTGTCGGTGTATGTGTTCTGCTCTTTGTTATTTTTTCACGTTTTTGGTTTTGGACTTGTTGGTTTACTTTTGAATTTTGGAAGCAAGGTTAAGAACTGTTTGTCGTTCACAAAAGCGGGGGTCAGACACCACAAAGGGGGAGGGGAAAAAATAAACCCAACAAAAATCGGCATTTCCCCTCCCCCTTTGAGGTTTCTGCCCCCGTACCCCCTACTTCCTTAATCTCCCTCCCCTTTGCCGATTTTTACAGATGTTCCGCTTATTCTAAGCGGAATGTCGCCGGTTACTACCAAGTTCGTTGTTCAGAATTTTGCTATGCTGCGTATTTAGATGAAATCGCAAAAATAAATTATTACAATTTATTTAGAAATTGTAGGGGCGCATCCTGTATGCGCCCGT